>JBAYRO010000018.1:0-47395 GCA_041676645.1 Burkholderiaceae bacterium | reverse complement strand
TGGGCGGTGAATCTCTACAATTTCATGGACGGCTCGGACGCCCTGGCCGGCCTGATGACCCTGATCGGTTTCGGTGCGCTCGCGCTGGCCGCCCCGCAAGACTCGCTCAGCCTGACCGCGGCCTGCATCGCGGGCGCGGCGCTTGGTTTTCTCGCCCACAACCGGCCACCGGCCCGGGTGTTCCTCGGCGATCTCGGTTCGACCGCACTGGGCTTCCTCGCCGCGGCGATCGCCTTCGAAGGCATGGTGGCCGGCCACTGGCCCTTCTGGTTCCCGGGCATCGTCTTCATGCCCTTCTGGCTTGATGCCACCCTGACCCTGCTGCGTCGGGCGCTGGCGGGCAAGCGCCTGTCCGAGGCCCACCGGGACCACGCCTACCAGCGACTGGCACTGGCCGGCGCGGGCCATGTGGGCACGGCGTTTGCTTACGGTCTTCTCATGCTGGCCGATGCCGCCGCGGCGCTCTGGCTTCTGGGACGGGCGGATGCGGCTTTCCCGATATATGAAATTGCTGGGATAATCATGCTCCACCTGCTTGCCTATTTCGTTGTCCAGGCTCGTCCGATTCCTCCCGCCGCTTCCAGCCGCTGAACCGAGCCCGCCATGCCTCCCTCCCTGAGCCACCGGCGCCTCATCGCGCTCGCCTACGATTTCACGGTCGTGGCGCTGGCCTGGTGGGTGAGCTACTACGTCGCCTTCGGCATGACCCTGCCGGCGGAAGCACGCGCCGAGATGCTGCGCACCTTCCCGGTGGTGGCGGCCATCCAGATCGGATGTTTCGCGTTCTTCCGGCTCTACCGGGGCATGTGGCGCTTCGCGAGCCTGCACGACTTCAAGCAGATCGCCAAGGCGGTCGGCGTGGCCGCCCTGCTCCAGACCACGGTCCTGTTCATCTGGAGTCGAGGCTTCCTCGTGCCGCGCTCGGCGCTCGTCCTCGATCCGCTGCTGCTGATCCTGCTCATGTGCGGCGGGCGCATGACCTACCGCTGGTGGAAGGAGCAATGGCCGGGCAGCACCGAAGCCGCGCAGGGCAAGCCGGTGCTCATCCTCGGCGCCGGGGAGTCCGCCTTCAAGCTCGTCCTGCAGCTGCAGCGCTCGCCGGCCTGGCAGATCGTCGCCCTGCTCGACGACGATCACAGCAAGGTTGGCCGGCAGATCTCGGGCCATCCGGTGCTCGGCACCTGGGAGGACATCCCGCGTGCCAGCCTCGCCACCGGCGCCCGCCATGCGCTTCTCGCGGTGGGCGAAGCCGACCACCTGGTGCGCCGCCGCGCCTTCGAGCTCTGCGAGAAGGCCGGCGTCAGGCTGCAGATCGTTCCCGACATCGATGCCCTGATGACCGAGGGCATCCACCTGTCGAACATCCGCAATATCGAGGTCGACGACCTGCTGCGGCGCGACCCGGTCAAGCTCGACATCGGCGGGCTGCGCCAGCTGCTCACCCTGCGCACCGTGCTCGTCACCGGTGCCGGCGGTTCGATCGGCTCGGAGCTGTGCCGGCAGATCGCGCGCTTTCGGCCCAAGCTGCTGATCCTGCTCGAGATCGGCGAATACCCGCTCTACCAGATCCATGAGGAACTACGCCGCGACCACCCCGAGGTGAAGGTGATTCCCGTGATCGCCGACATCAAGGACGAGCGCCGCCTGTTCGATGTCTTCGCGCGCCATTCGCCCGAAGTCGTCTTTCACGCCGCCGCCTACAAGCATGTACCGCTGATGGAAACCGGCAACAGCTGGCAGGCGGTGCAGAACAACACCCTCGGAACGATGCGCCTCCTGGAAGCGGTTTCGCGCTTCCCGGTGCAGCAGCTCGTCTTCATCTCGACGGACAAGGCGGTCAACCCCACCAGCGTGATGGGCGCCACCAAGCGCCTGTCCGAGATGCTCCTGCAGGAATGGGCGGTGCGCAATCCGCAGACCAGCACCGTCACCGTGCGCTTCGGCAATGTGCTCGGCTCGACCGGCAGCGTGGTGCCGAAGTTCAAGGACCAGATCGCCCGGGGCGGGCCGATCACGATCACCGATCCGGCGATGCGTCGCTACTTCATGTCGGTATCGGAAGCCGCCCAGCTCGTGCTGCAGGCGGCGCGCATGGGCAATGGTGGCGAGATCTTCGTGCTCGACATGGGCGAGCCTCTGCTCATCGCCGATCTCGCCCGCGACATGATCCGCCTCTCGGGCCTCACCGAGGACGAGATCGCCATTGAGTACACCGGTCTGCGCCCGGGCGAGAAGCTCTTCGAGGAGCTGCTCGCCAACGACGAGACGACGCTGCCGACCCGCCACCGCAAGCTGCGGGTGGCCCGTCCCTTCGAAGCGCCGGGCGCAGCCTGGGAAAGACAGGTGATGGGGTGGCTGACCGAATCCAGCAATCTGCTCGATGCCGATGTCCGCGCCGGCCTGGTGCGCTTCGTCCCCGAGTACCAGCCCTACGAGGATCCCGCCGCCAAGGTGATCCCGCTGCATCCCGGCGCAACCAGCCGGCTGTCGGCCTAGGGACCGGTGCCCGGGCCGTTCGCATCCGCTCGTCTCACGATGGCGGCGGCCCCATGATCCTTCCATGATCGCGATCGGAGACGTCCAGGGCTGCGCCGCCTGCCTGCGCCAGCTGCTCGAACGCCTGCCTTCGGACGAACCGCTCTGGTTCGCGGGCGATCTCGTCAACCGGGGTCCCGCCTCGCTCGAGACGCTGCGCATGGTGCGCGCCCTGGGTCCGCGCGCCACCTGTGTGCTCGGCAACCATGATCTCCACCTGCTGGCCGTCCATGCCGGCATCCGGCCGGCCCACGATACCGACACGCTCGACGAGATCCTCGCCGCCCCCGACCGCACGGAGCTCATCGACTGGATCCGCCGCCGCCCGCTCGCGGTGGGCGCCGATGGCTACCTGATGGTCCACGCCGGCGTGTTCCCGCAGTGGAGCGTCGACGATGTGCTGGCACGCGCCGCCGAGGTTGAACGGGTGCTCGCCGGCAGGCACTGGATCGACTTCCTGCGCGAGATGTACGGCAACACGCCGGCGCGCTGGGATGATTCGCTGGCCGGGGCCGATCGCCTGCGCACCATCATCAATGCGCTCACCCGGATGCGTCTGCTCGCACCCGACGGCTCGCAGGACTTCGATCACAAGGGATCGCCCGCCACGGCGCCCGCCGGCTACCTGCCCTGGTTCGACTGGCCCGGCCGGCGCACCGCCGACACCACGATGGTGTTCGGCCACTGGTCCGCGCTCGGCCTCGTCGAGCGGCCCGGCCTGCTGGCGCTGGACACCGGCTGCGTATGGGGTGGCGAACTGACGGCGATCAGGCTGCGCGATCGCGATAGAACGCAGGTAGCGTGTCGTCCAGCGCAATGTCCAGGGACCGGCTGATCGCAAGCCGCGCCTGCTCGGCAAGCGCGTGGCGCGTCATGCCGCTTGCGTCGATGGCGGGCAGCACATGCATCTCGGCGATCAGTTCGGGATGGCCGGTGATGCGCCATACCGCATCCAGGAAGTGGTCGTCCCCGATGAAGGCCGCTGCATGGCTCGGGATGCCGTCCGGATCGACATAGCGCAGGCCGATCGGCACCACCGGCGCCTTCGCGTCGATCGCCGCCTGCGCGAGATTGCCGAAGAAGGGCAGGATCCGGCCACCATCGGTGGTGGTGCCCTCGGGGAAGACAGCGGCGCGCCCGCCCGCCTCGAGCCGCCGGCAGAGCGCGGTGATGACGTCGCGCACCGCCCGGCGCCGGCCGCGTTCGATGAAGACGGTGCCCACCCGGGCCACCAGGGTTCCCGCCAGTGGCCAGCGGGCGATCTCGCTCTTGGCGACGAAGCTCGCCGGCGCGATCGCGTCGATCACGAAGATGTCGAGCCAGGAGATATGGTTGGCCAGCAGCATGCGGCCGCCGCCCTGGTCCGCCAGCGCCTCGCCTCCGGTACGCACGACCTCGCGCACCCGTACGCCGCAGCAGGCAAGCAGCATGCGCGACCAGCGCCGCACCAGGGCATCGCGACGCGTTTGCGAGACCAGCGGAAACACGAGGAAGACCGTCAGCAGGCCCCCGAACAGCAGGCCCACCAGCCCGGGCAGCCGAACCAGGCGCCGCAGCCCGCTCATCGGTCAGAAGAAAATGGGGTCAGACACCATTTGCGAGCAAATGGTGTCTGACCCCATTTTCCGTGTCTGACCCCATTTTCTTCCTTACTCCCCGACGAGCCGACCACTGACCAGCACCTGCCGGACCCGGCCGACCATCTCGAGACCGAGATACGGCGTGTGCACGCTCTGGCTGCGCAGATTGGACCGCCCGACCAGCCAGGGTTCGTCGGGCGCATAGATGCAGACATCGGCCACGGCGCCGGGCTCGAGCGTTCCGGCCTCGATGCCGGCGACTTCGGCCGGGGCGATCGTCACGCGGCGCAATGCGTCGAGCGGTGCGATGCCGCCCTCGCTCGCCCACTTCAGGGTCAGGGGCAGCAGCAGCTCCAGTCCGGTGATGCCCGGCTCGGCCTCGCCGAAGGGAAGATGCTTGGCGTCGTCGTCGACCGGGGCATGGTCCGAACAGATGACGTCGATCGTGCCGTCGCGCACGCCAGCCCGGATCGCCGCGCGGTCGCGCTGTGATCGGAACGGGGGATCGACCCGGTAGCGACTGTCGAAGAAGCCGATGTCGACATCGACCAGGTGCAGGTGATGGACCGCCACGTCGGCGCTGATCGGCAGCCCTTCGGCCTTGGCGCTGCGGACCAGCTCGACGCCTGCCGCGCTCGAGATACGGCACAGGTGCACCCGGCAGCCCGTCTCGCGCACGAGGTCGAAAATCGCATTCAGGGCGATGGTCTCGGCGATGGTCGGCACCGCCGCCAGGCCGAGTCGCGAGGCGACCGGACCGGCATGGGCAACACCGTCGCGGCCGATATTCGCATCACGCGGCTGGAGCCAGACCGTGTAGCCGAAGGTATGCGCGTACTGCATGGCGCGCAGCAGCAGCTGCAGGTCCGCGACGAGCTGTCCCGGCTGGGCGAAGCCGATGCAGCCGGCGTCGCTGAGCTCGCCCATCTCGGTGATGATCTCGCCGCGCAGCCCTACGCTGAGCGCGCCCAGCGGATAGACTCGCGCCCCGTCGAGCAGCCTGGCGCGATGCTTGAGCATCTCGACCAGCCCCGGTTCATCCAGGGGCGGATCGGTGTCGGGCGGACAGCACAGCGCCGTGACGCCACCGGCCAGCGCCGCATCCAGCTCGGTATCGAGGGTTGCCATGTATTCATGGCCGGGCTCGCGCAGCCGCGCGGCCAGGTCGACCAGCCCGGGCAGGACCCAGCTTCCGCTCGCATCGATCTCGCGCTCGGCCTCGAAGCCGGCCGGAGCCGCGCCCCTGGCGACGATGCGGCCCTGCGCGATATGCAGATCGGCCTGTCGGTCGATGCCGGCCCGGGGGTCGATCAGGCGAGCGTTGCGGATCGAGAGCCTCATTCGCGATGCGCTCCGAGCATGCTCATCACCGCCATCCGCACCGCGATGCCGAAGCGGACCTGGTCGAGGATCACCGCCTGCGGGCAGTCGGCCACCGCGGACTCGATCTCGACCCCCCGGTTCATCGGCCCCGGGTGCATCACGATCGCATCCGGGCTGGCGAGCGCGAGCTTCTCGCGGGTGAGGCCGTACTGCTTGAAGTATTCCTGCGCCGACGGCAGCAAGGTGCCGCGCATGCGCTCGTTCTGCAGGCGCAGCATGATGATCACGTCGACATCGCGCAGCCCTTCGCGCATGTCGGTGAAGGCGCGCGCGCCCATGCTCTCGATGCCTTCCGGGACCAGGGTCAGCGGGCCGATCACCCGCAGGTCGGGCACCCCGAGGATCGACAGCGCCTGGATGTCCGAGCGGGCCACCCGTGAATGCAGCACGTCGCCCACCACCGCCACCCGCAAGTTGGTGAAATCGCCCTTGAAGTGCCGGATCGTGTACATGTCGAGCAGGCCCTGGGTCGGATGCGAATGGCGCCCGTCACCGGCGTTGATGACGCTGACCGCATCGCCGCGCATCTGGTTGAGATGCTGCGCGATCATGTAGGGCGCGCCGCTCTGGGCGTGGCGCACGATGAACATGTCGGCGTCCATCGCGGCGAGATTGTCGATGGTGTCGAGCAGCGACTCGCCCTTGGATGCCGACGAGGTATTGATGTTCAGGTTGACCACGTCGGCCGACAGGCGCTTGGCGGCGATCTCGAAGGTGGTGCGGGTGCGGGTGGAGTTCTCGAAGAAGAGGTTGAAGACCGACTTGCCGCGCAGCAGCGGCACCTTCTTGACATCGCGCTCGGAAACCCCGACGAAGCTCGATGCGGTATCGAGAATCCGATGGATCATCTCGCGCGACAGGCCGTCGATCGACAGCAGGTGCTGGAGTTCACCATCGGCGCGCAGTTGGGGGTGTCGCATGGTCGGGTCTGGCGTTCCTCGTCGGGCCGGCCTCAGACCAGCCGCAGGGCGAAGCGGCCGTGCGCATCGCGCGAGAACTCGAAGCTCGCCTGCGCGTCCAGTGGATGGACCGCGCCGCAGTAGCGAGCCTCGATGGGCAGCTCGCGCCCGCCCCGGTCGATGAGCACGGCAAGCTCGACCTTGTTCGGCCGGCCATAGTCGAAAAGTTCGTTCAGGGCCGCCCTGACGGTGCGCCCGGTATACAGGATGTCGTCGACCAGCACCAGGTCGGCGCCCCGCACATCGAAGGGCAGCTCGGTCTGGCGGGATTCGGCCGGCAGGTAGCGGCGCTTGCCGTAGTCGTCGCGATGGAAGGCGGAACTGAGCGTGCCCAGCGGCGCCGCCAGGCCCAGGTCCTGGTGCAGTCGCTCGGCGATCCAGGCGCCGCCGCTGTGGATGCCGACCAGGCGGATGTCGCGCCCGGCGATGCCGGCCCGGATCTGTGCGAGCAGCGCACCATAGCTGGCTTCGGGATCGGCGATCGTCGACATCGGCTCAGGACCTGTCAATGCTCATGCAGATATTGTCGCAGGATTATCGCCGCTGCATCGGCATCGTCGTCGCCCGCCGATGCGCCCGCGGCCTGGGCCGCCAGGCTCGAGTAGCGTTCATCGGCGAACTCCACCGGTCGGCGGTAGCGGCCCTCGAGCTGGCGGGCGAAGCGCCGGGCCGCCGCCGTTGCGGGCTGCTCCTCGCCATCGGGCCCGAGCGGCAGGCCCACGACGAGCGCGTCGGGCGCCCATTCCTCGACCAGGCTGGCGATCCGCTCGAAGCGCCGGGCAACCGGCACCGCCGCGATGCGCTCGAGGGGACGGGATTCACGGGTCACGGTGTTGCCGATGGCCACGCCGATGAAGCGCTGGCCGAAATCGAATGCGAGCAGGGTCCGGGCGGCCCCGCCTGTCCTCATGCGTGCCCTGCCGCGCCGGACAGCCGCGACGGATCGATGCCGAGCAGCGCGAAGGCGGCCGGAAAGCGCTCGTCGGCCGGCACATCGAAGATGAGTCCGGGCTCGGCGGCCACCGTCAGCCAGGCATTGCGGCCGATCTCGTCCTCGAGCTGGCCGGGACCCCAGCCGGCGTAGCCCAGTGACACCAGCAGCCGCACCGGACCGTCGCCGGCGCCGACCGCCTCGAGGATGTCCTTCGAGGAGGTCAGGCTGATCTCGTCGCCGATCGCGACGGTACTGGTCCAGTCGCCCCGGGGCTGGTGGAGCACGAAACCGCGGTCGGTCTGGACCGGTCCGCCATAGTAGACCGGCCGGCTCGCGAGCTCGCGCGGACGCAGCGGCACATCGATGCGCTCGAAGAGTTCGCCGAGATCCAGCTCGAGCGGCCGGTTGACCACGATGCCCAGCGCGCCGCGCTCGTCATGCTCCGCGATGAAGACGACGGTGCCGTCGAAATTCGAGTCCGCCATGCCGGGCATGGCGATCAGGAAGTGGTTGCTCAGCGCCGATGCGAGTCCGGTACCCATGACCGGATTGTACGTCGGGGGCGGGCCCCGCAAAACGCCCGGCGGTCAGCCGGGCGGAATGCCTCGTACGGGCCCGTGCTAGCGCAGGCCCGCGTTGATCCGGTCCAGCGCATCCGACCCCGGCACCAGCTCCGGGGCGCCCAGCATGTTGAACGGCGTATCGACCGTGTCCAGGTGCTCGTGGAGGTCGCCGGAATCGGGATCGAAGTAGAGCAGCCCCGTGGCGATCTCGCCGCGGGCCTGGTGCTCGGCGATCCGCGCCAGCGCGGCCGCCTGGCTGGAGGGATCGTAGTCGTCGCCGAGCTTGGCGAGATGGACGGTCGAGCCGTCGTGGAGCATCACCGGCCGGGTGGTACCGGCGGTCTGTTCGATCTCGATCGGGTCGCGACGCGGGATGAACTCGATCTTGTTGACCGCTTCGTTGTGCTCCCGGACGTAGTCGTAGCTGCGGGTGCTGCCTTCATGGTTGTTGAAGGCCACGCAGGGGCTGATGACGTCGATCAGGGCTGCGCCACGATGCACCATGCCGGCGCGGATCAGGGGCACGAGTTGCTCCTTGTCGCCGGAAAAGCCCCGGGCGACGAAGCTCGCGCCGATCATGATGGCGAGGCTGGCGAGATCGATCGGGCTGTCGGCATTGACGACGCCCTTCTTCGACTTCGAACCCTTGTCGGAAGTGGCCGAGAACTGCCCCTTGGTGAGGCCGTAGACCCCGTTGTTCTCGACGATGTACAGCATGTTCACGCCGCGGCGCATGATGTGCGCGAACTGCCCCAGGCCGATGGAGGCGGAATCCCCGTCGCCCGAGACTCCGAGGTACAGCAGGTCGCGATTGGCCAGGTTGGCGCCGGTGAGCACCGAGGGCATCCGGCCATGCACCGAGTTGAAGCCGTGCGAATTGCCCAGGAAATAGTCGGGCGTCTTGCTCGAGCAGCCGATGCCCGAGAGCTTGGCCACCCGGTGCGGCTCGATGTTCGCCTCCCAGGCGGCCTGGATGATGGCCGCCGAGATCGAGTCGTGGCCGCAGCCGGCGCACAGGGTGGAGATCTTGCCTTCGTAGTCGCGACGGGTATGGCCAACCTCGTTGCGGGCGAGCGAAGGATGATGCAGCAGCGGCTTGGCGAGATAGGTCATGGGCTCAGCCCACCTTGCGAATCGGGGTAACGTTGGACGGCGACAGCACCTCCGTGATCGCGCCGACGATGAAGCGGGCGGTGATCGGGGTGCCGTCGTAGTGCAGCACCGGCACCAGGACGGCCGGCGATACGTCGAGTTCGTTGATCAGCATCGAGCGCATCTGGGCGTCCCGGTTCTGCTCGACCACGAAGATGCGGCTGTGCGCGGCGACGAAGGCCTCGACCTCTTCGCCGAACGGGAAGGCGCGGATGCGCAAGGCGTCGACGTGCACCTTGTTGGCCTGGAAATGCGCCAGTGCCTCGTCCATCGCCGGTGCGGTGGAGCCGAAGTAGATGACGCCGATGTCGGTCGGCTTGGCCGCGTCGATGCGCTTTGCCCTGGGCACCATGCCACGGGCGGTTTCCCACTTGCGCAGCAGCCGCTCCATGTTGTCGACGTAGACCGGGCCCGCCTCGCTGTAGCGGGCATAGCGGTCGCGGGTGGTGCCGCGGGTGAAGTAGGAGCCGCGCGTCGGATGGGTGCCCGGATAGGTCCGGTACGGGATGCCGTCGCCGTCCTCGTCCAGGTAGCGACCGAAATCCCGGCCGGTATCGAGCATCTCGGCGGTCATGATCTTGCCGCGGTCGAGGCCGGCCGAGGCGTCGCGCGAGAAGGGCTCGGACAGGCGCTGGTTCATGCCGATGTCGAGATCGCTCATGAGGAACACCGGCGTCTGCAGGCGATCGGCGAGATCGAGGGCATCGGCCGCCATGTCGAAGCACTCGCGCGGATCCTCGGGGAAGAGGAGCACATGCTTCGTGTCGCCATGCGAGGCATAGGCGCAGGCGAGCAGGTCGGCCTGCTGGGTGCGGGTCGGCATGCCGGTGGACGGCCCGCCGCGCTGCACGTTGATGATCGTGACCGGGATTTCCGCGAAATACGCCAGGCCGATGAACTCGGTCATCAGCGAGATGCCCGGACCGGATGTGGCGGTGAAGGCCCGCGCGCCGTTCCAGCCGGCGCCGATGACCATGCCGACCGAGGCGAGTTCGTCCTCGGCCTGCACCACGGCGTAGCGCGCCTTGCCCGTGACAGGGTCCTTGCGCAGGCGGGCGGCGTAGCGCTCGTAGGCTTCGGCCACCGAGGAGGACGGCGTGATCGGATACCAGGCGCAGACGGTGGCGCCACCGTAGATGCAGCCGAGCGCGGCGGCCGCGTTGCCATCCACGAAGATGCGCTCGCCGACCTTGTCGGCGCGGCGCACCGACAGGCCGATCTCGGGCAGGTAGTCGCGCGCGTAGTCGCGACCCATGTGCAGCGCCCGGACGTTGCCCTCCAGCAGGCGCTCCTTGCCCTTGTACTGCTCGGCGAAGAGCCGCTCGATCTCGTCGGGATCGATGCCCAGCAGGGCCGACAGCGCGCCGACGTAGATGATGTTCTTGAAGAGCTGGCGCTGGCGCGGCTCATCGTAGGACCGGTTGACGATCTCGGTGAGCGGCATGCCGATGACGCGCACGTCGTCGCGGAACTTCGAGCGCGGCATCGGCCGGGTGGAATCGTAGAAGACGTAGCCGCCCGGCTCGACCTCGGCCATGTCCTGGTCCCAGGTCTGGGGGTTCATCGGCACCATCAGGTCGACGCCGCCGCGCCGCCCGAGGAAGCCATCCTCGCAGACGCGGACCTCGTACCAGGTCGGCAGCCCCTGGATGTTCGAGGGAAAGATGTTGCGCGGGCTGACCGGCACGCCCATGCGCAGGATGGCGCGGGCGAAGAGCTCGTTGGCCGAGGCCGACCCCGATCCGTTGACGTTGGCGAACTTGACGACGAAGTCGTTAACCGCAGTGATTGCATCGGCCATTTCAGGCGACCTCCGCCGCAACCCGGGGGGCTGCCCCGGCGTGCGTCATTTCGATCAGGGTCTTGCGCATGTCCCAGGCCCCGGTCGGACATCGTTCGGCGCACAGGCCGCAGTGCAGGCAGACATCCTCGTCCTTGACCATCACCCGGCCGGTGGCGACGGGCACCGAGACGTACAGGTCCTGCTCGGTGTTCAGGGCGGGCGCGCTCAGGCGCGTGCGGAGTTCTTCCTCGGGCCCGTTCTGCACGAAGCTGATGCAGTCGGTGGGGCAGATGTCGACGCAGGCATCGCATTCGATGCAGGCCGGCGCCGAGAACACCGTCTGGACATCGCAGTTCAGGCAGCGCTGGGCCTCGTGCCAGGCGGTCTCGACGTCGAAACCGAGTTCCACCTCGACCCGGATGTTCGACAGCGCCTTGTTCGCATCGGCCCAGGGCACCTTGAACCGGTTGGCGAGCGAGACCTCGTTGTCGTAGCTCCACTCGTGGATGCCCATCTTCTGGCTGGTGATGACCATGCCGGGCGGCGGGCGCCGGGTGACGTCCTCGTCGCGCAGCAGCAGGTCGATGGAGACCGCGGCGTCGTGGCCGTGGGCGACCGCCCAGATGATGTTCTTGGGCCCGAGCGCCGCGTCGCCGCCGAAGAAGACATGCGGCAGGCTGGACTGCAGGGTGGTTTCGTCGAGCTTGGGCATGCCCCAGCGATCGAACTCGATGCCGCAGTCGGGCTCGATCCAGGGGAAGGCGTTCTCCTGGCCGATCGCCATGAGCACGTCGTCGCATTCGACGATCTCGTCGGGCTCGCCGGTCGGCACCAGGCTGCGCCGGCCGTTCTCGTCGTAGCGCGCCTCGACCCGCTCGAAGCGCACACCGGTCAGCCGCCCGTTGTCGTGGAGGAACTCCTTGGGAACCCGGAAGTCGAGGATCGGGATGCCTTCGTGCATCGCGTCTTCCTTCTCCCAGGGGCTGGCCTTCATTTCGTCGAAGCCGGAGCGCACGATGACCCGGACATCCTCCCCGCCCAGGCGGCGGGCGGTGCGGCAGCAGTCCATCGCGGTGTTGCCGCCGCCCAGGACCACGACGCGCCGACCGATCCGGGTCGTGTGCTCGAAGGCCACCGAGGCCAGCCAGTCGATGCCGATGTGGATGTTGGCCGCCGCTTCCCGGCGGCCGGGAACCTCGAGGTCGCGCCCGCGTGGCGCGCCGCTGCCGACGAAGACCGCATCGAAGCCCTCGTCGAGCAGAGCCTTCATGGATTCGACGCGTTCGCCGGCGCGAAGCTCGACGCCGAGATCGAGGATGTAGCCGACCTCTTCGTCGATGACCTCCTCGGGCAGGCGAAAGCGCGGGATCTGGGTGCGGATGAAGCCGCCGGCGGCTGGATCCTGCTCGATGATCGTCACGTGGTAGCCGGCCGGGATGAGATCCCGGGCGACGGTCAGCGAGGCGGGGCCACCGCCCACGCAGACGACGCGCATGCCGTTGGGAGCCCCGCGCACCGGCAGGCGGGCGCGGATGTCGTCCTTGAAGTCGGCCGCGACCCGCTTGAGCCGGCAGATCGCCACCGGCTCGGGCCGCCCGCCCGTGACCTCCGGATCCTCGACCCGGGTTCGCCGGCAGGCCGGCTCGCAGGGGCGATCGCAGGTTCGACCGAGAATTCCGGGAAAGACATTGGACCGCCAGTTGACCATGTACGCATCGGCGAAACGGCCTTGCGCGATGAGGCGGATGTATTCGGGTACGGGGGTATGTGCCGGACATGCCCACTGGCAATCGACGACCTTGTGGAAGTGTCGCGGATTGCCAATATCCGTGGCTTGCATTACGTCTCCTGAACGCCAGGACTGCACTATATATATAGTAGCGAGTGTAGCGCCGACCCGACGCCAGGACGAGGAATCCGTCACGACCCCGCAGGTATACGGGTCTTTTGCGCAACGGTCCCGCCCACCGGCGCCCTTGCGGTGGCGTTCCGGTCCTTCCGGCCTCAGTTCGCGCCGCTTGCCCGGACCCGCGCCAGGTAGCCGCGGAGCAGTTCCAGCAGTTCCGCCTCCGGATAGGGCTTGCCCAGGAAGGCGTCGACCCCCAGCGAAGCCGCGTAGTTGCGATGCTTGTCCGCCGTCCGCGAACTGATCATGACGATCGGGACATGGCGATACCGAGCGTCGCTGCGGACATGGCGGGTCAGGTCGAAGCCGTCCATCCGGGGCATCTCGATGTCGACCAGCATGGCGTCGGGCACCCGCTCCTGGAGCTGGCGCAGCGCATCGACCCCGTCCTTGGCGAGCATGACGTCGTAGCATTCGCGTTGCAGCAGGCGCTGGGTGGCCTTGCGCACCGTCAGGGAGTCGTCGACCACCATCACGGTGGGCGGCGCGTCCGCCAGGCGCTGCGGGCGGACCTGCAGCGGCCCGCCGCTGACCGGCTCGCCGACGGCCGCCGCCAGCGGCCCGAGGTCGAGGATCAGGACGATCTCTCCGTTGCCGAGAATGGTCGCCCCGCCCACGCCGCGGACCCTCGCCACCTGGGGGCCGACGTTCTTGACGACGACCTCCTGGTTGCGGGTCACGGAATCGACATGGACCGCGATGCGCCGCCCGGACGCCCGCATCACCACCACCGGCGAGTAATGCTGGGCAATCGGCTGGTCGCCGGCCTCGACGAGCGCACCGAGGTAATACAGCGGCACCGGCTCGCCCTGCCAGTCGATCCGGCGCTCGGCGTAGGCCTTGGCCAGTGCCCGGGGACGCAGCTGGATGACCTGCTCCACGCTCGATGAAGGCAGGGCGAAGCGCAGATCGCCGACCCCCACCAGGACCACCTGTGCGATCGCGAGGGTAAGCGGCAGGTGCACGATGAAGCGGGCGCCCTGCCCCGATTCCGAGACGACCTCGACCCGGCCCCCCAGCGCGCCGACCTCGGCGCGCACCACATCCATGCCGACGCCCCGGCCGCTGATCTCGGAAACCGCATCGGCGGTCGAGAAGCCCGGGCGGAAGATCATCTCGGCCAGGCCCTGCTCGCCGATCGTCTCGTCGGCCCCGAGCATGCCCGCCTCGACGGCGCGTGCCCGGATCCGTCCGAGATCGAGCCCGCTGCCGTCGTCCCGCAGTTCGAGCAGCACCTCGTTGCCTTCCTGGCGCACCGCGAGGCGGATCTCGCCGATCTCCGCCTTGCCGGCGGCAGCGCGCTGCCCGGGCGATTCGATGCCATGGGCGACCGCATTGCGCAACAGGTGCTCGACGGGTGCAGCCATGCGCTCGAGCACGCTGCGGTCGATCTCGACATCCGAGCCCCGGATGTCGAGCGATACCCGCTTGCCGAGTTCCTTGGCCGCCTGGCGCACCACCCGGTACAGGCGATCGCCCAGGGTACCGAAGCGCACCATGCGGATGCGCATCAGGTTCTGCTGCAGTTCGCGCAGCACCTGTCCCTGGCGCAGGAGGTTCTGGCCCGCGTCGTCCAGGCTGCGGGTCGCGTTGTGCTGGACCGTGGCGACGTCGTTGACCGACTCGGCCAGCATCCGGGTGAGCTCCTGCGTACGGGTGTAGCGGTCGAACTCGAGGGGATCGAACTCCTCGTGGGATTCACGGGCGGCCGCGATGCGGCTCTGGATCTGCGTCTCGGCCTGGATCTCGATCTCGCGCAGCTGGGTTCGCAGCCGGGTGACGTTCTCGGTGAGATCCCAGAGCGACTGGCGGATCGCATCGAGCGAATTGTCCAGGCGCGACCGCGCGATCGAGACTTCGCCCGACTCGTTGACGAGGCGCTCGAGCAGGTCGGCGCGCACCCGTACCAGACCGGGTCCGGTGGCATGCTCGGCCAGCGCGGCGGCGATCGTCGCCGGCGAAGGAGCGGCGATCCCGGCCGGCGGCGGGGTCGAAGGCGTGGCCGCCGAATCCGGCTCGCTGGCCGCCGTCGACGGCGGTGATTCGGAGGAAGCCGGCTCGTCGACCACCGTCCCGGCGGGTGCGCTCGTCACAGCCGGTGGAGTGGAATCGGCCGGCGCCGGCACGCTGCCCGGATCGCGGATCGCCTCGAACATCTCGATGACGATGTCGTGCTCGACGACGAGTTCCTCGATCAGGGAGAGCGGCACGGTACCGAGCTCGGCCGCCGCCTCGATGCGAGTCTCCATCTCGTGCACTCGCTGACCGAGCCGCATCGCCCCGGCCATCCGGGCGCTGCCCTTGACGGTGTGCAGCAGTCGCATCAGGTTCTGGGCAAGCGCTCGGTCGGCGGGATGCTGGAGCCACTCGCGCAGGCGGGCATCGATTTCCGGAAGCTGGTCGATGGCCTCCTCGATGAAGATCGGCAGCAGCTCGGCATCGAGTTCATCGACGATCGCACCGTTGCCGGAAGCTTCATGCATCTCGGCGCCGACGACCGGCTCGGGCGGCGGGGTCGCCGCGATCTGGCGGCTGCTCCAGTTGTCGGCGAGCGCATGCGCGCGCGCCTGGGTTTCCGGTTCGGGCTCCGGCATCCTGCCGGCGGCGAACTGGTGCAGCATTGCCGCGAGCCGATCGAGCAGCGCGGCGTACTCGTCGAGTTCCGGCTCGGGCAGCGGCACCCCCATCGCCCGCTGGCGCAGGAGGAAGCGTTCGAGCTCCTGTGCGAGCCGATGGACTTCGTCGGCCCCGACCACCGCGGCACTGCCCTTGAGGGAATGCATCGCGCGCTGGGCCGGCTCGCTCGCCGCGCGCGCCGGCGTACCGCGCCAGTCGGCGAGATCGGCGTCGAGCGTCGCCATCGTCTCGTCGGCCTCGCCGAGGAAGATCCGGTAGAGCGAGGCGCTGATGCGACGCCCGTCGATCTCGACCTCCTCCAGCGGCGCCACCGCCACCTCCGGAGAAACATCGAGCGGTTCGGTGAGCAGCGGCGGGGAATCGTCTTCCCCGGCCTCGTGCGAGGACTCGGGGACGATCGTGTCCATCTCGGTCAGGACCGGGATGTCGTCCTCGGCGACCGGCTCCTCGGGCAAGGCCTCCGGGTCCGTGCTGGCCGGCGGGGCGCTCGCTTCGATGAACTCCTCGATGTCCGCTTCGGGAAGCGACTCGACCAGCTCCTCGATATCGGCTTCGACGGACGGCTCGACCGGTTCCTCGATGTCGGCTCCGAAGGACGGCTCGACCAGTTCCTCGAAGCCGGCTTCGTGAGACTGCTCGAGCAGCCCTGGAAAGCCCAGCTCGCCGGCTGCCTCGGGCATCGCCTCGGCGATGTCCGCGGACACCTGATCGAGCCGCAGTTCGAACGGCTCCTCGGTCGGCTCTTCGACCAGACCGGGCGAATCGCCGGGCGGCTCTTCGACCGGCGCCTCGAGGATGATCTGTTCGTACCCCGATTCATCGAGGGCTGCGGGAAACGCTTCGGGGAATTCGAAAGGCTCGGCGGTTTCGGAAGAATCGTCGGGGAGATCGACCGTCGGCGCTTCCTCGACCGGAGCCGACGCCACGATCACCAGGGCTTCCTCGATCGCATCGATGGCTTCGACCGCGTCAGCCTCCTCGAACGTGTCGACCACTTCGATCGCCTCAACCTCCGCGACCTCCTCGACCGCCTCGACCGCCTCGTCCTCGATCCACGGCCGTTCGGGCAGCGGCTTCGATTCGCGCAGCGCATCGGCGGCGGCGATCAGCCGGGTGCAGTCGAACACCGCCGAGGGCGAGGCTTCCAGGTGGCCGACCCAGGTCGTGAAGCGCTCGCTCGAAACATCGATCAGCTCGGCCAGGGTGTCGCTGGCCGGCCGGTTCTCGCCCAGCCAGAAGTTCAGCAGCTGCTCGAAACTCCAGGCGAGATCACCGAACGCGGCAAGGCCGACCATCCGGCTCGAACCCTTGAGGGTGTGGTAGCCCCGGCGGATCGTGGTGAGCGCGTTGTCGTTGGACGGCTCGCGACGGATCGTCGCCAGCGCGTCGCGCATCGCCTCGAGCACCTCGCCCGCCTCGGCGAGGAAGATCTCGAGCAGTTCGGCATCGACGTCCTCGTCCGCGGTGCCGGCAACCGCCTGGGCCACCGCCGCCTCGACCGAGCGCCAGTCGCCCGGCAGATCGAGGATCGCCGCGAGACGAGCGGGCTCGACCGAGCCGCCGTCGGCGAAAGCGGCGAACGCGTCGTCGGCGCGCCTGGCCAGCACCGCGTCGCCCGCGAGCTGCGCGGCATCGCGCCACTGGGCAAGGGAATCGTCGATGGCGGCATCGCGCGCGATGCGCTCGCCGCGATCGAGCGCGCCGCGCAGCCGTGTGGCGATCGCTTCGCGGATCGTGTCGAAGCGGGCCTCGGCGGATTCACGCGGCGTACCGTGCATCCCGGCCGCCGGTGCATCGGACGGCTGGTCGGGCTCGAGCGGATGCATCGTGAAGGTGCCCGCCGCCTCGTCGAGCCGGTACTCGACCGGATCCTGGCCGCCACGCAGCAGGCCTTCCACAAGAAAGCCGAGTGCTCCCACGCTCTCGGCGATCCGTTCGCAGTGGTCGTCGCTGGCGGCATCGGCTTCGCCCTCGAGCGACTCGACCTGGTCGGCGATGATCTGTGCCGCCCGGGCCGCTTCTTCCTGGCCGACCAGGCTCAGCACCCCACCGACCTCGCGCAATCCCGACGTCGCCTCCGGCAGGCCCTCGCGCCGGCTGCGGTCGCGGAAATAGCCGTCGAGCGTCAGCTCCACATCGCCGAGCCGCGTGCGGGTGGCGGCGACGAAGCTCGCCATCGTGGCCCGCTCATGAGCCCGGTTGGTGAGCTCGCGCAGCCATTGCGGCATCGGCTCGTCGACCCTGCCATCGGCGAGCCAGGCCCGCAGGCGCTTCGCCAGCTCCGCCGATCGCGGACCCACGGTGGGATCACGATCGACCCCGTCGCGAAAGACCTCCTCGGCAAAGAGCAGCGATCCCGCCACTTCGAGCGCGAGCTCGTCCTCGACCTTTTCACCGTGCGAGGACCTCTTGCCGACCTCCACCCAGGCGGCGGCCAACTCGTCCACACCGTCGATACCGAGGCTCTCGAGCGTCTCGCGCAGGGTCGCGAGCCCGGCGCCCAGTCCTTCCGGACGCTCGCCGGCGGCAAGCGCCTCCCATGCCTGCTTGGTGCGCCGGATCGATTCGTCGATGGTCGCCAGCGCACGTCGATCGACGCGCCCGTAGCGCGGCACCCGATAGTCGGTCGGGACCGCGTCGTCGAGTCGCCAGGCCTCGACGACCTCGACGACCGTGGGTGTGCGGCGACGGATGCGGCTGATCGCGAACAGGGAGTCGCGCAGCAGCCGGGCCGATATCGGCGCATCGTCGCCCAGGGTCTTGCGCAGCTGCAGGTTGAGTCGCGCGAGCAGTCGCTTGATCGAGACGTCGGTCTCGAGCTTGCCGCTGGCGAGCGCTTCGAGCAGCCCGACCACCACCAGCCAGAAACCCGGATCGCGCGCCCCGATCGTGGTCTTGCGCATGGTGCGCGCGGCGGCGAGCAGCCGGCCCGCGCCCTCCTGCGCGGCATCGCCGGTCAGCAGCTTCAGCAGGCCGAGCTCGAAGTGCGAGAGCAGCTTCTTGCGCTGCGAGGCGTCGAGTTCGAGCTCGCCGCTCGCCTCGAGATCCGGCGCGGGCGGCGCGATGAAGAGCTCGGCCGCCTCGATGCGGTCGGCGCCGCGCGCCTCGAGCACCGCCTTGTAGTACGGGAACAGGTAGAGCGGCTGCTGCAGGCCGTCGTGGAGCAGTTCGTCGAGATAGCCGACGACGGCATCGAAGCCACGGCCGACCCGGTTGACCACGCCGGCCCCCAGCGTGACATCGCCACGGGCGACATCGTCGAGCAGGCCCTCGATCTCCGAGACCAGCAGCCCCGGACCGGGAATGTCGATGATGGTGAGCGCGCCCCCCGCCTGGTGGGCTGCCGCTCGGGCGGCATGCGCCGCGGTGGCGCTGTCGCTGCCCGTCTCGACCGCCCCTTGCAGGTGGCTCATCGCATCGGCGAAGGAGCGACGGATTTCGTCGATGCACCACGACAGCGTTTCCAGCCCGGGCGTCACGAGCACTTCGGTGTCCGTGGATTCACTGGCGATGTCCTGCATCGTCGTCATCACGAGACCTTGAACCGTGCCACGGAATTCTTCAGCTCCTGCGAAAGCTCGGAGAGCTGGCGGATCGAACCGGCCGTCTGCAGGGTGCCTTCGGAAGTCTGTTCGGTAACGAGCAGGATACGCTGGATCGACTGGGCGACGGTACCGGCCGAGGCTGCCTGCTTCGATGTCGTGTCGGAGAAATCCTCGATGAGCTCGGCCAGGTGCGAGGACACCCTGCCGATCTCGCCCAGCGCGCTGCCGGCCTCGTCGGAGAGCCGGGTGCCCTCCACCACCCCCTGGGTGCTCTGCTCCATCGCGGCGACCGCATCCTGGGTGTCGGTCTGGATGGTGCGGATCAGCGCGGAAATCTGCTTGGTCGCCTCGCCGGAACGCTCCGCGAGGCGCTGCACTTCCTCGGCGACGATGGTGAAGCCCCGGCCCGCCTCGCCGGCGCTGGCCGCCTGGATCGCCGCGTTGAGGGCGAGGACGTTGGTCTGCTCCGTGATGTCCGAGATCAGCTCGACGATCTCGCCGATCTCCTGCGAGGACTCGCCGAGCCGCTTGATCCGCTTGGCCGTCTCCTGGATCTGGTCGCGGATGCCGTTCATGCCGCTGATCGCGTTGTTCACTGCGCTCGAACCATGCTGCGACGCCCGCAGCGACTGGCGCGCCACCTGCACCGATTCGGCGGCGCTCGCCGAAACCTCGTTGATCTGTTGCGCCATGCGCAGGACCGATTCGCCGGTTTCCTTGATCTCGCGCGACTGCTGCTCGGATGCCGCCTGCAGGCTGGTGGCCGTCATCTGCGCCTTCGAGGATGCCTCGTTGACGAGCTCGGCCGTGCTGTTGATCCGCGCCACCAGGCTGCGCAGTTCCTCGACGGTGTAGTTGACCGAATCGGCAATGGCGCCGGTGATGTCCTCGGAGACGGTCGCCTGGACCGTCAGGTCGCCGTCGGCGACCTCCTGGAGCTCGTTCATGAGGCGCAGGATCGCCGCCTGGTTCTGGTCGTTGGTCCGCTTGGCCGCCTGCTCGAGGTTCTCGGCGACGACGCGCTGGCGTTCGGCATCCTCGGCGCGACGCCGGCTCACCCCGACATAGGCGCGCGACAGGCCGAAGACGGCCAGTGCCGCGAAGGCGGCGAAGCCGACCGCCAGCAGCAGCAGCCAGCGACGGGCATCGGTCGCCCCGAGCAGGCTGGCCTGCATCGCCTCGAGATCGACCCGCAACCCGTCGGCCCGCCCGAGCAGGTCACGGTGGGCGGCCCGCCCGTTCAGGAGCGCGGAGGTGTCGTTGCCCAGGGCCGTGAGCGGCCTGTCGAGCCGACCGAACTCGCCGGCAAGCAGGCCGAGCGAGTCACGGGCCCGCGAATCCGAGCCGCCACGCGGAATCGTGCGCTGCAGTTCGGCCAGATGCGAGTTGATGATGCCGACCAGGCGGGTCACCTCGGGGGTGCCGGAAGGTCCGACGGAATCGGCTTCGCCGATGGTTTCTATGCGCTGGCCGAGCCGCTCGACCAGCACCGCGAGTTCACCGGCCAGCGCGGTCTCGCGCGAAGAGGCGCCGGCCTCGGCGCGCACCGCAAGCAGCCGGTCGGCCGCCTGGCGCATCGACGGCAGCGAGGCGCGGACCGTCTCGCGGGTCGCCACCGCGGATTCCACCGCGCGGCGCGAATCGAGCAGCGCCGCCAGGGTGCGCATGGTCTGCTGCCAGGACTCGGCGATCTTCGCGATGCGGTCATCGGTGGCATCGGGCAGGCCGAGCGGCGCGCCATGCTGGTGAAGCGAGGTGATCTGGCGGGAGATGACGTCACGCCCACGGGCGAGTTCGTCGAAGGCCTCGACCCGGCCCGCGAAGGCTGCATCGGCCGAGCGCGCGAGCAGCTGCGACTGTGTGTTGATGTCACCGGCCACCCAGGTCAGGCGATTGAGCTCGGAGCCCTGGCGCACATAGGCCCAGAGGAAGCCGGAGGCGATCACCAGCCCGGCGAGCAGCGCGATCAGCATGGTGCGGGTTCGCGACTCGTCCGCGAGGCGGCCGATCACGGGCAGGCGAGCCGCCGGCCGGCCGGCCGGCTGCGCCGTCCCCCGATGGGGTTTCACCGGATCGGGAGCCTCGGTCTGGCGCGGCAGCGGTGCGCCACTCACGAGGGAATCGAGTTCCTCGGGAACGATCGCGGTGTCGACGTCGAGCGGATCACGAGCTTCGGCGCGGCTTGCGCGCGAGCTCTTGCGGGGCATCCTGAGCGCCAGTTTCATCATCCATCCACCTCGCCGTCAGCGGCCGATCCCAAGGAACGCAGCGTCGCTGCAAAGCCGTTCGAACGACAGTTCCCGCCAGCGCCGTCCCTCCACATCGATCCAGGTCGCACCGACCCAGGAGGGCAGCTCGCCCTGCGGATCGTCGGTTTCCTCGCGGGTCATCGTCTCGGTGCCGTGCAGGCCGAGCATCCGGCTTGCGACGATCGCCGCATTGACACCGAAGCGGCTCGCAAAGGACACCAGCCGGGACTCCCGACCCATGGCGGTCGGACCCTGGCCGGCAAACTCGGAGAGGTCGCTCACCCCGACCAGGGCACCGCGCAGGCTCACCAGTCCCTTGAACCAGGAATGGGTGAGCGGCACCCCCACGATGCGCTCGGGCACGGGGACGATCTCGCCGGCATCGGCCAGCTCGACCAGCCAGCGCTCGGTGCCGATCTCCAGGCCGAGCCGGGCATCGATGCCGGCGTCGGCCGCCTGCTCGAGGCGCGCGTTGAGCCGCGTCTGGAATTCGCGCAGGGAAATGCGGGAATTGCCTTTGTTATTCATGTCAGCGCGCCAGTTCGGCGACCCGCGCGAGCAGCACGTCGGGCCGCACCGGCTTGGTCAGGTATTCGCGGGCCCCTTGCCGCAGGCCCCAGATCCGGTCGGTCTCGGTGTTCTTGCTGCTGCAGATGATGACCGGGATGGCGCCGGTGGCCGGATCGCGCGACAGGGTACGGGTGATCTGGAAACCGCTCCGACCCGGCATGACGACATCCATGACGACCACCGAGGGGCGCTCGCTGCGCGCCTTGGCGACGGCCTCATCGCCGTTCTCGGCGGTGATCACCACATAGCCCTGCTTGCCGAACAACTCCGACATGTAGTGCCTTTCGGTTGCCGAATCGTCGACGATCAGCACCTTGCGCGCCGCCATGGGTTCTCAGACCGTCTCGGGTCGTCGCACGAACTCCGCGACAGTCGAGAGCAGGCTGTCCTTGGAGAACGGCTTGGTCAGGTAACGGTCGGAGCCCACCATGCGGCCGCGGGCGCGATCGAACAGGCCGTCCTTGCTCGAGAGCATGACGACCGGGATGTCGCGGAAACGCGGGCTGCGCTTGATCATCGCGCAGGTCTGGTAGCCATCGAGTCGCGGCATCAGGATGTCGCAGAAGATCAGCTGGGGCTCGTGGTCGGCGATCTTGGCCAGCGCATCGAAGCCGTCCTCGGCCAGGATCACCCTCGCGCCGGCCTTGCCGAGAAAGATCTCGGCGCTGCGACGGATGGTGTTGCTGTCGTCGATGACCATCACCCGAATGCCGGAGAGCTCGCCTTCCGTGCTCATAGTTCAGATCTCCACCATCTCGAAGTCCTCCTTGCGGGCGCCGCACTCGGGACATGTCCAGTTCATCGGAACATCTTCCCACCGGGTGCCGGGGGCAATACCTTCCTCGGGCGATCCGGCTTCTTCCTCGTAGATCCATCCACAGATCAGACACATCCACGACCGGAATCCCTCGCTCTTGTCGCTCATTTCTCCTGCATCCAGGCTGGTTGGGGGTTCCGATATTCTCGCCGATGGTAGCCAGCGGCCCCAAGGCCGGCGCCGCGATGCCGATCAACGGTGCGGAAGTTGCGACAAACGCGCAAGAAGGGAGAACACGTGCGGACCGCGACCCTGGCGGCCGTCACCCTGGTCGTGGGCGTCCAGACCGGCATGCACGCCTGGGCGGCGCCGGGCTCGCGCCCGCCGCCTCGCATCGGCGCGCGGCCCGGACAGCCGAATCCTCGTGACCGGCGGTTCAGCGCCCGGTCGAAGTGTCCGTGTTCAGCGGCCCTGGAACCGGGCTTCCCGGCGTTCGACGAAGGACTGGATGCCTTCCTTGAAGTCCTCGGTGGCGAACACGGTCTCGCGGATGCCCGGGATGACCGCGATCGCCGCCTGCTCGCCCTGCTCGATGTAGGTGAGCGCCGCCTGCTTGGTCGCCCGCAGGCCGATCGGCGCGCACTTGCAGATCAGGTGGGCGATCTCGAGCGCCCGCTCGCGATGCCTGCCAAAGGGATGCACCTCCTGCACGAAGCCGCAGCGATACGCCTCATGGGCATCGAACTCGTCGCACAGCAGCAGGTGGTACATGGCGTTGCCCCAGCCGGTACGGGTCAGGTAGCGATAGTGGGCGCCGCCCAGCGGCGCGATGCCGCGCTTGGACTCGAGCTGCGCGAAGCGTGCGGTGTCGGCGGCGATCACGATGTCGCTCGCGAGCATCATCTCGATGCCGATCGTGTAGGTGATGCCATGCACCACTGAAACGAGCGGCTTGCGGCAACGCTTCTTCATGCCGAAGGGATCGATCTGCTCGGCCGGAATCGGCTTGGCCGTAGCGTTCGGCCCGAAGAACTTCGGCATGTCCAGGCCGGCGGTGGTGTGCTCACCGGCCGGGTCGAGCACCGCGACCCAGAGGTCGTCGTCATTGTCGAAGGTGGTCAGGTGTTGCGAGAGCTGCTGCATCAGCTCCGGGGTGATCGCATTCTTCTTGGCGACGTTGTCCAGCGAGATCACGGCGACGTGTCCGTCGACGCTCATCCGGACTTCGGGTGTGGTGCTCATGGGTGGTTTCCTTTTATGAATCGGTCCAAGTGCCCGTCGTTTGGGCATTCACGAAATATTCTGGATGATATCTATCATTCATCAGAATGATGACTATAATCCAGGCTGTCAAGACCCGAATCATGGATATCGACATGGGCTATTCGCAGGCCGACAAGGCCCAGAGCCGCGAGCGCATCCTTGCGAAGGCAGCCGAGCAGATCCGGGACACCGGACTGGAATCGATCAGCGTCGGCAAGCTGATGCGCAGCGTCGACCTCACGCATGGCGGTTTCTACGGCCACTTCGCCTCGCGTTCGGACCTGCTTGCGCAGGCGCTCGAGCGCGCCCTCGAGGACGGCGCGACCACGGCGAAGCTCGCGACCGATCCCACGAAGCCGCCGACATACGCTGGCGTGGTCCGCAGCTACCTCAGCCGGAACCACCGCGATTCACGCAAGACCGGCTGCGCGCTGGCCGCGCTGTCATCGGATGTGGCGCGCGCCGACGAGCACTCGCGCGCAGTGATGGAGGCGTACATCGAGCGCTTTGTCGCGAAGGTCGCCGACGTCATGGAAAAGGAAGACGACCAGGACGCCCTGCTCGCCGTCAGCGCGATGATCGGCGGCCTGCTGGTCTCGAGAATGATGACCGACCCGAAGCGATCGGACGAGGTGCTGCGCTCGGTCCGCAATGCCCTGATGGCCTTGCAGGACGAGGGGAAGGCCACCTGATGCGCGGGATCGGCCCCCGACTCGAAACGCCATCGGCGGCGAAGCCGCTATGATCCGGAATCCCCTCGATCTCGCCACAGCATCATGACGCTTTCCACGACATCCGCCCGAAGCCACCCGCTGGCGCAACCCGCCTGGCTGCAGACCTGTTCTCCCGCCACCAAGGTATTCGCAGTGATCACCGGCACCCTGGTGCTGGCGGCCTCCTCGCATATCAGCGTGCCGATGATACCGGTGCCGATCACCATGCAGACGCTCGCGGTGACCCTGGTCGGCGCCCTGTATGGCTGGCGCCTGGGCGGACTGACGGTTCTCGCCTGGCTGGCCGAAGGCGCCTTCGGCCTGCCGGTGTTCGCCGGGGGCACCGGTGGCGTCGCCCGCTTCCTCGGGCCCACCGGCGGCTACCTGCTGGCCTTCCCGCTGGCCGCGGTCTTGACCGGTTGGCTGGTCGAACGAGGATGGAACGGCCAGCGCATCCTGCTCGCCTTCGCGGCGATGCTGGCCGGCAACGCCGTATGCCTGCTGGTCGGCGCCTCCTGGCTAGCAACGATCATCGGCGCGCAGAAGGCCATCGCGGTGGGCCTCGCGCCCTTTCTGATCGGCGCGGTCCTCAAGTCCGCGCTCGGCGCTGCACTGCTCAAGGCG
The DNA here is from genome assembly GCA_041676645.1 of Burkholderiaceae bacterium. Lineage (GTDB taxonomy): Bacteria > Pseudomonadota > Gammaproteobacteria > Burkholderiales > Burkholderiaceae_E > JAMLIN01. The sequence continues at coordinate 22,242 of JBAYRO010000018.1, read as the reverse complement.
ATCATGAGGCAACGCGGGCCGAACGACTAGCAGTCCCGCAGTATCTCCGCGATCCACTCGCGCAAGGGCTCCACCAGCGTCCCTCCGCCGATGCCGCCGAAGCGGGACAGGCGCGACTGCTCCGGATCGAGATCGTCGACGAAACCCATGATGCCGACGATCGCCCGATGCTCGCCGCTGACCACGAACGCCGGCGAACCGGAATCGCCGACGGCAACCGAGGCTTCCACGCTGTTGCCCAGGCCTTCGCCACCCGTCGTATTGCTGGCGGGATCCGGGCCATCGAAATCGAAGATGAACACGCCGGCGCGCGTGTTGCTGCCGGGAACCGGAACCAGCTTGTCGATCACGTTGCGGCCCATGCGCCTGGTGTCCGCACGAATCTCGATCGACGGTCCCTCGTCGCCGCGCCCACTGGCGCCGTAGCCGACCATGGTGATGGGTGTGCCGGTGACCACCGCCCCCTCGAAGAAGGGATAGACCGGGATCGCGGCCGGCACATCCCGCGCCAGGCGGATGATCGCGGCGTCGAACTGGGGAAAGGCATCGCCGGAGTCCTGGTAGTCGGGATGGCGGAAGACCGCTTCGGCGGCGATCCGCCGGGATTCGTCACCGGCATTGATCTGAAAGCCCACCTGCCCGGCGGACGCGGCGCCGACCACATGCGCCGCCGTCAGGACATGCCGCCGGCCGATGAGTGCACCCGAGTAGATGCGGCCATCGACGAGCACGGCGCCCACGCCGGCCCAGGGCGAGCCGGCCGTGTTCGGATCGATGCGGGCATCCGGTGAATCCGGCGGCACGCCGGCCATCACCGCCGAGGCGGACCGCGGCATGAATGCGGCCATGACCAAGCCGGCCGCCATGGCGCCGATGGCGCTCCGTCGATCGCTCCGCTGCGGGATCCCGCCCATCGGGATTCGTCCCTTTCCCATATCACCTCCATCGAACAGCTCGCCATTATCGCTAGAGGAAAACACCAGTTACCGCTGTCCGACGGACGGTTCCCCCGGCCCGGACACTGTGGCACACTGCCCCGAAACCGGAACTGACGGAGGAGACGAGAGACACGGTTCCCGACCCAGCCGGGCTTGTCGGCCAAGCGCACGACGAGTCGGCAAGGCGGGCGCCGCCCGTCGCCAGGTTGCGCAAGGCTGTCCTGGGCATCGGGTCATCGGCGCCGGGCAGCGATGCGTTTCACCGGTCGTGCGCATGCACGGAATCCCGGCTCACGCCACCTGGCGAATCGGAAAGGACTGTCCAGAGACGGAATCGACCGGTTTCTCCCGGGCGCGCGGTCCGGCCGCCGTCCAAGGTGGATGCTCCGGTTGGCGATGTCGAGGATTCACGACAACCCAGCTGGCCCGTCTTGTGCACGAAACAAGCATCCTGAGCCCCGTCGTCGAAGTCTCCGGTTCTCCTTCGTCCCGCTCCCCGACCGGGGGCAGCCCCCTGCTTTCCGTCGAAGACCTGCATGTCCATTTCGTGACCTCGCGCGGCGTCGTGCGCGCGGTCGAGGGCGTGAACTGGGACGTCCATCCGGGCGAGATGGTGGCGCTCGTCGGCGAATCGGGCTGCGGCAAGTCCGTATCCGCGCTCTCGGTGATGCGGCTGCTCGCGAAACCGGCCGGCCGTGTGGTGCGCGGCCGGATCCTGTTCGAGGGCCGCGACCTGCTGGCGCTCGACGAAGAGTCGATGCGCGCCCTGCGCGGGCGCGACATCTCGATGATCTTCCAGGAACCGATGACCTCGCTCAATCCGGTGCTGAGCATCGGACTGCAGCTGATGGAACCGCTCATCATCCACAAGGGGATGAACCAGGTACAGGCGCGCGAGCGCGCGACCGAGCTGCTCGCGATGGTGGGCATCCCCGATCCGCAGCGTCGCCTGGGCCAGTTTCCGCACCAGTTCTCCGGCGGCATGCGCCAGCGGGTGATGATCGCGATCGGCCTCGCCTGCAACCCGCGGCTGATCATCGCCGACGAGCCCACGACCGCGCTCGACGTCACGATCCAGGCGCAGATCCTCCAGTTGATGAAGACGCTGTCGCACGATCTCGGGATCGCGATGGTGGTGATCACCCACAACCTGGGCATCGTCGCCCGCTATGCCGACCGGGTGAACGTGATGTATGCGGCGCGCATGGCCGAGCAGGGCAGCGCCGCTGCGGTGTTCGCCAGGCCGCTGCATCCGTATACCGTCGGCCTGCTGCGTTCGGTGCCGCGCCTGGATCGCCCGCGCGGCGCGCGCCTGGCGACGATCGACGGACTGCCGCCGAACCTGCTGGCGCCGCCACCGGGCTGTCGCTTCGCGGCACGCTGCGCGGCACGCCAGGACGCCTGCGAGGCGCAGCTGCCCGAGGTCGAGACGATCGAGCCGGACCACGGCTCGGCCTGCCTGCGCGCCGCGGAACTGGCCACCAGGGGGGCGCGGGCGATCGGCCTGCCCTCGGACGAGATCTCCGGCGCAAGCACGGCGAAGGACTTCGCTGGCGAGCCGCTGCTCATTGTCGATGGCCTCAAGACCTGGTTCGAGGTGGGGCGCGGCATCGGCAAGCGCAGCGCGGCGGTCGTGCGAGCGGTCGACGACGTCTCGTTCAGCCTGCACGCCGGCGAAACCCTCGGCCTGGTCGGCGAATCGGGCTGCGGCAAGACCACGGCCGGGCGCACCCTGCTGCGGCTCGAGCGCGAAGTCGCCGGTCGGATCGTCTACGACGGCGTGGACATCACCCGTGCCGACGCCGCCCAGATGAAGCACTATAGGCGCGCGGTCCAGGTGATCTTCCAGGATCCCTATTCCTCGCTGAACCCGCGAATGACGATCGGCAACATCATCGCCGAACCGACGCTGGTGCACGGCCTGGTGCCCGATCGCGCCGCTGCGAGGCGACGCGTCGCGGAACTGCTCGAGCAGGTCGGCCTGTACGACTACATGGCCGAGCGCTATCCGCACGAGCTCTCGGGCGGCCAGCGCCAGCGCGTCGGCATCGCCCGGGCGCTGGCGCTGGAGCCGCGCTTCATCGTCTGCGACGAACCCGTCTCGGCGCTCGACGTCTCGATTCAGGCGCAGATCATCAACCTGCTCGAGGACCTGCAGAAGTCGCTCGGGCTGACCTACCTGTTCATCGCCCACGACCTGGCGGTGGTCCGCCACATCTCCGATCGCGTGATCGTCATGTACCTGGGCCGCGTGATGGAGATCGCCGATCGCGACGCGCTCTACAGCGATCCGCTGCATCCCTACACGAAGGCACTGCTCGATGCGGTCCCGATCCCGGATCCGCTGCTCGAACGCGAGCGCGCCGTGCTCGGCGGCGAAGTCCCGAGCCCGCTCGCACCGCCCAGCGGCTGCGTCTTCCACACCCGCTGCCCGATCGCCACTTCCGAATGCCGGGAAGGCGTACCGGAACTGCGGGAGATCAAGCCACGCCATTTCACGGCGTGTATCAAGGCATAGAAGAAGGCAGGAGGCAGGAAGTCAGCGAAACCTGGTTCAACAGATGCGTCGCAGGGCCGCAGAGCCCATCGGCGCCGAAACCGCGGAGGAGACATCCGATGAGATTCCGTCATGCAGTTCTTGCAGTCGCCCTGGCAGCCGTCGCGACGCCGGCGCTCGCCCAGACCCCGAAGCCCGGCGGCACCCTCAACTTCGCGGTCAGCGCCGAGCCGCCGAACTACGACTGCCATGCCCAGAGTTCGTTCGCATTCATCCATCCGGTGCGACCGCACTATTCCACCCTGCTGAAGTTCGACGGACCGAACTATCCGCAGATCACCGGCGATCTCGCCGAATCCTGGGAAGTGTCAGCCGACGGCCTGACCTTCACCTTCAAGCTGCGCGAGGGCGTCAAGTTCCACGACGGCTCGGCGTTCACCTCGGAGGACATACGCGCGACCTACGACCGCCTGCGCAATCCGCCCGAGGGGGTACGCTCGCTGCGGGTCGAGAGCTACCGCGACATCGCCTCGATCGAGACGCCTGACGATCACACGGTGATCTTCAAGCTCTCCAAGGCGAACGCCTCGATGCTCGCCAATTTCGCCTCGCCCTGGGACTGCGTCTACAGCGCGGCGAAGCTCAAGGAAGACCCGAAGTTCCCGGAACGCACCGTTCTCGGCACGGGCCCCTTCACCTTCGTCGAGCACCAGGCCGGCTCGCACTGGGTCGGGAAGAAGTTCGCCGACTATTTCGAACCCGGCAAACCCTATCTCGACGAGTATCGCGCGGTGTTCATGCGCGGCGCCGCCATGGTCAACGCCCTGTCGGCCGGACAGGTACTGGCCGAGTTCCGTGGCCATTCGCCCGCCGATCGCGACCGGCTCGTGCAGGCCCTCGGCGATCGCGCCGTAGTGCTCGAATCGCCCTGGGCGTGCAGCCTGGTCGTGAGCTTCAACAATTCCAAGAAGCCCTTCGACGATGCGCGCGTGCGTCGCGCCCTGTCGCTGGCGATCGATCGCTGGGCCGGCGCCGAGGCGCTCCAGAAGATCGCGCTGGTGCGGCATGTGGGCGGTGTCATGCGCCCGGGCTACGAGCTTGCGACTGGCGAGAAAGACCTGCTCGAGCTACCCGGGTTCTCGCGCGACATCGAGGCCTCGCGAGCCGAAGCGCGCAGGCTGCTCAAGGAAGCCGGGGCCGAGAATCTGAAGTTCAAGCTGACCAACCGCAACGTGGCGATGCCGTACACGCCGGTGGGCGTCTTCCTGATCGACCAGTGGCGCCAGATCGGGCTGAACGTCGAGCATGAGCAGCTCGAGACACGCCTCTACCTCGCGGCCCAGCAGCGTGGCAATCCCACCTACGACGCGGCGCTCGACTTCAACTGCGACTTCATGGACGAGCCCAACCTGGCGCTGATGAAGTACGTCTCGGCCGACCGCTCGGCGCTGAACTACTCGGGCCACACCGATCGCAAGCTCGACGAGCTCTACGACCGGCAGTCGGGCGAGCTCGACCGCGCCAAGCGCAAGGCGATCGTGCAGGAGTTCGAGCAGCACCTGCTCGAAGAGTCCTATGTGATCCCGACCATCTGGTGGCATCGGATCGTCGTGCTCCACAAGGAGCTCAAGGGCTGGGACATGACACCCAGCCACTACGTGGGCCAGGACCTGACCAACGTCTGGCTCGACCGCTGAGCTGAGCGAGGCACCGCGAGCCGGCACGCCGGCTCGCGGCGAATTCAACCCCGACCGTCGATCGATGCTTCGCTACGTCACCCAGCGCCTGCTGATGATGATCCCGACCCTGCTCGGGGTCGCGATCCTGGTTTTCCTGATGCTGCGCATGATGGGGGGCGATCCCGTCGAAGTCATGCTCCGCGGCGAAGGCGCCTACGTCCCCCAGGACGTGATCGATGCCGAGCGCGTGCGCCTGGGCCTGGACCAGCCGATCCCGGTGCAGTTCGTGAAATGGCTCGGCGGCATGGCGACCGGCGATTTCGGCGTCTCGATGTGGACCGGCAAGCCGGTCTCCGAGGAGATCGCCTCGCGCCTGCCGCTGTCGCTGCAGGTCGCGGTGATGGCGACCATCCTCGCCGTGCTCATCGCGATTCCCCTGGGCACGCTGTCGGCCCTGTACAAGGACAGCTGGATCGACCACCTGGTGCGGGTCATCTCGATCGCAGGGCTTGCCGTCCCCTCGTTCTGGCTCGGGATGATCATCATCCTGTCCCTTCTCACCCTCTTTCACTGGCATCCGCCGGTGCTGTTCACACCCTTCTTCGAGAATCCGAAGGAGAACCTGTCGCAACTCATATGGCCGGCGCTCGCCGTCGGCTATCGCTATTCGGCGGTATCGACCCGGATGATGCGCTCCACCCTGCTCGAAGTGCTGCAGGAGGACTACATCCGCACGGCGCGCGCCAAGGGCGTGTTCGAGCGCCTGGTCGTCATCCGCCATGCGCTGAGGAACGCCCTGCTGCCGGTGGTCACGGTGGTCGGGCTCGAGTTCGCCTTCCTCATCGGTGGCCTGGTCGTGACCGAACAGGTCTTCAACCTCAACGGCATCGGCAAGCTGTTCGTCGAGGCGGTCTCGCGCAGCGACTTCACCATGGTCCAGGCGCTCGTGCTGCTGGTGGCGAGCTTCTTCATCATGATCAACTTCCTGATCGACCTGCTCTATGCCTGGCTCGATCCCCGGATCCGCTACAGCTGATGAGCGCCGTGCCCGATACCGTCGCAATCACCTACAAGGTGCCAAAGCGCCGCCATCCGGCGCTCGCCTTCATCATCCAGCAGCCGCTGGGCGCCGCCGGCCTCGGCGTCATCCTCCTGATGATCCTCGCCGCGATCTTCGCGCGCTGGGTCGCGCCCTACGATCCGCTCACCGTCGACTACGGCAACCTGCTGGCAGCGCCTTCGCTCGAGCATCCGCTGGGCACCGACAACTTCGGGCGCGATGTCCTGTCGCGGATCATCCACGGCTCCCAGACCGCGCTGGCGGTGGGCTTCCTGTCCTCGCTGATCGGCTCCTCGATCGGCGCGATGATAGGCGTCGCCTCGGCCTACTTCGGCGGACGCATCGACATGATCATCCAGCGCCTGATGGACATCATCCTGGCGTTCCCGATCATCGTGCTGGCGCTGGCGGTGGTCTCGGTGCTGGGCAAGAACGTGGTCTTCGGCATCGACTGGAACCTGATCATCGCGATCGGCCTGCCCATGGTGCCGAAGGTCGCGCGGGTCGTGCGCTCATCGGCGCTCGCGATTCGCGAGATGCCCTACATCGATGCGGCCCGCACCGCGGGCTTCTCGCATCAGCGGATCATCCTGCGACACATCGTGCCCAATGTCGTCGCACCCTACCTGATCATGCTGACCGCCTTCGTCGGCCAGGCGATCCTGCTCGAGGCCTCGCTGTCCTTCCTCGGTCTCGGGGTCACCGAACCGACGCCCGCCTGGGGCCTGATGCTTTCGGGCTCGGCGATCGATTTCTACCAGCAGGCGCCCTGGATGATCGTCTTCCCGGGACTGGCGATCAGCCTCGCGGTATTCGCCTTCAATCTTTTCGGCGACTCGCTGCGCGACTGGCTCGATCCGAAGATCAAGCTCTGACGCGGGTCAGAAGAGGTCGCCCTGGGCAGGCTCCGGCGCGGAGTAGTCGAGCCGGCCATCGAGCAGGCGGGCCGCCGCGGTGTACGGATGCGATTCGCTGCGCCCCGGCGCCATCAGGTGGATCACCTCCCAGCCCCGGGCCTTGAAGTCGTCGGCTATCAGCCCACGATGACATTGCCACCAGACCGCCTCGGCGCACATGACCGCGACGCGGCGATCACGCGCCAGGTCGGCCAGCCGGTCCCGGGCATCCCGCCACGGGTCGGTCTCCATATAGTCCGCGTAGCCCCGAAAGCCCTCGTTGCGCCATGCCGTGTTGCGGGTATCCGTGCGCGGCTTGCGGCGACCGCCGAGCTCGGGAAACGCCATGTACGCGATGCCCTGCGCCGGCAGCGCTCGCGCCATCGATTCACCGAAGAACTGGGGATGGCGGCGCGATCCCGCGAAGCGGCGCACATCGACGAGCAGCTCGATGCCGGCCTCGACCAGCATATCGACGAACACCGGCCATTCGCGGGTGGAATGGCCGATGGTCCAGAGGGTTCCGGCAACGGGGGGCATGCCCCACTGTAACGCCCGAGCGAGCTCAGAGCCCGAGATACGCCTTGCGGATCAGGGGATGTCCTTGCAGCTCGGCCGATGTGCCGTCGAGCACCTGGCGGCCGTTCTCGAGCACATAGGCGCGGTCGCTGACCTGGAGCACCTGTTTGATGTTTTGTTCGACCAGCAGGACGGGCAAGCCGGTATCGGCAACGCTGCGGATCGCCCGCATGACATCCTTCACGTAGCGCGGCGACAGCCCCAGGCTGGGTTCATCCATGATCAGCATCACCGGGCTGAGCATCAGGGCGCGACCGATCGCGAGCATCTGCTGCTGGCCACCGGAAAGTGCTCCCGCCATCCGGTCGCCGATCAGCTCGAGGTCCGGGAAGAGCCCGTGGACCTTCGCGAGCACCTCCTTGCGCCCGGCGCGCAGCCTCGGCAGATAGGCGCCCAGGAGCAGGTTTTCGCGCACCGAGAGATTGGGAAACAGCTGACGCCCCATCGGGACATGGGCGAGGCCCTTCTGCGCCATGCGGTGCGGGGCGAGCTTGCCGACGGGTTCACCATTGAAGACGATGCGCCCGGCTATCGGCCGGATCATGCCCGAGATGGCTCGCAGGATGGTGGACTTGCCGCTGCCGTTGCCGCCGACCAGCCCGACGAGCTCGCCACGGCGCACCGTGAGGTTCGCCCCGAAGACGACCTGCAGGTTGCCGTAGCCGAGGTCGACGTTCTCGACGCTCAGGACCACATCGCGATCATCGGGCGCATCCATCAGTCCGTTCCCAGGTAGGCTTCGACGACACGCTCGTCGGCGATGACGTCGCGCGGCGCACCCTCGGCGATCAGCGCGCCGTTGGCCAGCACCAGGGTGTGATCCGAGAGCTGGATGATCGCCTCCATGATGTGCTCCACCATCAGGATCGACATGCCCTCGGCGGCCAGTCCGCGCAGGAATCCGATCATCTCGGCAAGCGCCGGCGGGTTGAGCCCGGCCATGATCTCGTCGAGGAACAGGACCCGCGGGCGGGTGGCCAGCGCCTTGGCGAGCTCCAGGCGGCGCAGCCGCGCCAGGTTCAGGTCGGCGGCGGGCTGTTGCGCCCGGTCGGCCAGGCCCACCTGCGCCAGGGCCTGCATGGCGGCGGCCTCGGCGGCCGAACGTCGGGGGTTGTGCAGGAAGGCCGCCACCAGGACGTTCTCGAGGACGGTGAGCTCCTCGAACGGCCTCTCGGTCTGGAAGGTCCGCCCCATGCCCATGCGCGTGCGCACGTAGGTGGGCACCCTTGTGACATCCTTGCCATGGAAGACCACCCGACCCTGCGCCAGTCGCGCGAAGCCGGTAACCGCGTTGAACAGGGTCGTCTTGCCGGCGCCGTTGGGCCCGATCAGGCCGAGCACACGGCCTTCGGGCAGCTCGAGGGAGACGTTGTCGACGGCGACGACCCCGCCGAAGCGGACCGTGATGTTCTCAGCCCTGAGCGCCACGGGCATAGGCCCTCCTCACCTGCCGACGGACCAGCTCGCCCATGATGCCGCGCGGAAAGAAGAGCACCACCGCGAGTATCAGCAGTCCGTACACCAGCATGTTGGCCTGCGCGAAGACGGTGCGGAACATCTCGCCCGCGCCGATCAGCACCATCGCGCCGATCGCCGGTCCCCAGACCGTGCCGCGCCCGCCGATGATCGCGGTCAGGGCGATCTGTATCGACAACAGCAGGTTGAACATGACGTGCGGCTCCATGAACGACAGGTACATGCCGTAGATACCGCCCCCGAAGGCGGTCAACGCGCCCGAGAGCATGAAGGCCTTGAGCTTCACCCTGGCCGGATTGATGCCGGCCGCCATCGCCGACTGCTCGTCCTCGCGCACCGCCCGCAACTGGTAGCCGAAGCGCACCCGTGAGATGAGGATCACGGCGAGCAGTACCGAGGCGGCGAACAACAGGGCGAGATAGAACTGCACCCGCCGATCGAAGAGGTCCACGCCGAAGGGCTCGGGCAGCGTGGAGATGAAGACCCCGGTCGCGCCGCCGCTCAGCCAGGTCTCGTTGATCGCCACCAGCCGGAGCATCTCGGCGACCGCGATCGTCGACAGGGCGAAGTACGGTCCCTGCAGCCGGAAGGTGAGCCCGCCCCAGAGCATCGCGAAGAATGCGGAAAAACCCATCGCGGCAAGCAGCGACCACCAGGGTGCAATGTCGAAGCGCTCGGCGCCGATGGCGACGAAATAGGCGCCTAGCCCGACGAAACCTGCATGACCGAGGCTCACCTGGCCCGCCCAGCCCCCGATCAGGTCCCAGGAGCTTGCCCAGCCGATGAAGAGCAGGATCGTGATCGGGATCGCGAGGTAGTTCGGAAACACCTGCGGATAGGCGATGGCGAGCACCACCAGAACGAGCAGGATCGCGAGGTTGCGTTTCATACGCGCTTGACCGTCTTGCCGAACAGGCCCTCGGGCCGGAACAGCAGGACGAGCAGGAACACCAACAGGCCGTAGGCGTCGCGATACTCCGACGACAGGTAGGAGGCCCCCATGATCTCGACCAGCCCGAGCAGCAGGCCGCCGGCAATCGCCGCGCCGACGCTGCCCAGCCCGCCGAGCACCGTCACCACGAAGGCCTTCAGGGTGAAGAGCGGCCCGGTCACGACCGGCGAGGCGAACAGCAGGGGGATCAGCGATACGCCCGCGGTCACCGCGAGCAACACGCCGATCCCGAAGACGATCGCCTGGATTCGCCGGGTATCGATGCCGACGATTTCAGCGCCCAGGCGATTCTCCGCCGTCGCCCGGATGGCGCGGCCGACCTCGGTGTGCCTGAGCACCAGATGCAGGCCCAGCGTGACGACCAGCGTCGCGAGCCCGGCCAGCAGCAGCACGACGGAGATGCGCACCGAACCTAGGCCGAGCGTGTCGGAGGCGTAGCCGACATGGACGGATTTCGGCTCGCCGCCAAAGCCGAGCAGCAGCAGGTTTGCGATGATGAGTGACAGGCCGAGCGTGGCGAGCATGCCGGTCTCGGGCGGCGCATCGACGACCCGCGCAAGGGTCAGGCGCTGGATCGCCATGCCGAGCAGGAAGCCCCCGGGCATCGCGAAGACGAGGGTCAGGTAGGGATCCCAGCCGAGCAGCCCGCTCAGCAGGACCGCGCTGTACATGCCAAGCACGACGAAGTCGCCATGGGCGAAGTTGATCGTGCCCATGACGCCGAAGATCAGCGTCAGGCCGATGCCGACCAGGGCGTAGACCGCGCCGATCAGCAGGCCGTTCGACAGGTTCTGGAGCAGAACGACCCAATCGATCATCGATACCCTCGGAGCGCCAAGCCGGGCTCTCGGTCCCGCGCAGCCGTCGCAGGCCGCCGGCCCGCCCGGCGATCATCGTCACCGGGCGGGCCGCCCGCGGCGCAGCCGCGCGTCGGGACTATCGCTTGTCCCAGGCGGGCGTCGGATAGCGGGGCGGCTGGGCCGCGATCTCGTCCGGAAAGACCGTGACGTGCTTGCCGTCCTGGATCTGGATAATCAGGCTGCGGATCGGGTTCTGCCCCTGGAAGCCATCCTTGTCCTCGAAGACGACGGTTGTCACCGGCGTTTCGAGCTTCGTGGCCGCGAGCGCCTCGCGGACATCCTCGGCGCTGGTGGACTTCGCCCGGCTCAGCGCATCGGCGGCCACCCGCAGGGCGAGATAGCCCTCGGCCTCGTAGAAGGACACCTCGCCGCCGGCCTTGGCGCGCAGGCGTTCCTCGAGCTCCTGCGCCCCGGGGTACTGGACATCCTTGCTCCAGCTCACCGCCGAGACCACGTACTCGGACAGGTCGCCGATCTGCTCGATGTAGCTCGGCAGCGAGGAGGAGGTATCGAGCGCGATCACCTTGGCATCGAGCCCGACCTCGCGCAGCTGCCGCGTGATCGCCACGCCGTCGTCCGCGTAGGAGATGATGTACAGGATGTCCGGGCCCGCCGTACGGAAGCGATTGAGGATGGGCCGGAAATCGGTGGTGCCCTGGTCGTAGGCCTGGCTGCCGGCCAGTTCGTAGCCGCGCTGCTCGATCTGGCGCTTGCCCTCCTCGGCCAGCGATGTCGGCCAGGCGCCGTTGCCATGCAGGACCGCGATCTTCTTCAGGCTGTCGTCCTTGCCACGCAGGCTGTCGAAGTAGTCGAAGTACGCCCGCGCGACGATCGTCGAGTTGTGCTTGGCCCGGAACACCCACGGCGAGCCCGGCTTGGTGATGCTGTCATCGGCGCTGCCCAGCACGATCAGGGGCATCTTCTGGCGGGTCATGAGGCGCGCCATCGGCCCGGTGATCGAGGAAGCGTAGGAACCGATCACCAGTGCGACATCCTGGTTGGCCATGGATTCGACCGCCGCCAGCGCGCTGGCCGCCTCGGAGCGGTCGTCCTGGACGACGAGTTCGAGTTTCTCGCCGTTGATGCCGCCCTTGGCATTGATTTCCTCGAGCGCGACCTCCATGCCGACCTGGTAGCGCTGGCCGAAAGCCGAGAAGACCCCGGACACGCTGTTGATCACGCCGACCTTGACCTGCGCGGCAGCAACCCCGGGAGCGAGCGCCAGCGAAACCGCGAGCGATACTGCCCCGAGATGCAACGTCATCCACTTCATGGTGTCTCCTCCATGGCTGATTCGCGAAACCGAATCTTGTGCAACTTAGTATAGCCTTGGCAGCATCCTGCCAGCACAAGCCAACGGCGACATGCGCACCATGTCGAACACCCCGCCGGACCCCTTCGAATTCACTGCACCTGCCGCTCACGCCCTGCCCAGAAGGGCTCGCGCAGGGTGCGCCGCAGGACCTTGCCCGACGCATTGCGCGGCAGCGCATCGGTGAACTCCACGCTCTTGGGCGTCTTGAACGTGGCGATGCGCTCGCGCGCCCAGGCGATGATTTCCGCTTCGGTGGCACTCTGGCCGGGTTTCATCGCCACGATGGCCTTGACCTCCTCGCCCCACTTCTCGGAAGGCACGCCGATCACGGCCACCTCCGACACCGCGGGATGGCCGTAGATGGCGTTCTCGACTTCGGCCGGGTACACGTTCTCGCCCCCCGAGATGATCATGTCCTTCATCCGGTCGTGGACGTACAGGTAGCCATCGGCGTCCATGTAACCGGCGTCGCCCGACCGGAACCAGCCATTGCCGGGCATGGCGGCGGCGGTCGCCTCGGGCAGGTTCCAGTAGCCCTTCATGTTGGCCGGGCTGCGGATCGCGATCTCGCCGATCTCGCCCGGCGGCAGGGGATCGCCCTGCGCATCGAGGATCTCGATCTCCACACCCGACAGCGCCTTGCCGGCCGAGCGCATCCGCGGCGAACCCTGTGGGTCGTGATCCTCCGGCGCCAGTGCAACGACGGTGCCGGTGGTTTCGGTCAGGCCGTACATCTGGGCGAAGCCGCACTTGAACACTTCCATGCACTCCTGCAGCAGCGCCAGCGGGATGGGACTGGCTCCGTAGTAGATGGAGCGCAGGCGGCTGTAGTCCACTTCGCGGGCGCGCGGCTGGCGCACCACGAACTGCAGCGCGGCGGGCACCATGAAGAACTTGTTGACGCCCTCCTGCTCGATCATGTCGAGCACCTGCAGGGGGTCGAACTCGCGGGTGATCACCGCCTTCACGCCGTAGTACAGCACCCAGACGCCGAAGCCCGTGCCGCCGATGTGACCGTTGGGCATCGCGACCAGGCCGACGTCGTCCTCGTACCAGTGCAGCCACTCGGCCGAACCCTCGTCCTGCAGGCGACGCATGGCGAGGAAGTTGTCGTGGGTGATCATCGCGCCCTTGGGCCTGCCGGTGGTGCCCGATGTGTAGAGCTGCAGGATCACGTCGTCGGGCTCACCCTCGCGCCGAGGATCGGTATCGGGCTGGGCGTCGCGCCAGGCGACGAACCCCGGCCATTCGGGCGCACCGCCCTCCATCGCGACCACGCCCTCCAGGCGGGGAGCATCGCGCGCGACGCTGCGGCCCAGCTCGATGAACTCGGGGCCGACGAACAGCAGCCTCGCCTGCGAGTCCTGCACGATGTAGGCGACCTCGGGCGGCGCCAGCCGCCAGGTGATCGGCACGATGACGATGCCGGCCTTGACGCACCCGAACAGCAGTTCGAAGTAGAAATCGGAGTTCTTGCCGACATGAGCGATGCGATCGCCGGGCTTCAGTCCGGCCGCGAGCAAGGCATTGGCGATCCGGCTGGCATGCCGGTCGAACTCGGCATATGTGGTGAGCCGGCCCTCGAAGGAGGTGGCGATCGCATCCCCCTTGTCGGCGGCATGGACGCGCGGTGTGTCCGCCAATGTCCGGACCCTGGTGTGATAGCTCAGCCGCATCGTGCGTACTCCGGTATCAGCCCTGTCCATGAAGATCTTCCTCGAAGAATTCGAGCGCGCCCTTCGTCCCGCCCGCACGGCGCTCGTCCTCCTGCTGGCGCAGTTCGCTGCGGCGGATCTTTCCCGAGATCGTCTTCGGCAGATCGGCGAACTCGAGTCGCCGGATGCGCTTGTAGGGCGCCAGCCGCTCGCGGGCAAAGGCAAGGATGTCGCGCGCCGTGTCGGCATCCGGCATGCGGCCCTCGGCAAGGATCACGAAGGCCTTCGGTACGCACAGGCGAACCGGGTCCGGGCTCGGCACGATCGCCGCTTCGGCCACCGCGGGGTGTTCGATCAGCACCGACTCGAGTTCGAAGGGGCTGATGCGGTAGTCGGAGCTCTTGAAGACATCGTCGGCGCGGCCCACGTAGGTGATGTAGCCATCGTCGTCGCGTTGCGCCACATCGCCCGTGTGGTAGTGGCCTTCCTGCACCGCCTGCGCCATCTGGCCGGCATCGTCGGCATAGCCCAGCATCAGCCCCAGCGGGCGCGGATCGAGCGCCAGGCAGATTTCGCCCTCGGCAGCCGCCCTGCCCTCGGCGTCGATGAGCGCCACCCGATAGCCCGGCATCGGGCGCCCCATGCTGCCGGGCTTGATCGACTGGCCCGGACTGTTGCCGATCTGGCAGGTGGTCTCGGTCTGGCCGTAGCCGTCGCGGATCGTGATTCCCCAGGCCTCGCGCACGCGTTCGATGACCTCGGGATTGAGCGGCTCGCCCGCCCCGAGTAGCTCCCGCAGGCTCACCCGGTAATCGCTGAGCCTGGCCTGGATGAGCATCCGCCAGACGGTGGGCGGCGCGCACAGGGTGGTGACGCGATAGCGCTGCAGGACATCGAGGAAGCGCTGCGCATCGAAGCGCGCCGTGTTGTAGATGAACACGCAGGCCTGGGCATTCCAGGGCGCGAAGACGCAGCTCCAGGCATGCTTGGCCCATCCCGGCGACGACACGTTGAGATGGATGTCGCCCGGCTGCAGTCCGATCCAGTACATCGTCGAGAGATGCCCCACCGGATAGCTCTGGTGACTGTGCAGCACCAGCTTCGGCCTGGACGTGGTGCCGGAGGTGAAATACAGCAGCAGGGGATCGTCCGCCCGGGTCGGCCAGTCGGGAACGAAATCCTCCGGGGCCTGCGCACTGTCGCCAAAGGAGCGCCACCCCTTGCCGGCCGGCCCCACCACGATGCGGGTGTAGTCGCCGGGAATCGCATCGAACTTCTGCGCCATGTCGGCGCCGACGATGATGTGTCGCACCTGGCCGCGTTCGAAACGGTCCTCCAGATCGGTACGCACCAGCAGCGTGGAGGCAGGCACCACCACGGCGCCCAGCTTCATGGCCCCGAGCATCGCCTCCCAGAGCGCCCGCTCGTTGTTGAGCATGAGCAGCACCCGGTCGCCACGGCCCACCCCGAGGCCACGCAGCCAGTTGGCGACCTGGCCGGAGCGTCGCGAAAGCTCGGCGAAGGACATCTTCTCCTCCCGCCCATCCTCCTCGAGGATCCAGAGCGCCGGCGCCTCGTTGCCCGCGGCGATCACGTCGAAGTAGTCGAGCGCCCAGTTGAAATCCGCCAGTCGCGGCCAGCGAAACTCCTCGTACGCCCGACCGTAGTCGCTGCGCTGCTGCAGGAGAAAGTCCCGTGCGGCGACGAAGGAATCGAAGGACGTGGGCATGTCGTCTCCTGTGTCCGGATCAGCGGATCATCCGCGCCGGCTCGTGAATGCGGTGAAGAAACGGCGGGCGTTGCTCTCCAGCGTATCCAGATGGTAGCCGCCCTCCTGGATGATGACGGTGGGCAGGCCCAGCGCAGCGATCCGTTCGCCGAGCCGCCCGAAGCCTTCCGCGCCGACGGCGATCGGCGACTGCGGATCCTCGACATAGATGTCGAAGCCATGGGCGAAGACCATCGCATCGGCAGCGAACTCCCTGGCCGCTTCGATGGCGCGGTCGACATGCTCGAAGAAATCCTCCTCGGAAGCGCCGTGCGGTACCGGGAAGTTGCGATTGGACCCCGCCCCGGCGCCGGCGCCGGTCTCGTCTTCGAAGCCGGTCACCACCGGATAGAAATTCTCGGGGTTCGCATGCACCGAGATCGTCATGATGTCGGAACGGTCGTAGAAGATGTCCTGCGTCCCTTGTCCGTGATGCACGTCGGTATCGAGAACGAGCACCTTGCCGTACTTCGAGCACAGATCCTGGGCGGCGATCGCCGTCGAATTGAGATAGCAGAAACCGCCGGCGGCATCCTTGCGGGTGTGATGGCCGGGTGGTCGACACAGCGCGTAGGCTTCGCGCGCTCCCGCCATGACCACACGGGCCGCCGCCACCGCCGACTGGGCACTCCAGTAGGCGGAGCGCCAGGTCGTCGCCCCGACCGGGCAGCTGCCGTCGGCCAGGTGATACGCGGCTTCGGCGAGGATGCCGCGCATGGCGTTGGGCTCGCGGACGTAGATGTTCGACATGACCTCGTCGCCCCAGTCCGGCGAGGCTTCGAGCCAGCGGCCATGGGCGGTGCGCAGGAACTCCAGGTAGGCATCGGTGTGCACCGCCCGCAAGGGTTCCAGCCCGTGGTCCTCGGGCGTCCGGATATCGAAGCCCAGTGACTCCACGGCCCGCAGCAGCCGGCGGGCCCGTTCGGGCACCTCCTGGGGCTGGCGCATCGCACCGCGCGACAGATAGGTCCGGGGCTCGTGCAGGAGCTGATCGGGATGGAAGAATGTCTGCATATCCGCAGTTCCGGCGCTTCGGAAACCGATGCCCGTCGCGAGCCGTCGTCAGTTCATCATCCGGTCAGGCAGCCAGGTGATGAGTTCCGGCCAGATGATGAACGCGCCCACCGTGATGAAGTCCGCGATGACGAAGGGCCCGACCCCGCGAAAGACGGTGGACACCGGGATGTCGGGACGAACCGCCGACACCACGAAGCAGTTGAGCCCGATGGGCGGCGTGACGAGGCAGACCTCCGCCATCTTCACCACGATGATGCCGAACCAGATCGAGTCGTAGCCCAGCGCCATCACTGCCGGATAGACGACCGGCAGGGTCAGCAGCAGCATGCCGATGGCATCCATGAACATCCCGAGGATCACATAGCCCGCCAGGATGAAGAGCATCACCACCCAGGGCTCGTACGGCAGGCTGGTGATGAACTGGGTGAAATGCTCAGGCAGGCCCGCGAACCCCAGGAAACGCACGAACACCAGCACGCCCCAGATCAGCGAGAAGATCATCACGGTGAGCTTTGCCGTCTCCAGCAGCGAATCCCTCAGCGCACCGAGGCGCATGCCCTTCATCATCGCCATCAGGAACACGACGAACGCGCCGAGCGCACCGGCCTCGGTCGGCGTCGCCCAGCCCAGATACATCGCGGTGAAGATGATGAGGATGACCAGGATCACCGGGAAGGTGCCCGGCACCGACTTGATGCGGTCACTCCAGGTGTACCCCTTGATCGGTGGGCCCAGCTTGGGATCGATCTTGGCCCAGAAGAAGATGAGCAGGACGTAGATCAGGGCCGAGACGATGCCCGGAATGAAGCCGGCGAGCAGCAGCCGGCCGACCGATTCCTCGACGATGATGGCGTAGATGACGAGGATCGCGCTGGGCGGGATCAGCGTCGCCAGCGTTCCCGCGGCCGCCACCACGCCGGCTGCGATGCGCGGCGAGTACCCGGCCGAGAGCATTTCCGGGATGGCGATGCGGGAGAACACCGCCGCCGTCGCGGTCGACGCCCCCGAGACGGCCGAGAAGCCGGCAGTAGCCAGCACCGAAGCGACCGCGAGGCCGCCCGGCAGGAATCCGAACCATTTTCGAGCCGCGTCGAACAGCGAATGGGTGATCCCGGCGTGGAAGGCGAGATAGCCGATCAGGATGAACATCGGCAGCACCGACAGCGTGTAGCTGACGGACTTCGAATGCGGAATCGTGCCGACGATACCGGCGCCCGCTTCCCAGCCGATCATCGCAACCAGCCCGAGCAGGCCGACGAGCGTGGCAGCGATATAGATGCGAACGCCGATGAATACCAGGACCAGGAGGGCGATGACGCCGATGATGCCGATCGTGTCGTTGCTGAGCTCGATCACGACCTGGCGCTCCCATCGTCCGATGTGGATGCCAGCACCCCGGCATCCGCCGCTTCCTCCTCGGCCAGACGCTTCACGTCGGCGATCAGCGGCACGGCGATGGGTGTCGCCTGCGGATTCAGGAACAGGCGGCCATATCCGACGAGATTGAGAAGAAGCCGCAACCACAGCAGCATGAAGGCGACTGCGGTCAGCATCTTGGAAGGCCACCAGGGGTACTGGGCGTCGATGGTGGAATCACCGAACTCATAGGCGCGCATGGCATGCGTCCAGCCGTAGTAGACCAGTACCGCCACGACGAAGAGAGCGACGATGGTGCCGATGATCTCGAATCCCCAGAGCCACCGGCCGCGCAGATTGCCGACCAGAAGCTCCATGCGGACATGGCCATTGAGCCGCTCGCAATAGGCGATCGCCATGAAGGCGAAGAAGCTGATCGACAGCTCGACCATGTCGACATAGCCGAACATCGAGAAACCGAAGATCGTCCGCCCGATGATGTTGAAGACGCCGATCAGCATCAGGCCGAAGATGCACAGGGATGCGAGGAATGCGAAGAAACGCTCGGCCGGATGCACGATGCGGTCCAGGCGGTCGACCAGGCGGCCGCCGGTGGCCTCCTCGCGCGCAGTCCAGTGGACGGGCCGGCTGATTTTGCTGTCCATGCAGATTCCCTGTCCGATCGCAACGAACCGGTTACCGGTGAGCACGACATCCGGACTACCGGACGCCTGCCCACCGCGGTGCCACGCTTACTTCTGGGCTGCCTTCTTCGCCTCGGACAGCATCAGATCCAGTACGCCCTGGGAATCGAACTTGTCCTTGTTGTCCGCCACCCACTTGTCCCAGACCGGCTGGGCCGCGATCTTGCGGAACTCGTCGAGCTGCTCTTCGGTGTAGACGACTTCCGTCAGTTTCTCGCGGAACATCGGCAGGTTCACCTCGTCGATGTCGTGATAGGCCTTGATCTGCACTTCGTAGGCCGGCGCCTTGAGCTCCGCCAGCAGCTTCTTGTACTCATCGGGCAGCTTGGCGTAGGCGTCCTTGTTGAAGACCGTGGCGCACTCCGTGGTCCCCGGCGACATGTTCGATGTGAACCAGTCGGAGATCTCGTGCAGCTTGTAGGATTCGTGCGAGTAGGTATACGGGAAGGAGGCGGCGTCCATCGTGCCCCGCTCGATGCCGGTATAGACCTCGGGCGCCGCCACGGTGGTCAGGGAGGCGCCCAGCTCCTGCATCGCCATGCCCAGGCCGCCGCCGGCACGCACGCGCAGGTCGTTCCAGTCCGTCAGCTTGGTCGGGGGCTCGCCACGACCCATGAACTCGTACTGCGGCAGCAGGGCCGACAGGTAGAACATGGCATTCCAGTTGTCCATGTCCTTGACGTGATCGGGATGCTGCGCCACGGCTTCGCGGACATGCATCGACACTTCGAGGTCGCCCAGCGGCAGGAACGGCAGGGTCAGCGCCATCGAGACCGGATTCTTGCCCGGGTGATAGAAGTTGCAGTACTGCGCCGCCTGGAAGGCGCCGAGCTTGATGCCATCGAAGTTCTCGCGCGCCTTGGACAGGGCTTCGCCGTAGTGGACCTTGATGGTGAACTTGCCGCCGGTACGTTCGGCGAGCTGGGCCGCGACATATTCGATGCCGGCGGTGAAGGCACGCTTGGTGCCCCAGGTCGACAGGTTCCAGGAAACCTTCGGTCCGTCGATGATCTCCTGTGCCTGGACCGGCATCGTGGTGATGGAGAAAGCGCCCGCCGCCGTGGCGACGCCCAGTAGGGTCCTGATTCTCATCCGAAATCTCCTCCAAGTTGCTCGTTCTTGGATGTCGGCCCTTGCAAATGAGCCGCTCTCGTCCGGATCTTTGCAGATCATGCTCGCATCGACAACAAGTGGATTACCCTGAATTGGAGAAGGGATCCGTGCCCCGGCACGGCATGCTGCACTGCATCGTCCGACTCCGCCTCTGCGAGAGTCCGCCGGGGTATTGATACCATCGGCTCCACATCAGCAACCGGCGGTGCGCCTGCATCGCCCTTCGCACCCGGCCGATCCGCCATCACGATGACCGACTCCTCACCGCCGCCCCCGCTGCCGCTGCCCCCGGGCATCCGCTCGCGCTTCGTGCCCCGCATCAACGGCCTGACGATGCATGTGCTCGAAGCCGGATTCGAAAGCGCCGACCGACCCCTGGTACTGCTGCTGCACGGCTTTCCCGAGCTCGCCTGGAGCTGGCGCAAGCTGATGCTGCCGCTGGCCGAGGCCGGCTACCACGTCATCGCTCCGGACCAGCGTGGCTACGGCCGCACGACCGGCTGGGATCCCGGCTACGACGGGCCGATCGATCCCTTCCGGATGCTCAATCTCGTGCGCGACGCGCTGGGGCTCGTGGCTGCCTTCGGATATCGCTCGGTGGCCGCCGTCGTGGGACACGACTTCGGCTCGCCGGTGGCGGCCTGGTGCGCGCTGGTGCGGCCCGACGTGTTCCGCTCGGTCGCCATGATGAGCGCACCCTTTGCCGGTCCACCGGAACTGCCGTTCGACACCCTGGCTTCGCAGCCCACCGACGGCCGCGCGGGTCCGGGCACCCGACAGCCAGTCGACATCCAGGCCGAACTCGCTTCGCTCGATCGGCCGCGCAAGCACTACAACGGGTACTACTCGACGCGCGAGGCCAACGCGGACATGTGGCGCTGCCCGCAGGGCGTGCACGACTTCCTGCGCGCCTACTACCACCACAAGAGCGCCGACTGGGCCGGCAATCGCCCGTTCCCGCTGGCATCCTGGAGCGCGAGCGAGCTGGCGAAGATGCCCACCTACTACGTGATGGATCTCGACCGGAACATGGCCGAGACGGTCGCGGCCGAGATGCCGTCCGCGGCCGAAATCGCCGCCAACCGCTGGCTGCCCGACGACGAGCTGCGCGTGTACAGCGCCGAGTACGAACGCACCGGCTTCCAGGGCGGACTGCAGTGGTATCGCTGCGGCCTCGACGATCGCCTCGGGGCCGAGCTCCAGCTCTTCTCCGGTCGCACGATCGATGTGCCGGCCTGCTTCATCTCGGGCAGCAGCGACTGGGGCAACCACCAGCGCCCCGGCGCGCTCGAAGCGATGCAGTCCAGCGCCTGCACCCGGATGCTGGGATGCCACTTCGTCGACGGCGCCGGGCACTGGGTCCAGCAGGAACAGCCGGGCGAGGTCGGCCGCTTGCTGATCGAGTTCCTGGAGCAGGCGCGCACCACGGGCTGAGCCCTCCATATCTATATACTGCCGGCCTCACGACACGATGCACCCGAAGGCGCGCCTGTGAAGCTCAAGATGTCCGAGAACTCGCTGTTCGCGATCCTGCTGCGATCCCCGTGGTGGATCAGCATCGCGATCGCGGGCGGACTGGTCGTGGCGTCGGCCGCCCTGCTGCCGCCCGACTACGTGATCTTCGGTGCGTTCGCCGCCCTGCCCTTCGTCGGGATCGGCGCCATCGCCGGCTGGAAACAGCTGCGCGCACCGAGCCCGGCGCGTATCGTCGCCACCCTCGACGCCGTGCGGGCCATGAGCTGGAACGAGTTCGCCGACGCGATCGAGGCCGCGTATCGCGCCGACGGTTACACCGTCACCCGCCTTGCGGACAAAGGGGCCGACTTCGAGCTGCAGAAGGCGGGCCGCAGCGTGCTGCTGTCCGGCAAGCGCTGGAAGGTCGCGCGCACCGGCATCGAGCCCCTGCGTGAGCTGGTCGCGGCGAAGCGGGCGCGCGATGCGCAAGGATGCATGTATGTCGCAACCGGCGAACTGACCGACAACGCGCGCCGCTTCGCGACCCAGAATGGAATCTCGGTCGTGGCCGGCCCCGAGCTCGCCCGGCTGATGCCGGCGGCCGGGCGCAGCGTCAAACCCCGCCCGGCCTGAGTACCGATCGCCGCCCCGGGAAAATCAGCCCCGGCCCTGCGCCCTGAAGAACTCGGCATCGACCTTCTCGGGATCTGAGCCGCCGCGCATGCCGGTGTCGAGCGCATCGATCGAGGCCAGCTCCTCGGCGCTCAGTGCGAAATCGAAGACATCGAAGTTCTCGGCAATGCGTGCGGCCCGCACCGATTTCGGAATCGCCGAGAAGCCATGGTCGATATGCCAGCGCAGGACGACCTGGGCAGCGGTCTTGCCGTATTTCTGCGCCAGGGCAAGGAGGGTGGGATGCTGC
>JBAYRO010000017.1:0-48035 GCA_041676645.1 Burkholderiaceae bacterium | reverse complement strand
CACCTGGTTGTCGCGCGGATGCAGCCCGATGGTGGGCTCGTCGAGCACATAGCACACCCCCTGCAGGTTCGAGCCGAGCTGGGCCGCGAGCCGGATGCGCTGGGCCTCGCCGCCCGACAGCGTCGGCGCGCTTCGAGCCAGGGTCAGGTAGCCGAGGCCGACCTCCGACAGGAAGTCGAGGCGGCTGTCGATCTCGGCCACGATGCCCGTGGCGATCGCGGCATCGCGTTGCGACAGCTCGAGTCCCGCGATCCAGGCGGCGGATTCATCGATCGACTTCCGGGTCAGCTCGGCGATCGACAGGCCGGCGACATGCACTGCCAGCGCTACCGGATTGAGGCGCTGGCCATCGCAGGCTGTGCAGGCGGCGAGCTCGTCGCCGGTTCCGTCGGCTTCCTGGTCAAGCTGGTCGGCCATGCGCTCGGCGAGCTCGCCGATGGCGCCACTGGAACGGTCGCCGTCGGCGCGGCGTGGATCGAGCTTCGGCGCCTGCGGCAGGCGCACGCCCGTGCCCATGCATTGCGGGCACCATCCCGCCTTGGAGTTGAAGGAGAACAATCGCGGATCGAGTTCGGGAAAGCTCGTGCCGCAACTGGAGCAGGCGCGCTTGGTCGAGAACAGCCGGGTCGGCAGCGATACGCTGGCGCCGCTCGCGTCGCCGCCGTCGATCGCGGCGGCCAGCGCGTCGAGCGAATCGGCGACCATGACCAGGCCCCGGCCGCGCTCGATCGCCTCGGCCAGCGCGCGGCGCAGCTCGGCCTCGTTGGCGGGATCGACCGCGACGTCGGCGACCGGCAGCTCGATGTCGTGCTCGACGTAGCGATCGAGGCGTGGAAAGCGCCCGGTGGGCAGGAAGCGGCCATCGACGCGCAGGTGGGTGAAGCCGCGCGCCGCCGCCCACTTGGCGAGGTCGGTGTAGACGCCCTTGCGCGCCACCACCAGGGGCGCGAGCAGCCCGATGCGGCGCCCCCGGTAGTCGCGCATGATGCGCGCCGCGATGTCATCGAAGGACTGCGGCTCGATCGGGACATGGCAGTCGGGGCAATGCTGGATGCCGGTCCTGACGTAGAGCAGGCGCAGGAAGTGGTAGATCTCGGTCAGCGTCGCGACCGTGCTCTTGCGTCCGCCGCGACTGGTGCGCTGCTCGATCGCCACGGTCGGCGGAACCCCGAAGATGCCGTCGATGTCGGGCCGGGACGCCGGCTGCACGAACTGGCGGGCATAGGCGTTGAGCGACTCGAGGTAGCGGCGCTGGCCTTCGCCGAAGACCACGTCGAAGGCGAGCGTCGACTTGCCCGATCCCGAGACACCGGTGATGACCGTCAGCGCATCGCGAGGGATCTCGACATCGATGTTCTTCAGGTTGTGCTCGCGCGCATGGTGCACGAAGATCGCGTCGCGGCCGCGTTCACGCACCGCGGTGGCCCGGTGGTCGGGTTCCCTTGCCAGGGGCGCGGCGCCGATGGCCCGCCGGTAGTCGACGAGGGCGCGCCCGGTGTGGGATTCCGGCACCGCGGCCACTTCGTCGGGCGTGCCGGTCGCGACGATGCGCCCGCCGCCGTCGCCGCCTTCCGGCCCGAGGTCGATCAGCCAGTCGGCCGCTGCGATCACGTCGAGATTGTGCTCGATGACGAGCAGCGAATGGCCGGCGTCGAGGAGCTTGCCGAGGGCGCCGAGCAGGCGGGCGACATCGTCGAAGTGCAGGCCGGTGGTCGGCTCGTCGAAGATGAACAGGGTGCCGCGCCGGCCGGACCGGGCGAAACGCCGGCCGGCGGTGCTGGCGGCGGCGCCGCCGGCGGCCTCGGCCAGGAAGCCGGCCAGCTTGAGCCGCTGCGCTTCGCCGCCCGACAGGGTCGGTACCGGCTGGCCGAGCCGCAGATAGTCGAGGCCGACATCGACCAGCGGCTGCAGCTTCGCGCGGATCTCGCGCGAATCGCGAAACAAGGCGAGCGCCTCGCTGATCGTGAGCTCGAGGACGTCGGCGATCGACAGGGCGCCGAAGGGGCTGTCGTCGGCCCGCCGGACGTCGGCGGCCCCCTCGATGCGCACTTCGAGGACCTCGTCGCGAAAGCGTTTTCCGTCGCAGTCGGGGCAGCGCAGGTAGACGTCCGAGAGGAACTGCATCTCGACATGCTCGAAACCCGTGCCACCGCAGGTGGGGCATCGGCCGTCGCCGGCGTTGAAGCTGAATGTGCCCGCCGTGTAGCCGCGTTCGCGGGCCAGGGGCGAGGCCGCGAAGAGCTTGCGCACGGGATCGAAGGCGCCGACATAGCTGGCCGGATTGCTGCGGGCGGTCTTGCCGATCGGTGACTGGTCGACGAAGACGACGTCGCCGAGCCAGTCGTCGCCGAGCAGGCGGGCGTATTCGCCCGGCGCCTCGGTGGGCTTGCCCTGGGCCTTGAGCAGCGCCGGCAAGAGGACGTTCTGCACCAGGGTCGACTTGCCGCTGCCGGACACGCCGGTGATGCACACCAGCCGGCCCAGCGGAATCTCGACGTCGATGCCGCGCAGGTTGTGGGCGCGGGCGCCCTCGAGCACGAGCCGCGGCGTGCCCGCCGCCACCGCCCGCCTGGTGCCGGGTTCGACGCGCAGCCGGCCGCCGAGATAGCGACCGGTCAGGGTGTCGGCCGAGCGTGCATCCTCGGCCCGTCCGTCGAAGACGATCCGGCCGCCGCGCTCGCCGGGCCCGGGGCCGATGTCGATCAGGCGGTCGGCCGCGAACATCACCAGGGGATCGTGCTCGACCACCAGGAGCGAGTTGCCGGCATCGCGCAGCCGCAGCATGACGTCGATGATCCGGCCCATGTCGCGCGGATGCAGGCCGATCGAGGGTTCATCGAGGACGAACAGGGTGTTGACGAGCGAAGTGCCCAGCGCGGTGGTGAGATTGATCCGCTGCACTTCGCCACCCGACAGGGTGCGCGACTGGCGATCGAGCGTCAGGTAGCCCAGGCCGACGTCGCAGAGGAAGGCGAGTCGGGCCCGCAGTTCGACCAGCAGCATGTCGACCGCCTCGTCGAGCGCGCGGCGCCGGCCGCCCGCCGGCGGCAGCATCAGGTCAAAGAAGCGACGTACGCGCTCGATCGGCAGCAGCATGAGATCGTGGATCGACAGGCCGGGCAGCCCGCGCAGGCTGGCCTCGTCCCATTCGACGCCGACCGGCATGAATCGCGGGCGCGTGCGGCGTGGGTCCGCCTCGCCGAGGGCAAGCGCGGCAAGTTCCGCGTCGCCGATCCGCCAGAGCAGGGCGCTGGTCTCGAGGCGCGCGCCCCCGCAGTCGACGCAGGGCGTGTAGGCCCGGTACTTCGAGAGCAGGACGCGAATATGCATCTTGTAGGCCTTCGACTCGAGCCAGTCGAAGAAGCGGCGAATGCCGTACCACTGCGACTGCCATTTCCCGGTCCAGTCGTCGGATCCTTCGATGACCCAGCGTCGCTGCGCGTCGTAGAGCTCCCGCCAGGGTACGTCGAGCGGCACGTCGGCGATGCGGGCATGGCGCTCGAGGTCGGCCTGGCATTCCCGGAAGCTCGCGGTCTGCCAGGGCTTGACGGCCCCGTCGGCCAGGCTCAGGGATTCGTCGGGGATGACCAGGCCGAGGTCGATGCCGATCACCCGGCCGAAGCCGCGGCAGGTCTCGCAGGCGCCCAGCGGCGAATTGAAGGAGAACAGGCTGGGCAGGGGATCGGGGTAGGCGATGTCGCAGTTCGCGCAATGCAGCCCGGCGCTGAACGGCCAGCGCTGCGCGACCTCGCCGTCGTCGTCGAGCGCGAAGACCTCCAGGTGGCCGTGGCCGCGGAGGAAGCCGGCCTCGACCGCCTCGGCGATGCGCGAGCGCGGCGCAGTGCCGGCGCGGAAGCGGTCCTGCACCACGGCGAGCACCGTCGAGCCATCCCCGGCACGGCGCCGTTCCTGCACCCGGATATAGCCCTGCGCCGAAAGATGGTCGGTGACCTCGTCGTCGCCGAAGCCGGCCGGCACCGTCACCGGGAAGGTCAGCACGAGCCGCGCGTCCCCCTCGGGCCCGGCGCGCCGGACCAGTTCGTCGACCACGCTGTCGACGTCGTCGCGCTGCACCGGCCGGGCGCAGCGCCGGCAATGGAGCGACGCCGCCCGGGCGAACAGCAGTTTCAGGTGGTCGTTGATCTCGGTCATGGTGCCGACCGTGGATCGTGACGTGCGCACCGGATTGGTCTGGTCGATCGCGATCGCCGGCGGGATGCCCTCGATCGAGTCGACATGCGGCTTGTCCATGCGGTCCAGGAACTGCCGCGCGTAGGCCGAGAAGGTCTCGACGTAGCGACGCTGCCCTTCCGCATAGATCGTGTCGAACACCAGCGAGGATTTTCCCGATCCGGAGACGCCGGTGACGACCACCAGCTCCCGGGTGGGGATGTCGAGCGACAGGTTGCGCAGGTTGTTCTGGCGGGCCCCGCGGATCCGGATTACAGCGTCGCGCAGGCGCGCGCCAAGATAGGCGCCGTCATGGCGACCTGAATCCTCGGCCGCCGCGGGCGGGGCCGGTCGGGTGGGGGTTTCGTCCATCGGATGGGGCGGGGCGGGTGGGGCCTCGATCATAAACCGGGATCGGCGTGCCGATCCGATCGCCACCGGGCCGGGCGGGCCATCCGGCTCGGCTAGAATCCCTGCATGGAATCCATGAATCCCACCGACGAGGACAGCGGCTTTCGGTCACGGGCCGTGGCGGCGGTGCTCGCGATGCTCGCCGGGACCGTCGGGGCCCACCATTTCTACATGGGCCGGCGATTCTGGTGGATCTATCCGCTGATCGCGATGCCCATGCTGGCGCTTTCGCTGAGCTTCCACGAATGGTATCGGCAATGGCCCTTCTTCATCGCGGCGGCGGTGACGCTCGTGTCGCTCGGCGAGGCGATCCGGATCGCGCTCATCAGCGATGAATCCTGGGATGCCCGCTTCAATCCCGACAGCGCCATCCGCTCGCACAACGGAGTCGGCGTGGTGATGGTCGCGATCCTCTCGCTGTTCTTCGGAAACCTGCTCGGCATGAGCGTCCTCGCGTTGATGGTCGAGAAGATATTCACGCCCTTTGCGACCCTGTGAACCGGCACGGGTACGCTGAAGCTGGCGCAATCCACCCCATACGGACTGGCCCATGAGCAAGCAGATCGTTTCGACCCCGAAGGCTCCCGCCGCGATCGGTCCCTACTCCCAGGCGGTGCGGGCCGGCAACACGGTCTACCTGTCCGGCCAGATCGCGCTCGATCCGGTTTCGGGGGCGCTGGTGGCCGGCGGTTTCGAGGCCGAGGTGCGGCGCGCGTTCGAGAATCTGTCGGCGGTGGCCAGCGCAGCCGGCGGATCGCTCGCCGACTGCGCGAAGCTGACCCTGTTCCTGACCGACCTCGAACGCTTTCCGGTGGTCAACGAGATCATGCGGGAATTCTTCGCCGACCCGTATCCCGCCCGGTCCACCGTGGGGGTCTCGAGCCTGCCCAGGGGCGCGATGTTCGAGGTCGAGGCGGTGATGATCCTCGCCTGACCGGCGGCGGGCCGTCCGTGGCCATCGACATCGAGCGCTTCGCCCGGCTCGGCATTCGTCGCGTAGCGGACCTCGTCCTGCAATTGCCCCTGCGCTACGAGGATCTCACCCGGATCACGCCGATCGGCGAGCTGGTGGCCGGCGTCCCGGCCCAGGTCGAGGGCGAGATCGTCCGGGTGGAGCTGCGGCCCCGGCCGCGGCGCATCCTGGCGGTCGAGCTGGCCGACGCATCGGGTCGCATCGGCCTGCGGTTCTTCCATTTCCATGGTTCGCAGCTCCGGCAGCTCGAGGTCGGCAAGCGCCTGCGGGTGTCGGGTGAGCCGCGCTCGAGCCTGTTCGGCTTCGAGATGGTCCACCCCCAGTACCGGGTCGCCCACGAGGGCATGGCGTTGCCCGACCGTCTCACGCCGGTCTATCCGGCGGCGGCCGGAATCAGCCAGGCGAGCCTGCGTCGCGCCATCGGCCAGGCCCTGGCGACTGCCGAGCTCACCGAGACGCTGCCCGGATCGGTGCTGGCGGAACGGGGCCTGCCCGGCTTTGCCGCCGCCTTGCGACTGCTGCACGGACCGCCGCCCGATGTCGACGGCGCGGCGCTGGCCGACCGTTCGCATCCGGCCTGGCGTCGGATCATCCTCGACGAGCTCCTCGCCCAACAGGTTTCGCTGCGGCGCGCCCGGGAGGCGCGCAGCGCGCGCGCGGCGACGCCGCTGCGCGACGCGGGGCTGGCGGCACGACTGCTGGGCGCATTGCCGTTCAGGCTGACCGATGCCCAGGACCGGGCATGGGCGCAGATCGGGGACGATCTCGCCCGGGCGACGCCCATGAACCGGCTGCTGCAGGGCGACGTCGGCAGCGGCAAGACCGTGGTGGCGGCGCTCGCCGCCGCCCAGGCGATCGGCAGCGGCCGGCAGGTGGCGTTCATGGCCCCGACCGAGATCCTCGCCGAGCAGCATGCCCGCAAGTTGCGGCCGTGGTTCGAGTCGATCGGCATCCGCGTCGAGCTTCTCACCGGTTCGCTGCGCGAGCGCGACAGGCGGCGCGTGCGGGAAGCCGTCGCCAGCGGCGAGGTGAGCCTTCTTGTCGGCACCCATGCGCTGATCGAGGATAACGTGGATTTCCCATCCCTGGGCCTGGTCGTCGTCGACGAGCAGCACCGCTTCGGGGTCGAGCAGCGCATCCGCCTCGCGGGCAAGGCCGGCGATCGCCTGCCGCACCAGCTGATGATGAGCGCCACTCCCATCCCCCGCACGCTCGCGATGAGCTATTACGCCGACCTGGAGGTCACCGTCATCGACGAGCTGCCGCCCGGCCGGACTCCCGTCGTGACCCGTCTGGTGCCCGAATCGCGGCGCGACGAGCTGGTCGAGCGGATGGCCGCGGCCGCCGGCGAGGGGCGCCAGGCCTACTGGGTGTGCCCGCTGATCGAAGAGGCAGCCGAGCCGGATGCCGGGGCTGGCGAAGCCGAGGCCGCGAGGGGCGCGAACCGTCGCGCCCGGTCGGGCGGCCGACCGATCAGCCGCGGCCAGCGCGAGGCGCTCGAGTTGCAGACCGCCATCGAGACGCATCGCTTTCTTTCCGATGCGCTCGCCCCCCTGGCGGTCGGCCTCGTCCATGGCCGCCTTCCGCCCGCCGAGAAACAGTCGGTGATGGATGCCTTCGCCCGCGGCGAGATCGCGGTGCTGGTCGCCACGACGGTGATCGAGGTCGGCGTCGATGTGCCGAACGCGAGCCTCATGGTGGTGGAGCATGCCGAGCGCTTCGGTCTCGCCCAGTTGCACCAGCTGCGCGGCCGCGTGGGCCGGGGTTCGGCGCGCAGCGCCTGCGTGCTCCTGTACCGGGCGCCACTGTCGCCGACCGCGCGCTCGCGGCTGCGGATCATGCAGACGAGCAACGACGGTTTCGAGATTGCGCGCCACGACCTGATGCTGCGCGGCCCCGGCGAGATCCTCGGGGCGCGCCAGTCGGGAGTGCCCCTGCTGCGCTACGCCGATCTCGAGCGCGACGCCGACCTGGTGGAGCTGGCCCGTGAACTCGCCGGTCCCGGTGGCGATGCGCCCGGCCCGCGCGTCGACGTGCTGCTGGATCGCTGGTATGGCGGCCGCGAGGACTTCCTGCGCGCCTGAGCACCCGTGGCGCCCGGCCGCCCGAAGCGAGCGTCGGGCCCGTTCCACTTGCTATCATCGTGCCGCCATGACGCTGACCGAGCTCAAGTACATCGTAGCGGTTGCGCGCGAACGCCATTTCGGTCGCGCCGCCGAGGCCTGTTTCGTCAGCCAGCCGACGCTTTCGGTCGCGATCAAGAAACTCGAGGAGGAACTCGGTGTCCAGCTCTTCGAGCGGGGTGGCGCCGAGGTCTCGGTGACGCCGGTCGGGATGCAGATCGTCGAGCAGGCGCAACGGGTTCTCGAACAGACGCATTCGATCCGCGAGATCGCGGCGCAGGGCAAGGATCCCCTGGCCGGTCCCCTGCGGGTCGGCGTCATCTACACCATCGGCCCCTACCTCCTGCCCCTGCTCGTGCCCCGCATCATCGAGCATGCGCCGCAGATGCCGCTGCTGCTGCAGGAGAACTTCACGGTCAAGCTGCTCGAACTGCTGCGCCAGGGCGAGATCGACGTTGCCATCCTCGCCGAACCCTTCCCCGACAACGGCCTGGTGACCCACGCGCTGTACGACGAGCCCTTCGTGGTCGCGGTTCCCCGTGGCCATGCCTGGTGCGGGCGCGAGGCCATCGATTCGGTCGAGCTCAAGCAGGAGACGATGCTGCTGCTGGGTACCGGCCACTGCTTCCGCGACCAGGTGCTCGAGGTCTGCCCGGAGCTGTCGCGTTATTCCCAGGCGAGCGCCGGGATCCAGAAGACCTTCGAGGGCTCCTCGCTCGAGACGATTCGCCACATGGTGGCCTCGGGGGTCGGGGTCACGGTGATTCCCCTGACCGCGGTTCCGGCCATGCCGGATCCGCTGCTCGTCTACCTGCCCTTCGAGGCGCCGGCGCCGACGCGCCGGGTGGTGCTGGCATGGCGCAAGAGCTATCCCCGGACCGAGGCGATCGACAACCTGCGCACCGCGATCCTCGGCCTCGAGCAGGAGGGCATCGTCGGGCTGCCCTCGGCCCTGCCGGAATCCCACTGAGGATGGTCCGATGAATCCGCCGTATCCCGGTATCGACTCGACCATCGGCCGCACGCCGCTGGTACGCCTGCAGCGCATCGATGCGCATGAACACGCGCTCGCCGGCAATGTCGTGCTCGCGAAGCTCGAGGCAACAATCCCGCCGGCTCGGTCAAGGACCGCGCAGCGCTGTCGATGATCGCCCGGGCCGAGGCGCGCGGCACCATCCGCCCCGGCGATACGCTGATCGAGGCGACTTCCGGCAACACCGGCATCGCGCTCGCGATGGTGGCGGCGATCCGTGGCTACCGCATGGTGCTGGTGATGCCGGACAACCAGACGGTGGAGCGGCGCCAGTCGATGGCCGCCTACGGCGCCGAGCTCGTGCTCGTGCCGCGCTCCGAAGGCATGGAGGGAGCGCGGGACCTCGCCGCCGCCATGCAGGCGAGGGGCGAGGGCATCGTGCTCGACCAGTTCGCCAATGACGACAACTGGATGGCCCACTACGAGAACACCGGTCCCGAGCTCTGGGAGGCCACCGGCGGGCGGATCAGCCATTTCGTGTCGGCAATGGGGACCACGGGCACGATCACCGGCGTGTCGCGCTACCTGAAGGAGCGCAACCCGAAGGTGACCATCATCGGCGTCCAGCCCGAGGAAGGTTCGTCGATCGCCGGGATCCGAAAATGGCCGGATGCCTACCTGCCGGCGATCTACCGGCATGCCCGGGTCGACCGGCTCGAGCTGGTGTCGCAGGCCGATGCCGAAGCGATGGCGCGTCGGCTCGCTGCCGAGGAAGGCGTCTTCGGGGGCGTTTCGGCGGCCGGCGCCTGTTGCGTCGCCCTTCGCATCGCGCGCGAGGTCCGTGATGCGACGATCGCCTTCGTCGTCTGCGACCGTGGCGATCGCTATCTTTCCAGCGGCGTCTTCCCCGGCGCGGATCCCTGAACGAAACGCCCGGCCGCTCCGCGGGTGCCGGGCTCAGCTGCGGCTGGCGGTCTCGATGGCGCGCGTGCGCGCGGCACGCACCGCCTGGCCCAGTTCGATCACCGCCATCGCATAGAAGCTCGAACGGTTGTAGCGGGTGAGCACATAGAAGTTTCGCGGGCCGAGCGTGTAGTCGGGCGCCGCGTCGGCATTGGGCAGGTCGATCAGGGCGAAACGCGTCTCGTCCGGCGTGTCGACCGCCGGTCGCACGCCGTGGGCGGCGAGCTGGGTGGCATCGAAGCGCGGTTCGATGCCGGCCTCGATCAGGGGTGACAGCCTGGCTCCCGTGGCGAGGCGGGCGGCGACATGGGTCGGCGCGCCACGTTCCCAGCCATGCTCGGCGAGGAAGTTGGCGACGCTGCCGATCGCATCCTCGGCCGAGCCGGCCAGATCGATCCGGCCGTCGCCATCGAAGTCCACCGCATAGTGGCGGATGCTGCTCGGCATGAACTGGGGCAGGCCGATGGCCCCGGCGTACGAGCCTTGTACCGCAAGCGGATCGATGCCGGTTTCGCGGGCATGGATCAGGAACTGCTCGAGCTCGCGCTGGAAAAAGTCGGCCCGGCGCGGAAACTCGAAGGCGAGCGTCGCCAGCGAAGCGGCCACCGGGAAGCTGCCGGTGTAGCGGCCATAGATCGTCTCGACGCCGATGATCCCGACGATGATCTCCTCGGGCACGCCGTAGCGCGCGCTCGCCCGGGCGATGGGGGTTTCGTTCTCGAACCAGAAGCGCAGCCCCGCGTTGATCCGGTTCCGCTCGACGAAGCGCTGGCGATAGGCTCGCCAGGAACGCCGCCCCCCCGTGCGCGGCGGCGGATCCATGAGCTCGAGCACGCGCGGATTCGGATCGATCGAACGGAACAGGCCCTGCAGTTCCGCCGGGGAGAAGCCATGTTCACCGACAAGCCGATCCATGAAGGCCTGGACTTCGGGCCGGTCGGCGAAGGGTTCGAACACGGGTCCTGAACTGGCCGCCGCGCTGCCCGCCGCCAGCGCCGTGGCGAGGACGGCGGCGCGAAGCAGGGTGGCAAGGCTTCGGACCGGGGAGAAGAATGCGTTGCTGCGGGTGGTGCTCGACATCACGGCTGGAACCTTGCTACGGACTGGCGCAAGTGTCGCACATCGGCCGGGTCGTTCCGGCCGCCGTAGCGCAGTTCGTTGTAAAGGGTGACGATGCGTCGCGCCTGCCCGATGCTTTCGGCATCGAGCAGGCGGCGCGAACGTTCATGGAACTGCCAGGCGGTCTCGTGCTGCTCGCGGGGTATGCCGCAGGCGGCGAGCTTGTCGCAGAACTCGGCCCAGGCGCGCTCCACCGGATCCTTCGGCGCCTTCGGATGCAGGGTCAGCAGCGCGCAGGCACCGATGACCAGCATCGACAGGCCCGCGAACAGGCCGGCGAGTTCGCGCCAGTCGCCGAAATCGACACCAAGGGCGCCGAAGAGACCGCGCTGGCGCTGGTCGTCATACGAGAGCACCCACTGGTTCCAGCCGTGGGCGATGGCATCGATGCGCATCGACAGACTGTGCCAGAGGGATGATTCGAGGCCGGCGTCGAAACGGTCGGCGATCGCTCCCATGTTGCGCGGGGCGCCGCGCTCGATGCGTTCGGGCGCGACGGCTCCGGTGGGGTCGACGCGAAGCCAGCCTCGCCCGGCAAGCCAGACCTCGGCCCAGGCATGCGCATCGGACTGTCGCACGATCCAGTAGTCGTCGACGCTGTTGAGCGCTCCGCCCTGGTAGCCGGTCACGACGCGCGCGGGCACGTCGAGCGCGCGCATCAGCACCACGAAGGCAGAGGCGAAGTGCTCGCAGAAACCGGCTCGCGTATCGAACAGGAATTCGTCGACCGGTTCCTGGTCGAGCAGGGGCGGGCGCAAGGTGTAGTGAAAGGGCTGTTCGGCGAACATGCGCAGCGCCCGGTCGACCAGGGCGGCCGGCGACAGCCCCTCGGCAGCCCAGCGGGCGGCCAGCGCGAGGGTCCGGGGACTGGAGCCGCGCGGCAGCTGCAGCCAGTTGCGCAGGCTCGAGGGGGTTTCATCGGCCCCGAGCCGGTAGTCGGTACTCGATGCCATCTCGTAGCGGATCCGCTGGCCGATCTCGTTGCGCGCCATCAGGGTGAAGGCGTCATCGACCGAGCTGCGCGACGCCCAGCGCGGATCGATGTCGATCGCCGCCTCGAGCGCGAACAGCCAGCGCTGGCCGGTGGGCTCGAGCGTCACGGCGTAGCGGTGGCGAGGCGCGTCGGCGGCGACCTGTATCGAAGCCGGCACCGACGGATAGGGCAGGACCCGGCTCGTCGACCAGGAGCGACCGTCGAAATGATCGAGCACCGGTCCGCGCCAGTACATCGCCTGCCGGCCCGGCGGCGTGTCGAACTGGACCCGGAAGGCGACTTCGTCGGACAGGCTGAGCTCGGCGATCGAACCCGGGGTCATGGTTTCCGAAAGACCGGTGCGCGCCGCGCTTCCCGGGCCCTCGGCGCCCCACATCGGGGTGGAAAGTCGCGGAAACACGAGAAAGAGGACGACGGCCAGTGGCGCGGCCTGCAACAGCATCTTCCCGGTCATCCGCATGCGCCGGCCGATCGCGACCTCGTTCTCGGCGAACTGGATCGTCAGCATCGCGGTGACCAGTGCGAAGACGGCCAGGATCACCGCGGCGGCGGTGAGCATCGACTGCGAGTGGAAGAACGTGGTGAGCAGCAGGAAGAAGCACAGGAAGATGACGACGAAGAGGTCGCGTCGCGCCTGCATCTCCATCAGTTTGAGCCCGAGGAACAGCACGAGCAGGGTGATGCCGGGGTCGCGCCCGATCAGGCTGTGGTACTGGGCGTAGACGCCGGCCGCGCAAGCCACGGCGGCCAGCAGTCGGACCAGCTTGCCGGGCGCTCCGCGACCGGCCATGACGAGGCCGAGGCGCCAGAAGAACAGGAGCAGGAAGCTCGCCGATACCCAGGCGGGCTGGAAACCGAACTGGGGGATCGCCGACAGGAGCACCGCACCCATCAGGAACAGGGTGTCGCGCCGGGTACGTTCCCACTGGCCGCCGAGAGTGCCGCCGAGCGCCTTGATCGAGTAGCCGAAACGCAGGGGCATTTCAGTGGCGCCCGGCCGCCCGAAGCCACTGAAAGCCCCCTCGGGCGGGGTCGAGCCGGGAATTCGCGAAGCACTGCTTCGCGCCGGCGAGACCGGCCGCGCCTGCGAGCGCGGGCGAAGCGAGCGACAGCGAGCGTGGGGGCAGTTTCATTTCAGCGTCCCTCGAGCCCATGCAGGGCCAGCGCGGCGAGGCAGTCGGCCCGGTGCGCCGGGCCGGAGTCCGGCCCGATGGTCCGGCCGGCGAGCCGCAGGGAGTAGCGTCGGCCGGCATGCTCGGCGTCCAGGACCCAGCGCGTCATGCGCGACAGCCGCGCCTCCACCTCGAGTCGCTCGGGCAGGGTGTCGAAGTCGAGCACCAGTTCGCCGGCCTCCCCGCCTTCGAACTGCTTGACCAGCAGTTCGGCGCTGTCACTGCGGGCGATCGCCTTCCAGGCGATGCGTCGCGGGGAATCGCCAGGCGACCACGGCCGCAGGTTCGAAAGATCGTCCTCCCGGCCGGCGCCGCCGTCGCTGCCGCCACCGCCCCCGTTGCTCGCCGGCAGGGGGATGCCGGCTTCCTCGGGGTGCGGATAGACCAGTACGCGCATCGCCGGTTGCCACCAGGCCCAGGCCCGGAACACGCCCAGCGGAAAGCGGGTCTGGACCAGGAGCCGCGGCGCTTCGAGCCAGCCCCGGCATGGGGCGCGTACCGGCACCGCGACATGCGACTGCGAGCCGCCCGGCAGGTCGACGAACTGGGCATGCACGCTGCCCGGGGCGATCAGCGCCACGGCGCGTCGTTCGAGTCGGCCCGGATTGCGCACGCTCACGCCGAACTCGGCGAATTCGCCGGCGAACACCGGATCGACCCGGTCGGGCCGAAGCACCAGGGCGGACAGGTTGCGAAACGTATGCATCATGCCGACCAGGCCGAGCGAGCCGAGCAGGAAGGTGAGCGCGTAGCCGAGCGACAATCCGAAGTTCACCGAGACGAGCAGCATCAGCAGGACCACGGCGATGAAGATCGTCCCGGCGCGCGAGGGCAGGATGTAGATGTTGCGCTGGGCAAGCCGGAAATCGCCGGCGACCGCGCCGCGCCGGCCCGGGATCAGGCGCTCGATGCGCCGCAGCCAGCGTTCGTCCCTTTCACCGTGGCCGGCGGCGCTGGCGGTGGTGGCGATCGTCGGTCTGCTCATGCCGGCGTCTTTCGGATTCTCAGTTGACCGGCACGGACTTGACCAGCTCGGAGACGAGTTCGGCCCGGCCGCGATGGCTGAGCGCTCCGCCCTTGACGGGCTTGAGACGGTGGCCGGCGACCGCCGGCAGCACGGCCTGGACGTCGTCGGGCAGGACATGGTTGCGCCCGTCGAGCATGGCCCAGGCGCGCGCCGCCTGCAGCAGCGCGATGCCGGCGCGCGGGCTGAGGCCCTCGGCAAGCGAAGCGGAGCGCCGGCTGTGGGTCAGCAGGTTCTGCACGTAGTCGATCAGGGCCGGCGCGCAGCGGATCTCGCCGACCATGCGCTGGGCGGCGAGGACATCGGCCGGTGCCATGCTGGGACGGATCTGGTCGAGCATCCAGCGGCGATCGCGGCCCTCGAGCAGGGCACGCTCGGATTTCGGATCGGGATAGCCGAGCTCGACGCACATCAGGAAGCGGTCGAGCTGGGATTCGGGCAGGGGAAAGGTGCCGATCTGGTCCTGCGGGTTCTGCGTCGCGATCACGAAGAAGGGGTCGGGCAGGGGACGGGCCTGGCCGTCGACGGTGACCTGGCGTTCCTCCATGGCTTCGAGCAGGGAGGACTGGGTCTTGGGCGAAGCCCGGTTGATCTCGTCGGCCAGCAGGACCTGGGCGAAGACCGGCCCCGGATGGAAGATGAATCCGGCCGTGTTGCGATCGAACACGCTGACGCCGACGATGTCGGCCGGCAGCAGGTCGTTGGTGAACTGGACCCGCTTGAAGCCGAGGCCCAGGGACGCCGAGAGGGCGTGGGCCAGGGTGGTCTTGCCGACCCCGGGCAGATCCTCGATGAGGAGATGGCCACGAGCCAGTACGCAGGCCAGGGCGAGGCGGATCTGCGCCTGCTTCCCGACGACGATTTTTCCGACCTGGCTGGCGACCGACTGGATTTTTTCGAGCATTCGGGAGACATTCAGAGGATATCCACCTATGTTGTCATGAATGGTGGCTACTGCCGCGCGGGTGGGTCCGGGCGGCGCCCATGGCCGACGGTCGGCGTCCTGCGCCGGCTCGCCGACGGCCGGGGGTGCGATGGCGCCGCCAGTCCGCCCAGGAGACGAAAATGAGTGTGATGAACGAGATCGAGGCGCCGCTTGTCGAAACGCAGCGCGAGGGTGCGGTCCTGACCGTGACCATGAACCGGCCGGCGCAGTTCAATGCGCTGTCCGAGGCCCTGATGGATGCGCTCGACGCCGAGCTGCGCGCGGCCGGCGCCGACGAGTCGCTGCGGGTCGTGGTGCTCGCCGCGAAGGGCAAGGCCTTCTGTGCCGGCCACGATCTGCGCGAGATGCGCGCGGAGCCCGGGCTGGACTACTACCGGACCCTTTTCGCCCGCTGCTCGCAGCTGATGATGACCATCCAGCGGATGCCGCAGCCGGTCATCGCCCGGGTCCAGGGCGTCGCGACCGCCGCCGGCTGCCAGCTGGTGGCGATGTGCGATCTCGCGGTGGCCGCCGATACCGCGCGCTTCGCCGTATCGGGGGTCAACCTCGGCCTGTTCTGCTCGACGCCCTCGGTGGCCCTGTCGCGCAATGTCCCGCGCAAGCAGGCCTTCGAGATGCTCGTCACGGGCGAGTTCATCGATGCGGCGAGCGCGCTCGAACGCGGGCTGGTCAACCGGGTGGTCGCTCCCGAACGGCTCGATGCCGAGATCGCGGCCATCGCCGCCTCGATCTGCGCCAAGCCCCGGGAGGCGATCGCGATCGGCAAGGACCTGTTCTATCGCCAGGCCGAAATGGGAATCGATGGCGCCTACCAGCTGGCGGGCAATACCATGGCCTGCAACATGATGGAGGCCTCTGCCCTGGAAGGGGTGCAGGCCTTTATCGAGAAGCGCCCGCCGAACTGGGCCTGAGCCCTGCTGGCGTCGGAATGGCGGTGGGGCGGCCGGTTCGAGCCTTTATAATGACCGGCTAGCCATCCCCTTCGAACGAAAATACCACCTACGAGAGAGCGGTCAATGAAAATCCTGGTGCCCGTCAAGCGAGTGGTCGACTACAACGTCAAGGTGCGCGTCAAGAGCGACCAGAGCGGAGTCGACATTGCGAACGTCAAGATGTCGATGAATCCCTTCGACGAGATCGCGGTCGAGGAAGCGGTCCGCCTGAAGGAGAAGGGCGCCGCGACCGAAGTGATTGCCGTTTCCTGCGGGGTCAAGGCCTGCCAGGAAACCCTTCGCACCGCCATGGCCATCGGCGCCGATCGCGCCATCCTCGTCGAGACCGACGCCGAGCTGCAGCCGCTGGCGGTGGCCAAGATCCTCAAGGCCCTGGTCGAGAAGGAGCAGCCCCAGCTGGTCATCGCCGGCAAGCAGGCGATCGACGACGATGCCAACCAGACCGGCCAGATGCTCGCCGCGCTGGCCGACCTGCCGCAGGCCACCTTCGCCTCGAAGGTCGAGCTCGCCGACGGCAAGGCCACGGTCACCCGCGAGATCGACGGCGGCCTGGAAACCATCGCGATCAGCCTGCCCGCCGTGGTCACGACCGACCTGCGCCTGAACGAGCCGCGCTACGTGACCCTGCCCAACATCATGAAGGCCAAGAAGAAGCAGCTCGATGTCGTCACCCCGGACGACCTCGGCGTCGACGTCACGCCAAGGCTCAAGACCCTCAAGGTCAGCGAGCCGCCGGTTCGTGCGGCCGGTGTCAAGGTCGCCGACGTCGCCGCACTGGTCGACAAGCTCAAGAACGAATCCAAGGTCATCTGAGAATCCACGGGAGTCACGACATGGCTGTACTGGTCATCGCCGAACACGATAACGCCAACATCAATTCCGCGACGCTGAGCACCCTCGCCGCGGCCTCGAAGCTGGGTTCCGACATCACCGTGCTGGTCGCGGGCTCGGGCTGCGAAGCCGCCGCCCAGGCCGCCGCCAAGGCCGCAGGCGTCACCAAGGTCCTGCACGCCGACGGCGCCCCGCTCGGCGACGGGCTTGCGGAGAACGTCGCCGCCCAGGCGCTCGCCGTTGCCGACGGCTACGAGCACATCCTGCTGCCGGCCACCAACTGGGGCAAGAACATCGCTCCGCGCATCGCCGCCCGGCTCGACGTGGCGCAGATCTCGGACATCATCGCCGTCGATGCCGCCGACACCTTCCAGCGCCCGATCTACGCCGGCAACGCCATCGCCACGGTCCAGTCGGCCGACAAGGTCAAGGTGCTGACGGTACGCGCGACCGCATTCGACGCGGTTGCCGCGGAAGGGGGCAGCGGAGCGGTCGAATCGGTCACCGCCGTCGACGATTCCGGCAAGTCGAGCTTCGTCGGCCGCGAGATCGTCAAGAGCGACCGTCCCGAACTGACGGCTGCCCGGGTGATCGTTTCCGGCGGACGCGGCATGGGCTCGTCCGAGAACTTCGACAAGGTGCTCGAGCCGCTCGCCGACAAGCTCGGCGCCGCGATGGGCGCCTCGCGGGCCGCGGTCGACGCCGGCTACGCGCCCAACGACTGGCAGGTCGGCCAGACCGGCAAGATCGTCGCGCCGGAGCTCTACGTCGCGATCGGCATCTCGGGTGCGATCCAGCACCTCGCCGGCATGAAGGACAGCAAGGTGATCGTCGCGATCAACAAGGACGAGGAGGCGCCGATATTCGGGGTTGCCGACTACGGCCTGGTTGCCGACCTGTTCACCGCGGTCCCCGAGCTCACCTCGGCCCTCTGACCGGACCGCCCGGCGGGACATGGGAATGTCCGGCGGGGCGCATCATTCATCGAGCGGCCGCGCGGTCCCGAGAAGGGCGGCGCGGCCGTTGTCATTATCGCGGGGAGTTCGCCATGGGATTCAAGGCACCTACACGGGACATGCTGTTCACCCTCGAGCATGTCGCGGGGCTGGCGGCGGTCGCCGCGTTGCCGGGCTTCGAGGATGCCGGCATCGACACCGCCACTGCGGTGCTCGAGGAGTGCGCGCGCCTCAACGAGGAAGTGATCGCGGTGCTCAATCGCGACGGTGATCTCGCTCCCTCGACACTGGCCGACGGAGTCGTCACCACCACCGAGGGCTTTGCGCAGGCGTTCCGGCAGTTCTGCGAGGGCGGCTGGCAGGGTGTCCAGCATCCGCTCGAGTTCGGCGGGCAGGGCCTGCCCAAGCTGGTGGCGACGCCCTGCATCGAGATGGTCAACTCGGCGAATCTCTCGTTCGCCCTCTGCCCGCTGCTGACCGACGGCGCCATCGAGGCGCTGATGACGGCCGGCAGCGATGAACAGCGCCAGCAGTACATCCCCAGGATGATCGATGGCAGCTGGACCGGCACGATGAACCTGACCGAACCGCAGGCGGGCTCCGATCTCGCCATGGTCCGGAGCCGGGCCGAGCCGCAGGCCGACGGCAGCTACCGGATCTTCGGCCAGAAGATCTTCATCACCTATGGCGAGCACGACATGGCCGAGAACATCGTGCACCTGGTGCTCGCCCGCACGCCGGGCGCGCCGCCGGGGGTCAAGGGGATTTCGCTCTTCATCGTGCCCAAGTTCGTCCCGGATGCCGATGGCGCGCCGGGAGCGCGAAACGACGTCTGGTGCCAGTCGATCGAGCACAAGCTGGGGATCAAGGCGAGCCCGACCGCCGTGCTGATCTACGGCGACGACAAGGGCGCGGTCGGTCCGGGCGCGATCGGCCACCTGGTGGGCGAGGAGAACCGCGGCCTCGAGTACATGTTCATCATGATGAATTCGGCCCGTTTCGCGGTCGGAATGCAGGGTGTCGCGCTGGCCGAGCGGGCCTACCAGCATGCCGTTGCGCATGCGCGCGAGCGGGTCCAGAGCCGCGATGTCGCGGGCTCCAGCGGTCCGGTGGCGATCATCCGGCATCCGGACGTGCGTCGCATGCTGATGACGATGCGGGCCCTGACCGAAGGCGCCCGTTCGCTGGCGTATTACGCGGCGGGGCTGTCCGATCGCGGTCACCACGGCACCGATGCGGATGCCAGCCGCCGTGATGCCGCCGCCTACGAGTTCCTCGTGCCGATCATCAAGGGCTGGTCGACCGAGATGTCGATCGAGGCCACCTCGCTGGGGGTCCAGGTCCATGGCGGGATGGGCTTCATCGAGGAGACGGGCGCCGCGCAGTTCTATCGCGATGCCCGCATCCTGCCCATCTACGAAGGCACGACCGCGATCCAGGCGAACGACCTGATCGGCCGCAAGACGGCCCGCGACGGCGGAGCGGTCGCTCGCGAGTTCGTCGCACAGGTCCGCGAGACCGCTGCCGAACTGGCGGCCGCCGGCGATGCCGGGCTCGAATCGACCGGCGCGAGGCTTGCCCGGGCGGCCGATGGGCTGGAGGCGAGCGTCGAGGCCATCGTCGCGAGCTTCAAGACGGATGCCCATGCCGCTTTCAGCGCAAGCGTGCCCTACCTGAGCCAGGCGGGCCTGGTCCTCTGCGGCTGGCAACTCGGTCGCGCGGCGCTGGCGGCGCAAGCCCTGCTCGGGCAGGCGGACGCCGACCGCGACTTCCTGCAGGCCAAGATCGCCACCGCCCGGTTCTTCGCCGAGCACCTGCTGCCGCGGGCAGCGGCCCATGCGGAGGCGGTGGCCGCGGGCGCCCATAGCACGATGGCGCTCGACGAATCGGCTTTCTGAACCGGCGGCGCCCGCAAGCCACAGGCTTTCGCGGCCCGAAAATGGGGTCAGACTCCATTTCTTTCAAGAAATGGAGTCTGACCCCATTTTCGAGATTCTCGGGGGGCACTGGGTTTCTCCGCGTAGCCGCAGGCTGGCGCGGCGCGGATCGCACCCGCGCATCATCAGCGCTCCATCGAAGGCGGCGGTGCCCGCGAGCCGGCCGCGCGTTCAAGCGATAGGAACGAGCGTGCGCGGCCGGCTCGCGGGTGCCGCCGCCTTCGCCGCGAAAGCGACGGCTTGCGCGGTCAGCGCAGCCGCAGGCTCGCCCGGATCGCCCCGTGGTCGGACGTGAGCCGCCCGGGTTCGCTGAGATGGTCGTTGAAATAGTCGACCCGCTCGACCTCGGCGATCGCGTGCCGGCCCTCGCGCAGGAACTCCTCGGACAGCAGGATGTGGTCGATGCTGTCGGGTTCGCCGAGGTGGAACTTGGTGTAGCCGATGCGGTGCGTCAGGATGTTCGGCGCCTGCAGCGCGGCGGCATGGTAGAGCTGGATGTCGCGGCGGGCGAGGTTCTTCGGCGCCATCCGGCCGGCGACCAGGTTGGTCGTCGCCGCCTTGGCGTGATCATTGAAGTCGCCCA
This sequence comes from Burkholderiaceae bacterium, assembly GCA_041676645.1. Classification (GTDB taxonomy): domain Bacteria; phylum Pseudomonadota; class Gammaproteobacteria; order Burkholderiales; family Burkholderiaceae_E; genus JAMLIN01. The sequence goes on along the minus strand of JBAYRO010000017.1, from coordinate 27,907 downwards.
TCACGATGACCGGCATGCGGGTACAGTGCAGGTCCCGCAGCAGCAGGGATCGCAGGCCGCCGGCCTCGGCGGCTCGCATCAGCAGCGAGCGCATGTGGGCCCGGGCCTCGATCTGCGGGTCGTCCATGTCCTCGCCCGGCCCGCCCGGCAGCGAGGCCCGGTTGGGGCGGCGTGACTTCAGGTGCACCACATACACACGTGCCGGCACCTTTCGTCGCTGGCCGCTGGCGAGGTCGACGGTGACGCTGAGCACCGGGCGCGAGAAGCGATCGTGCAGGGTTTCCGGCAAGCCGATCTCGGGTGCGGCGGGCAAGCGCAGCGCGAAGCCGTCCGGAATCCGGTCGATGGTCTCGACTTCATCGAGGGCGTCGAGCCAGGACAGCAGGGCGACCCGCGGCAGGTCGGGAGTCTCGCGGGGCTCGGGTGCCGCGACCCAGCGTGGCGGCGGACCGGCGCAGCGGGACACGGTCTCGTGGAGCGCTTCCTCGTCGAAGATCTCCTGCAGGCCGATCAGCTGGCTGGCGAGGGTGTCGATCATGCCGGCAAGCCATGCGGACTTGGCTTCGAATTCGGCCGTGGTGTAGCCGGGATCCTGGTAGATCGCGCGTCCGGGCAGCCGCAGATTGAGGGTGTTCAGCGAGGCGACGCGCAGGCGATCGGATGGGTTCATCGGATGCTCACACGATGGCGCCGGCGCGGCTGACGATGAACACGACCTGCGCGCGATTGCTGGCGCCGATCGCTCGCAGTACGGCGCTGACGTGGATCTTGACCGTGTTGTCGGACAGGCCCAGTTCCCTGGCGATCAGGCGGTTGGTCCGGCCATGCACCAGCAGGCGCAGGACTTCACGCTGGCGCGGGGTCATGCGCTCGATCGCGGCGGTGGCGAGCGCCGCGGCGTCCTCGAGATCATCGACATGGGAGCTGCGCCGCTCGCCCGGGCGGGCCGGATCCTGCTCCATCGCCTGGACGGGAACATGGATTTCGCCGCCCACCACGCGTTTCAGCGCACGGGCGGTTTCATCGCGGTTGGCGGTCTTCGGAATGAAGCCCTGCGCGCCGCGATCCAGCGCGCCGAGGATGAGGCGACGATCGGTGCTGCCCGAAAGCACGACCACCGGCATGGCGGGATGCCGCTCGCGAAAGCGCTCGAGTGCGCTGTAGCCCCCGAAGCCGGGCAGTCGCAGGTCGAGCAGGACCAGTGTGATCTCCGGCTCATTGTCGAGGATCCCGAAGCCGTCCTCGAGCGTGCCCGCCCAGAGCAGCGTGGTGGCCGGTTCGAGCCCCTCGACGAGAGCCTGCAGACCATCGGCGACCAGGGGATGGTCGTCGATGAGCAGGATCCGGCGGACCGGGCTTGCCTCGTGGTCGGTGTCGTCGGAGGCCTCCGCACCTTGCGGACTAGTAATTGGTGACATTGCTCTCGAGCATGCAGTCCGGATGACGGTTCCAGCGATTCTCGCAGTAGTTCAGCCGTACGCGCTCATGGCAGACGAACCGGGTCAGGAACCCTTCGTTCGCGCATTGCGCCTCCTGGAGGGCCGCCAGCGAGCGGCCCGAGTCCTGGGGCGGCGAGGTGGAATCGGCCTCGGCGGGGGCCTGCTGTCCGTCGGAAGCCAGCTGTCCGTCGGATGCCAGCGGCGGCTGTTGCGACTCTGGCAGTGTGCCCGGGGATCCGTCCGGCGGGATGCCCAGGGGAGCATCCGGCCATACCGTCCCGGGCTGACCAGGCGCGGCCGCGCCGCCCGGTTCCAGGATGGGCGGGGCGCTCGACAAGGGATTCGACTCGGGGAAGGCTGGCGCGCTGCCCCAGCCCCCGCCGTCGGACGGAGGCATCGGCGTGGTGGCCGATGGGAACGGCTGGCGGGTCGGCGGCAGGATTTCACGGTTCCAGTCGAGGCCCGACGGGATCTCCGGCATCTGGTCGGTGATGTCCTCGCCGTCGAGGGCGGGGTCGAGCGCCTCGGTCTGGGGGATGGTGGACGGATCGATCGTCGTTCCGGTGGCCGGGTCGGGCAAGCCCGCGGTCGGGCCAGGAATTCGCGCCCGCTCCGTCGGATCCATGTCCGTGGCGGGAAGGCCGGCGCGCCCGCTATCCGGCGACGGCGCATCGAGCGCCTGCTCACGCGCGAAGGCTTCCTCCTGGGCCGCCGTGTCGAGCGGCGGCACGACCGGATCGCCCAGGGGTACCGCGGTGCTATGGACGTAGACGAGCGCTCCCACCCCGATGGTGGTGATCACCGCGAATCCGGCCAGCCCCAGCAGGAACTGGCGAAACGCCGGGGAGATCGATGTCGCACGTTGCAATGGCGCATCGCAGCGCCGGCAATGGGTGTCCGCGTCGGCGTTCTCGAGCCCGCAACGGGGGCATGGCTTGGGCATCGGCTGGCTGTCGGCCCGGGGATGGGGCATTTCTGGTTCCAGTGATCGAGGATATCAGCAAGGCCGGGTCCGGTTGCAGACGGGGTCGGTCGCGCGATACACTGGATAAATGTCCAGTAGTAATGGTGATCGACCAAATCGGAACCGGCGAGCCGTTGCCGGGCGTGGCGCCGTATCGCGCCCACCCGGGCGCTTTGCCCGCGAGCATCGTATCCCCATCGTCGAGGCCGCGGTCGGACCGGACGCGATGGCCGAGGATCATGTCGCACCGTCGCCCGCGACCCAGGTCGCCGACGAGATCGCCCGTCGGCTGATCACCTCCAACCAGTCGCCGGACGTCTTCTTCGAGCGGTCGATCAATCCCTATCGTGGTTGCGAGCATGGCTGCGTCTATTGCTATGCGCGGCCCTACCACGCCTACATGGATCTCTCCCCCGGGCTCGACTTCGAGACTCGGCTGTTCGCCAAGCGCAACGCCGGCGAATGCCTGCGCCGCGAGCTCGCGGCCCGGTCCTACCGCTGTGAGCCGGTCTGCATCGGGACGGCCACCGACTGCTACCAGCCGATCGAGCGAGGCTTGCGGATCACCCGGGAAATCATCCAGATCCTCGCCGAGTGCCGGCATCCGTTCTCGCTGATCACGAAGTCGGCCCTCGTCGAGCGCGATCTCGACCTGATCGCGCCGGCCGCGGCCGCCGGGACCGCGGCCGTCTATGTCACTGTCACCTGCCTCGACCCAGCTCTTGCGCGCGCATGGGAGCCGCGGGCGGCGGCGCCCTGGCGGCGCATCGAAGCGATCCGCCGGCTGGCCGAGGCCGGCGTACCGGTCGGCGTGATGGTGGCTCCCATCGCCCCGTTCCTCAACGACACCGACATCGAGGCGGTCATCGAGGCGGCTGCGCGAGCCGGTGCGCGCAGCGCGCACTACACCATGCTGCGCCTTCCCAACGAACTGCTCGAGGTATTCACCGACTGGTTGCGCGAACGCTTTCCCGACCGGGCGGAGCGGGTGATGGCACGTATCCGCGATCTCCGCGGCGGCCGCCTGAACGATCCGAGCTTCCACGGGCGGATGCGCGGCGAGGGAATCTGGGCCGATCTCATCGCGCGACGCTTCTCGATCGCGGTGAAACGGCATGGCCTGGTCACCGGACGGGCGAACCTGCGTACCGATCTCTTCGTGCCGCCCCGCCCGGGCCCGGAGTCGGCCGATGGCGACGGCTTGCAGGCCTCGCTTTTCTGAGAGGGAGGGGCTTTCGAGGCAGGAGGGACGCGCCTGCGAGCCAGCGCCAGCCTTGCCTCTCGGGTGCCCGCACGTTACAATTTCCGGTTTTCCGCATCAACGGGTCCCAGACAAGGATAGCCACATGGTCGTCATTCGACTGTCGCGCGGCGGTGCCAAGAAGCGCCCCTTCTACAACATCATCGCCACCGATCGCCGTAACCGGCGCGATGGCCGCTTCATCGAGCGGATCGGCTTCTACAACCCGATGGCGGCTGGCCAGGAAATGCCGCTGCGCATCGCGACCGACCGGCTCGACTACTGGCGCGCCAACGGCGCCCAGGTGAGCGCGGCCGTCGAGCGGCTCGCGCGCGAGGCTGCGAAGGCAGCTGTTCCCCAGGCCGAGTCGGCCTGAGGGTCCTCAGGCTCCCGGGGCGGCGGGCGGCCCGCACCGTGGCCTCGTGACAACGACCGGACCCGTTCCGCCGGCCGATCTCGTCGAGCTTGGCCGGATAGCGGGCGCCTATGGTGTCCGTGGCTGGATCCGGGTCAGGCCGCATGGCCGGGCCGACGAATCGGCGCTTCGATCGGCCAGCGAAGCCTGGATCCGGCTCACTCCACCCCGGACCGTACCTCCACCCCGGACCGTCGCATCGGGGTCGATCCCGCCGGCCACGGCTGCGGGCCGACCGGCGCCAAGACCGCCGGATTCCGTCGGCGAGGCCTGGCAGCGCATCGAACTCGTCGAAGCGCGTCCCCACGCCGACATGCTGCTGCTGAGGATGGACGGCTGCAGCGACCGCGAGCAGGCCGAGCAACTGAAGGGCGCCGTGATCGCCGCATCGCGCTCGTCCTTTCCGGAGCCGGCGCCCGATGAATACTACTGGGTCGACCTCGTCGGCTGCGAGGTGGTCGGCCAGGAAGGCCGGAGCCTCGGCCGGGTGCTCGCCATCGATGATTTCGGTGCGCCGCATCCGGTGCTGAGGGTGGGCGGGCCCGACGGCGAGACACGCCTGATTCCCTTCGTCGCGCCGGTCATCGGTGACGTCGACCTCGTGGCGAAGCGGATCAGCGCCGACTGGGCCGCCGACTACTGAGGCCGGGATCCGGCGACACAGGGGATGAAGGGGCGCGGATGCGGATCGATGTGATCAGTCTCTTTCCCGCGATGTTCGCGGCGATCTGCGAGCACGGCATCACGGCACGGGCGCTCGATCGGGGCCTCTGGAGCCTCGAGCGCTGGAATCCCCGCGACTTCACCCACGATGCCTATCGCCGGGTCGATGATCGTCCCTATGGTGGCGGCCCGGGCATGGTGATGCTCGCCGAGCCGCTGGCGGCGGCGATCGCGGCGGCGAGTGCGGCGGCCAGCGCGGCCGGCCCGGCCGATGCGAAGCCACCGCACCGCATCTACCTGAGCCCCCAGGGTCGCCCGCTGAGCCACGAACGGGTCGTCGAGCTCGCTGCCTTGCCTTCGCTGCTGCTGGTGGCGGGTCGCTATGAAGCGATCGACCAGCGGCTGATCGACACCCGCATCGACGAGGAGATCTGCGTCGGGGACTTCGTCGTCTCGGGCGGCGAGCTGCCCGCCATGATGCTGATCGATGCCATCGTGCGGATGCTGCCGGGGGCGCTCAACGACGAGGAGTCCGTCATGCGGGATTCCTTCGCCGATGGCCTGCTCGACTGCCCCCATTACACCCGGCCGGAAGTCTTCGAGTCCCTGCCCGTGCCCGCGGTCCTGATGTCGGGTCATCATGCGCGGATCGCCCAATGGCGTCGCGAGAGGGCCCTGGAGCTCACCGCCGCCCGCAGGCCGGAGCTGATCGCGCGTGCCCGGGCGGCGGGTCGCCTCGATCGGCAGGACGAGCGATGGCTCGCCAGCCATCCGGTTCGCGACGATCTCGCCGCGGACGGCGACAAGACGCTATAATCACCGGTTCACCATCCTCTGGGCGGGCACAGAACATCACCCAAGGACATGGGGCAGAGGCCTCTTGTCGCGCCGCCGAACGATGGTCACGGAGCCGAAATGGACATCATCAAGCTGCTCGAAGAGCAGGAAATCGCCCGCCTGGGCAAGGAAATCCCGGACTTCGCCCCCGGTGATACGGTCGTCGTCAACGTCAACGTGGTCGAGGGCACGCGCAAGCGCGTGCAGGCCTACGAGGGCGTCGTGATCGCACGCCGCAATCGCGGCCTGAATTCCGCCTTCATCGTGCGCAAGATTTCCTCGGGCGAGGGCGTCGAGCGAACCTTCCAGCTGTATTCGCCGCTGATCGACTCGATCGTCGTCAAGCGTCGCGGCGATGTCCGTCGCGCCAAGCTCTACTACCTGCGCGACCGCTCGGGCAAGTCGGCCCGCATCAAGGAGAAACTCCCGGTGCGCAAGGGCGCCAAGGAAGCCAAGGGCGGCTGATGCCGGCATCCGGACGGATCCGCGCTGCGAGGTGAGCGCCAAGCGTTTCCGGCCCCGCAAGACCGGGGACGGGCGACCAGCAACCGAGTCGGAACCGAAGCCTGCCGTACCCGGGCGAATCATCGTGCCCGATGCGCCGACGCTGATCCGTCCGGTCCTCGACCCGACGGCCCTGCCTGCCGAACCGGCCGACGACGGCTTGCTCGCGCTCCCGCCCGAGAAGCTGCTTCTGCCCGCGCTGCGCCAGCGCTTCTACTATCCGCCGGTCGACTGGCACGTCGAGCAGCAGTCCGATCGCGTCCTGCTGCCCGGGGTCGGTGGCGAACTGCGCCCGGCCTCCGTGCTGGTGCCCATCATCGACAGGCCGGGCGGGCCGGTGGTGCTCCTGACCCTGCGCACTACCCACCTGCGGCAGCATTCGGGCCAGGTGGCCTTTCCGGGCGGGCGGGCCGACGCGCAGGATCGCGATGTCATCCATACCGCATTGCGTGAAGCCGAGGAGGAAGTCGGGCTCGATCCCGCTCTTGTCGAAGTCGTCGGCAGGATGCCCGAGTACATCACGGCAACGGGGTTCAGGGTCACCCCGGTGGTCGGCCTCGTCTCGCGCGAGGCCGTCCTGGTTCCCCATCCGGGCGAGGTCGCCGCGGCCTTCGAAGTGCCGCTCGGCTTTCTCATGGATCCACGCAACCATCAGCGACATCGCTACGATATCGATGGCGTGAATCGCAGTTTCTTCGCGATGCCCTGGGGGCCGCCGGGACGCGAGCCCTATTTCATCTGGGGCGCTACCGCGGCGATGCTGCGCAACCTGTACCATTTCCTGCGTGCCGACTGAAGTCGTCGCCGAGATCCGGAACCCTTGAACGAACTGGCCCGATGGGACTGATCGCGCTTGCCCTGGCCCTGCTGATCGAGCAGCTGCGGCCGCTGCGCCCGGACAACCGGCCGCATCGCTTCGCCCGCGAACTGGTCGACCTGGCGCGACAGCATTCGCGCACCGATCGCCCCTTCGATGCGGTGATCGCATGGTTCGCGGTGGTCGCCGGCTCCATCGTGCTGGTGCTCCTGCTCCAGTGGATCGCGGCCGCCATCGGATCCCTGGCGTCATTCCTCCTTCATGTCGCCATCCTCTACCTGACGGTGGGTTTCGGGCAGTTCGGCCACAACCTCGCCGCGATCCTCGTTGCGCTGCGCCGTGACGAGACCGCGCGCGCCGCCCGGCTGCTCGACGACTGGATTGCCGCGGGCGAGCGCCGCGTCGCCATGTCGAGCACGGTGGACGATGCCACGGCGGAGCCACCCGGGCGGGTATGGCTCTGCCGCAGGGCCATCACACATGCCCTCACCAGCGCCTACCGCGAGCTGTTCGCCCCCATTCTTGCCTATCTCCTGCTGCCCGGCGCCGTCGGCCCGGTCGTCTACCGGGTCGTGGACCTGCTCGCGAGGCGCTGGTCGGAGCCGGCACCGTCGGAGTTCGACACGGTGATCGACGACTTCGGCGCCCAGGAGGGTGCGTCGGCCGACGATGAAGCCACGGCCAGTCGGTGGAGCCCCGGAATCGCCGCCGATGCCGGCGATGATGCCCATGCGGGTGTCGCGGCCAGGGGCATGTACATCGTCGACTGGATTCCCCTGCGGGTCACCGCCGCGGGCTTCGCGATCGCGGGCGACTTCGAGGATTCGACCTATTGCTGGCGGGCGGCGATCGCCGCCGGCGCCGGCCGCGATCGCCGCGCGATGCTGGCGGCCATCGGGGGCGGGGCGCTCGGGCTCGATCTCGTCGACCCGGAGCGCGATCGCTATTGGGCGGGAAACCGGGTCGAAGGCGTTCCCGGTTCCTTCGACTGGATGGGAGCGCCCCCCGATGCGGCGGGCATCCGCGGCACCATTGCCCTGATCTGGCGGGCGGCGACCCTGGTGATCGGCCTGTTCGTACTGGTCTCGCTTTCGAGCTGGCTCGGCGGCTGAAGGCGGGTTCGCATTCGATTGCGGAAGTCGACCCGCGACATCGGTGCTCGGGCCTCAGTCCCGTTCGTGCAACTCGGTGAACAGTCGATAGCGCAGGGAGTCGATCTCGCCCGCCTGCGCGGCGCCGCGGATCGCGCAACCCGGTTCCTGGCGATGCGTGCAGCTGTGGAAGCGGCACTTGCCGATCAGCGGCGCGAACTCCGCCATGGCATGGACTCGCTGCGACGCCGACAGATGCGCCAGTCCGAAGGTCTGGAATCCCGGCGAGTCGATGATCCTGGCGTTCGGGGCGACCCGGGGATCGAGCGGGAACAGGCGGCTGAAGGTCGTGGTGTGGCGACCGGTCCCGAGCGCGCTCGAGATCGAGCGGGTGGCCTGTTCGGCTTCCGGTACGAGGACGTTGACCAGCGAGGACTTGCCCATCCCGGATTCGCCCAGCAGCAGCGTGACCGAGTCCGCCAGCCAGGGGCGCATTGCCGCCAGGGCCGCTTGCGGCGCGGCCTGCGCCGCCATCTCGACCACCGGGTGGCCGAGTGCGCGCAGCAGCTCGAGGCGCGGGCCGATGCGCTGGTGGGCCTGCGCGAGATCGGTCTTGTTCGCCACGATGAGCAGGGCGATCCCGGCGGCATCGATCGCCAGCATGAGGCGCAGCAGCAGCTCCTCGGAGTAAGGGGGCTCACCGGCGATCACGATCGCCGCCCGGTCCACGTTGGCGGCCAGCGCCTTCTTCCGATAACGGTCGCTACGCTGCAGGAGGTTGCGGCGCGGTGCGATGCTCTCGATGACCGCCTGGCCGTCCCCGAGCCGTTTCGCCGCAACGAGGTCGCCGACGCAGGCTTCGGTCCGCTTGCCCCGGCTCACCGCCGAGCGCTGGTCGCGGTCCGCCTCGAAGCGGAGAAGGTAGCGGCGACCGTAGCTCGCGATGACGAGGGCGGCTTCAGGCCCCGCCGTCGTCGTGGATGCCATCGGACCTGGCAGCGCAGATGAAGTCGTTGCGGGTCAGGCCGCCGGCCGAATGCGTCGACCAGCGCAGACGGCAACTCGCGTACTCGACTTCCATCCGCGGGTGGTGGTCCTGCGCGTTGGCCATCGCGGCGATGCGATTGACGAAGCCGATGGTGGCGTCGAAGTCGGGAAAGCGGTATTCGCGCTCGATTGCCCCGTCGGTTTCGTTCCAGCCCGGAAGCAGCGCGAGCAGGCTCGCGATCGCGCCTGCATCGAGGGCGGTATCGCGATGTCGGCAGGATTCGGCGCGCAGGGAATCGGCGCTGTCGGCTTGGTTCATGTGGTGGCCTCGGCGGTGGGCGGGGTCATCTCGCGCAATCGGCCGATCCGGATCGCGGCCGGGGGATGCGAATCGTAGAAGACCGAATGCACCGGATCGGGAGTCAGGGTCGAGGCATTGTCCTGGTAGAGCTTCACGAGGGCCGCGACGAGGGCGGAGCCATCGGCGTGGCTGGCGGCGAAGGCATCGGCCTGGAACTCGTCGCGCCGGGACATCAGGCTCGCCAGGGGACCGAGCGGGAAGGTGAACGCCGGCAGCGCGATGAAGAAGAGCACCAGCGCCGCGCCGTCCATCAGCTGCGCCGTGGGCGTCAGGCCCAGGCCCTGGTAGAACCAGGGGCGGCCGGCCAGCCAGGCCAGCAGCCACAGCCCGGCCGCGCTCAGCGCGAAGGCGATCGCCATCCGGCGCAGCACATGGCGATGGCGAAAATGGCCGAGCTCATGGGCGAGGACCGCTTCGATCTCGTTGGCATCGAGCCGGGCGAGGAGGGTATCGAAGAACACGATCCGCTTGGCGCGCCCGAAGCCGGTGAAGTAGGCGTTGCCATGGGCGGAGCGCTTGCTGCCGTCCATCACGAACAGGCCTTTCGAGGCGAAGCCGCAACGGGCGAGCAGGGCTTCGACACGCTCGCGTACGCCGCCCGCGGGCAGGGGTTCGAAGCGGTTGAACAGCGGCGCGATGAGGGTGGGGTAGGCGTAGAGCACCAGGATGTTGAAGCCGACCCAGACCAGCCAGGCGGGGATCCACCATTGTTCGCCGGCGCCTCGCATCAGGGCGAGGATCGCCCAGAGCAGGGGCGCGCCCAGTACGAAACCGACGAGCAGGTTGCGACCGATGTCGCCGATGAAGAGCGCCGGCGTCATCCGGTTGAAGCCGAAGCGGCGCTCGAGGTGGAACTGGCGATACCAGGCCACCGGGAGGCCGACGGCGCCGGCGAGCAGGCTCACTCCCAGCACGAAGCCGATCTGCGCGAGCATCGGCCGCTCGACGGCCAGCCCCGCGAGGAGGTCGTGCAGCCACTGCAGTCCGCCGAACAGGACGAGGATCACCACCAGGCCGGTGGAGATGAAGTCGTCGACCAGGCCCAGGCGGGTGCGCGCGATGGTGTAGGCGGCGGCGCGCCGATGCGAGGCAAGGCCTATGCGATCGGCGAAGGCCGGGGGCACGGCATCGCGATGGGCGGCGACATGGCGAATCTGCCGCAGGGCCAGCCAGGTGCGCAGTCCGGCCGAGAGCGCCAGCGCGAGAACGAACATCGAGGTGAAGGCGAAGGCGTCCAACGGGGTGCTCATGCGAGAATCGGGACGGAGAAAATTATGTCACAGCACGCTGCCACGTCCCTCATGCCACCACTGGACGACATCCGTCCCGATCCGAATCGCCTGCTCTGGCTCGATATGGAGATGACCGGTCTCGATCCCGACCGCGATCGCATCATCGAGCTGGCGATCATCGTCACCGACAGCGAGCTCAACGTGCTCGTCGAGAGCGAAGCCCATGTCGTTCACCAGTCCGATGCGGTGCTCGATGCCATGGACGACTGGAACAAGTCGACCCATGGCCGCAGCGGCCTGATCGAGCGGGTCCGCGCCTCGACGCTCGACGAGGCCGGCGCCGAGGCCGCGATGCTCGAGTTCGCCGCGCGCTGGGTCCCGCCACGCGCCTCACCGATGGCCGGCAATTCCATCTGCCAGGATCGCCGCTTCCTCGCGCGTTTCATGCCCGCGCTGGAAGCGCATTTCCACTATCGCAACCTCGACGTGAGCACGCTCAAGGAGCTCTGCAAGCGCTGGCAGCCGGAAGTCGCGCGCGGCTTCACCAAGCGCGGCGCGCACACGGCGCTGGCCGACATCCGCGAATCGATCGAGGAACTGCGCTACTACCGGGAGCGCTTCATCATGGGGCCGTCCGCCGGTACAGCCTGAAGCGTTCGTCGATCCGGTCGCGGCGCTTGCCCGACCAGGCAAGCTGCGCACCGGGAACCGGCCCCGGCTCGGTGAAGGCGAGCGGCCCTTCGTCCTGGATCAGCAGCCAGTCGCAGGCCTCGCCGGGCGGATCGAGGCGAGCCTCGGCGAAGTAGTAGATGCTCGCGCGCTCGGCACGTCCCAGCCCGCGCGTCTGGACGCAGGAGTCCGATGCGGCGAGCTGCTCGCGCACGCCCAGGCCGATGTCCCGGTAGGTATTGCGGGCGTCGAAGGCGGGCAGCCACAGGCTCATCAGCAGGAACCAGGTGAACACCAGTCCGCCCGCCGAAAGGACCACGGCGCGCCAGATCACCGGCCGCTGGCGCGAGACCCGCCAGCGCACCAGCAGCAGCCAGGCGATCGTCGCCAGGGCGCCGAGCAGGAGCTCGACGAATATCCAGTCGGGGACGAACTCGGGCGCGAACATCGATGCCCGGTAGGCCATGCGCGGCGGGTACCCGGTATTGAAGGCGATCCAGTAGGCCCAGACGGCCACCCCGAGGAGGGTGTAGACGGTGACGGCGAACCAGTCGATCAGGCTGACGATTCCGCGTCGCAGTGTCGGCAGGCCGACCGCCGCAAGCATGGCCAGCGGCGGCACCAGGGGCAGCAGTTCGGCTTCGTCGGCATGGCGGGCGAGGAGCGCCGGCACCGCAAGGCAGGCCAGCGTTGCCAGGGGCAGGGCGATCGCCGGGAGGTCGAGCTTGCTGCGCCAGCGCCCGATGGCCCACAGGGCCAGCGGCCAGACCGGCCAGTAGTACCAGGGTGTCGTCCTCGCCAGGTAGGTGAGGGTGTCGGTGGTGGGCAGCCAGCCGATCGAGCCCGCGTTCCAGGCAAGCCACTGCGACAGGAACTCCCGGGACTCGGGGCTTGCGAACATGAGGGCGAGCGGCCAGGCGGCTCCAGCGGCGATCGCCAGCGGCACGCCGACCGTGAAGCTCGATCGCCAGACCAGGCGAAACGGCTGGGAGATCAGCGGCAGGGCGAGCCAGGCGACGAGCATCGCGATGGCGGGGGCGAGTCCACGCGTCGCCACGCTCGCGGCGATCGCGAGGGCCACGACGACGGCGCCGTGGCGAGGGCGCTCGAGCGACCAGGCGGCGCCGAAGAGGAACATCGTGACCAGCCCGACCTGGCCGGCTGCCGCCGTGGTTTCGTGCATCCGGGTGATGAGGCCGAGGCAGGCGAGCAGCACGAGCAGGCCCGAATCGGCGATCGCGCGGCCGAAATCCGTGCGGCTCGCTCCGGCGCCCAGCGGATCGGGAAACTGCAGCCCGGGACGGCGGCTGAGTGCGTAGCTCGCGTACCAGAAGGCGACCAGGGTGAGGGCGAGTCCGGCGGCCGAGGCCAGCATCGCGCTCTGGTGCAGGGGGGCGAGGAAGGCGAATGCCTTGGCGATCAGGGCGGCGAACACGAATGGCAGCGGACCGCCATCGTCGACCACCCACATGCCGGCGATATTGGGCACCAGCCAGTCGAGGGGGCCGCCACGCGCCATCGTCAGCGCGATCCCGAAGCCGGCGGCGTCGTCCACGCGCCAGGGGTCGCGACCGATGAAGCCCGGCAGGATGTACAGGCCGCAGAGCAGGAGCAGCGCCCAGCGCGGCAGCTTGCGGGCTTGCAGGCGCGTTACCAGGAATGCGCGCATCGGTCGAATGGTCGGATCAGCAATGCCGGGCGGCCCGGTGATGAAAAAAGGCAGCAAAGCTGCCTTCCTGTGCATCATGGCCTGTCCGCGGGCGATTGGCCACCGGTTCGAGCCGGGTGGCGATCCGCGCTCGCCGCGGCAGGCCTGCCCTGAACGAGCCCGGGCTGCCAGGGCGGGGCCGGCGGGCCATGCCGCCAGGGCCGACGGGTGCTCAGCCTCGGCGAGGCGTCGTGCGGCCGAACTTCTGGCGGAACTTCTCGACCCGGCCGGTCTCGATGATCCGCTGCTGGGCGCCGGTGTAGAAGGGATGCGAGTCCGAAGTGACGTCGAGCTTGAACAGCGGGTATTCCTTGCCGTCGTCCATCTTGATCGTCTCGCGGGTATTGGCGGTCGACCGGGTGATGAACTTGAAGCCGCTCGACATGTCCTGGAACACGACCTCGCGATACTCTGGATGGATACCTTGTTTCATGGCTCGATAACCGTATTCTGCGTGATTCGGATCTTCCGCCCGGCCTGACTGCCCCGCGGGCGGCGGAAAACCGGTAATTATACCGTTTGCGCCATCATGTGGAAAGCTTTCGCTGCCATCCCGGGGCGTCCGGCCGCGGATGCGGGCGCAGGACAAGGCGGGGCGCCGCAGACAGTACGCTTTGTACGGCAAGGCGCCCCAACGCGGTCATGCGTCCGCATCCGCAGCCGGATCAGCTGCCCCGGCGCATCATGTCGAAAAACTCCTGGTTACTCTTGGTCGCGCGCATCTTGTCGAGCAGGAACTCCATGGCGGCGAGCTCGTCCATGTCGTGCAGGAGCTTGCGCAGGATCCAGATCTTCTGGAGCACATCGGGCTTGATCAGGAGTTCCTCGCGGCGGGTTCCCGAGCGGTTGATGTCGATGGCCGGGTAGACCCGTTTTTCCATCATCCGGCGATTGAGGTGGAGCTCCATGTTGCCGGTGCCCTTGAACTCCTCGTAGATGACCTCGTCCATCCGGCTGCCGGTGTCGATCAGGGCAGTGGCGATGATGGTGAGCGAACCGCCTTCCTCGATGTTGCGGGCCGCGCCGAAGAAACGCTTGGGCCGCTGCAGGGCATTGGCGTCGACACCGCCGGTGAGGACCTTGCCCGAGGCGGGCACCACGGTGTTGTAGGCGCGGGCGAGGCGGGTGATCGAGTCGAGCAGGATGACGACGTCCTTCTTGTGCTCGACCAGGCGCTTGGCCTTCTCGATGACCATCTCGGCGACCTGGACGTGGCGCGTCGCGGGTTCGTCGAAGGTCGAGGCCACCACTTCGCCGCGCACCGAGCGCTGCATTTCGGTGACTTCCTCGGGCCGCTCGTCGATCAGCAGGACGATCACGAAGACGTCCGGGTGGTTCGAGGTGATGGCGTGCGCGATGTGCTGCATCAGCACGGTCTTGCCGGCTTTCGGCGGGGCAACGATCAGGCCGCGCTGGCCCTTGCCGATGGGCGCGATCATGTCGATGATCCGCCCGGTGATGTTCTCTTCGGCCTTGATGTCGCGCTCGAGCACCATCGGCCGGTTCGGATGCAGCGGCGTGAGGTTCTCGAACAGGATCTTGTTCTTGCTCGCCTCGGGGGAATGGCCGTTGATCTTGTCGACCTTGACCAGCGCGAAGTACCGCTCGCCGTCCTTCGGGGTGCGGACCTCGCCTTCGATCGAATCCCCGGTATGGAGGTTGAAGCGGCGGATCTGCGAGGGCGAGATGTAGATGTCGTCGGTGCTCGCGAGATACGAGGTCTCGGGCGAGCGCAGGAATCCGAAGCCGTCGGGCAGGACCTCGAGCACGCCGTCGCCGAAGATCGATTCTCCGGTCTTGGCCTTGCGCTTGAGGATCGCGAACATCAGCTCCTGCTTGCGAAGCCGGTTGGCGTTCTCGATGTCGAGGCCCAGGGCCATCTCGATCAGCTCCGAGACGTGGAGGACTTTCAGTTCGGATAAGTGCATGGGGTCAGGCCCTGTGGAGCGTGGCAAGGCGGGCGCCACGCGCGAGGCGTGGCGGCGAGGCCGATGGGTAGGGTCGAAACAAACGTGGTGGTTCGATACCGCGGTCGCGGGTCGCGCTGGTCTGGTTGGGACCGGAATGCTAGGGAATCAGGGGTTTTGGCGCGCCGCCTGGCTGATGGGCGCGACCAGTGGCCGATGGCTTGTCGAAACCCGGGCGGAACACCCGGTTCGCCTGCGGGACGTTAGCCCCGCTTACCATCCGGGGCTGGTGCCCCGTTGGACCTTCTGCCGCGCCACCGTGTTGCGAGTGGCTGCGGCTTTGGACTGTACAGCGATCAGAGGTGGCTGTCCAGAAAAACAGTAAGTTGTGATTTCGACAGGGCGCCGACCTTGCTCGCGACCATGGAGCCGTTCTTGAACAGCATCAGGGTCGGGATGCCGCGGACCGCGTACTTGGCGGTGGTGGCGGCGTTCTCGTCGACGTTGAGCTTGGCGATCTGGATGCGTCCGTCGTAGTCGCGCGAGACCTCGTCGAGGATCGGCGCGATCATCTTGCAGGGGCCGCACCATTCGGCCCAGTAATCGACGAGGACGGGGGTATCCGACTTCAGCACGTCCTGCTCGAACGAACCGTCGGTAACCTGCTTGATGGCCATTACAACTCCTTGGATCGAATCACGCGCCGGCAAGTGCGAGCGCAACCTCGGTGAGCGCAACCCCGAGCGAAACCGGTGATGCCGCCCGGGCTTGCCGCTCCAGCCCGGGCTTGCCGCTCCACCCAGTCCGCTCCACTCGGTCCTCGGGAACTTACCACAGCCGGTCGGAGCATGTTGCGCTGCTAGAATGTCCGCGGGCGGGCCTCCCCGCATCGCGGCGTGGCGAACCTGGTCAGGTCCGGAAGGAAGCAGCCATAGTCACTCACCGCGGGTGCCGGGGTTTCGGCTCGCCCACCGACGCCGCCGGGCCGACCGGCAGGCGGGCCGCGACCGCCTCGCGGAGCAATTTCGTCCCGTTTTCATTGCATGGCATATCAGGTACTGGCTCGGAAATGGCGTCCGCGTGACTTCGCGTCGCTGGTCGGTCAGGACCACGTCGTGCGGGCGCTCACCCATGCGCTCGACAACGGCCGCCTGCACCATGCGTATCTTTTCACCGGCACGCGCGGCGTGGGCAAGACCACGCTCGCGCGCATCATCGCCAAGGCCGTGAACTGCGAAACCGGCATCAGTTCCACGCCTTGCGGGAAGTGCCGGGCCTGCACCGAGATCGACGAAGGGCGATTCGTCGACTACATCGAGCTCGATGCGGCGTCCAACCGGGGCGTCGACGAGATGACGCAGCTGCTCGAGAACGCGATCTACGCGCCGAGCGCCGGCCGCCTCAAGGTGTACGTGATCGACGAAGTGCACATGCTGTCGAATCACGCCTTCAACGCGATGCTCAAGACGCTCGAAGAGCCGCCCGGACATGTCCTGTTCGTGCTCGCGACGACCGATCCGCAGCGGGTGCCGGTGACGGTGCTGTCGCGCTGCATGCAGCTGAACCTGCGCAACATGCCGCCGGCGGCGGTGGCCGGCCATCTCGCCGCTGTCCTCGAGGCCGAGGACATCGCGGTCGACGCGCCGGCACTGGGCCTGCTCGGGCGGGCCGCCGCGGGCAGCATGCGCGATGCCCTGTCGCTGCTCGACCAGGCGATCGCCTTCGGCGGCGGGCGGGTCGACGAGGGCTCGGTGCGCGAGATGCTCGGGGTCGTCGACCGGCACGACCTCGCGCGCCTGCTCGATGCCCTGCTGGCCGGGGACGGGCCGGCCCTGGTCGCGCTCGCCGACGACATGAGCCTGGCCAACGCACCGTTCGATCGCACGCTGGCGGAACTGGCCGGCCTGTTGCAGCGGATCGCCGTGGCCGCCGTGGCGGCGCCCGCCGATGACGATCCCGATCGCGAACTGATCGAGCGCTTCGCGGGGACGATCGCTCCCGAGGACCTGCAGGCCTGGTACCAGATCGCGATCCATGGCCGGCGGGATCTCCCGCTGGCGCCTGATCCCGCCAGCGGCTTCACCATGACCCTGCTGCGCCTGCTCGCGTTTCGCGCCGCGGCCGCCGGCGTCGCCGATGGCCCTCCCGCGGGCGGTGCGCCCGCCGCCCGGCCCGCCGGCGCACCACGCGCGGCGGCGGCCCAGGCGCGCGCGGCCGCGCGTGCGGCCGCCGGTCTCGGTGCCGGTCGCGGGGCCGAGGCGTCGAGCCGGCCCGCCGCCATGCCGGCGCAGCGCGCGGCGGCATCCGCTGCGCCGTCCGCGGCCGCTGCCCCGTCCATCGGGCCCGAGCCCGACATCGGCCCGGAGCCTCCGCCCGACATCGGTCCGGAACCGCCGCCGGATTTCGGCGATGCGGGAGCCGGGGCGGCGCCGACGGCCAGGGCGCGCGACTTCGACGGCGACTGGCCGGGGCTCGCCCGGCGACTGTCGGTCAGCGGCATCGCGCGGGAATTCATGCAGCAGAGCGAACTCGTCGTCGCCGAAGGACTGGATTTCACGGTGCGGGTGCCGATTCGTGCGCTGGCCGCGGCGAACACGGTTGCCAGGGCGCGCGCCGCGCTTTCCGAGCACTTCGGTGCCGAGGTCCGGCTCAAGGTCGAAGCCGGCAAGGTCCAGGGCCCGACCGCGGTCGCCCTCGCGCGCGAGCGCGAGGAGGAGAGGCTCGCGACCGCGCAGGCCTCCCTCGAGGCCGATCCCTTCGTCCGTACACTGATCGATGATTTCAACGGGGCCATCGTGCCGGGCTCGGTCCGTCCGCTCGACACCCGCCAAACCGGAGAGAAACCATGATGAAAGGACAGCTTGCCGGCCTGATGAAGCAGGCGCAACAGATGCAGGAGAACATGCGCCGCGCGCAGGAAGAGCTCGCGAAGATCGATGTCGAGGGCCAGTCCGGCGCCGGCATGGTCAAGGTGACCGTGAGCTGTCGCAACGAGGTGCGGCGCGTCGAGATCGACCCGGCGCTGTTCGAGGACGACCGTGACATGCTCGAGGACCTCGTCGTGGCGGCGATGAACGACGCCCTGCGCAAGGCCGAGCAGACCGCCCAGGAGAAGATGGGCGGGCTCACCCAGGGGCTGCCCCTGCCCCCGGGCTTCAAGATGCCGTTCTGAGATGTCGTCCCACGGTCCCGCGTCGCTCGCCGCCCTGACCACGGCGCTGCGCAGGTTGCCGGGTGTCGGCGCGCGCTCGGCGCAGCGCTTCGCCTATCATCTCCTGCAGCATGATCGCGAGGCCGCCCTGGAGATCAGCCGGGCCCTGGCCGATTCGGTCGCCCGCGTCCGGCACTGCGCGCGCTGCAATACCTTCACCGAACGCGAGATCTGCGAGACCTGCGAGTCGACCCGGCGCGATGCCGGCCTGCTGTGCGTGGTCGAGACGCCGGCCGACCAGCTCATGATCGAGCAGACGCATTCCTATCCGGGCCTGTACTTCGTGCTGATGGGACGACTGTCGCCGATCGAGGGAGTGGGGCCGCGCGACATCCATTTCGAGCGCCTGCTGGCCAGGGCCTGCGACGGCGTGGTTGCCGAGGTGATCCTCGCCACCAATTTCACCCAGGAAGGCGAGGCGACCGCCCATTACCTGGGCGAGATGCTGCGCGCGCGCGGCCTGCGGGTCTCGCGGCTGGCCCGGGGGGTGCCGGTGGGCAGCGAGCTGGAATATGTCGATGCGAGCACGATCGCGCATGCCCTGCGCGATCGGCGCGGCGTCGAGTAGGGAAGGGCCGGAACCGCCCTGGTGCACGGCTTCCGCGCGTCCGGTCCGTTCGCGGGCTCCAAGGGAGGAAATGGAATGTCACGGATGAATGGCAGCGCCTTGCGCGGCCTGCGGGTGATCGAGCTCGGGCAGCTGATCGCGGGCCCGTTCGCGGGCCGGATGATGGCCGATTTCGGCGCCGACGTGGTCAAGGTCGAAGCCCCGGCCAGCGCCCGCGGCGAAGGCGGCGATCCCTTGCGCAAGTGGCGCAAGCTCTATCCGGACGATCCCTCCGGCACTTCGCTGTGGTGGTCGGTGCAGGCCCGCAACAAGCGCTCGGTCTGCATCGACCTGCGCCAGGCCGAGGGCCAGGAACTGGTGCGTCGCCTCGCGGCCGGGGCCGATATCGTCATCGAGAACTTCCGTCCCGGGGCACTCGAGAAATGGGGCCTGGACTACCAGGCCCTGTCGGCCGGGAACCCCGGCCTGGTGCTGGTGCGGCTCTCCGGCTACGGCCAGGACGGGCCCTACCGGGACCGGCCCGGATTCGGCGCGATCGCCGAATCGATGGGCGGCATGCGCTATGTCACCGGTTTTCCTGATCGGCCGCCGGTACGGCTCAACCTGTCGATCGGCGATTCGCTCGCGGCGCTGCATGCGGTCATCGGCGCCCTGATGGCGATCCACCAGCGCCGGGAGTCGGGTCGCGGGCAGGTGGTCGACGTGGCGCTCTACGAATCGGTGTTCAACATGATGGAGAGCACCCTGCCGGAGTTCGACCGCTACGGTATCGTGCGCGAGCGCACCGGCACCAACCTGACCGGAATCGTGCCCTCCAACACCTACCCGACCGCCGATGGCCAGCACATCGTGATCGGGGGCAACGGCGATTCGATCTTCCGGCGCCTGATGCAGGCGATCGGGCGCACCGACCTCGCCGACGATCCGACGCTGGCGAACAACGCCGGCCGCGCCGGTCGCGCCGACGAGATCGACGCGGCGATCTCGGCCTGGACCTCGCAGCGTCCCCTCGAGGAGGCGCTCGAGGCGATGGCCGCGGCCGAGGTGCCGAGCGGCCGGATCTACAGCGCCGCCGACTGGGAGGGCGATCCCCAGTTCCAGGCGCGCGGCATGATCGAGCGCGTGCCGCTGGCCGATGGCAGCACGCTGGCGATGCTGGCGGTGGTGCCCCGCCTGTCGGATACGCCGGGCGGGATCCGCTGGGCCGGTCCCGCGCTCGGAGAGCATACCGACGAGGTGCTCGGCGAACTCGGCCTCGATGCGGCAGAAATCGAGGTTTTGCGCAGCAAGGGCGTTATCTGAGCCGGCGACGCTCTGGTAGAATCGCTCCTCGGAAAAGCTTCGCCTTGGCCACTTCCCGCCGGATTCGACGGCGGGCGGCCGTCGGTACCCGGGCCGGTCCGGTTTGCGGTTTCCAGCCGCTACCCCGACCCGACTCCTGATTTCCCACGTCGTCGTCGCGCTGCAAGTTCGCGCCGCCGGCGCGTGGCCGGAGTCGGCGGCTCAGCCGATCGCCCGGCCTCGACCCGGTGAAGCCCGAACAGGAGCCCCCGACATTGCTGCCCCAACGCCCCGATGCCGTCCTCGCCCTCGCCGACGGCACGATATTTCGCGGCTACTCGATCGGCGCGCCGACCGAGGCCTCCGGTGAAGCGGTCTTCAACACCTCGATGACCGGGTACCAGGAAATCCTGACCGACCCGAGCTACTGCCGCCAGATCGTCACGCTCACCTATCCCCATGTCGGCAACGTCGGGACCAATCCCGAGGATGCCGAATCCTCGCGGGTGCAGGTCGCCGGCCTCGTCATCAAGGACCTGCCGCTGCGGATGTCGAACTGGCGCGCCACCGAAACACTCGACCGCTATCTCGCGCACGAGGGCATCCCCGGGATCGCCGGCATCGATACCCGCCGCCTGACCCGCCTGCTGCGCGAGGGCGGTACCCAGAACGCCTGCATCGTCGCCGCCGCGGCGCCCGGCGAGACGATCGATACCGAGAGTGCGATCGCCGCCGCCCGCGGCTTCCCCGGGCTCGCCGGGCTCGACCTCGCCAAGGTCGTCTCGACGCCCAGGGCCTACCGCTGGTCGGAGGGCTCCTGGCGGCTCGGCAGCGGCCACCTGGCGGCTGCGCCGGCCCGCTTCAAGGTCGTCGCCTACGATTTCGGGGTCAAGCGCAACATCCTGCGCCTGCTCGCCGACCGCGGTTGCGAGGTCGTCGTCGTGCCCGCCGAAACCAGCGCCGAGGACGCGCTGGCCCACGGCCCGGACGGCATCTTCCTGTCGAACGGACCCGGTGATCCCGAGCCCTGCGACTATGCGGTGGCCGCCACCGCCGAATTCATCGAGCGCTCGATCCCCATCTTCGGCATCTGCCTCGGCCACCAGATCCTCGCCCTGGCCAGTGGCGCCAGGACCGGAAAGATGAAGTTCGGCCATCATGGGGCGAACCATCCGGTTCGCGACGAAACCGACGGCAGGGTGGTGATCACCAGCCAGAACCACGGCTTCGCCGTGGCCGCCGACAGCCTCCCGTCGCATCTGGTGGTCACCCATCGCTCGCTCTTCGACGGCTCGATCCAGGGCCTCGCCCGCACCGACAAGCCGGCCTTCTGCTTCCAGGGCCACCCGGAGGCAAGTCCGGGCCCCAACGACATCGGTTACCTGTTCGACCGGTTCATCGCGCTGATGGAAAGCGCCCGCGAACAAGGAGCCTGAATCCATGCCCAAGCGAACCGACCTCGAGAGCATCCTGATCATCGGCGCCGGCCCGATCGTCATCGGCCAGGCCTGCGAATTCGACTACTCCGGCGCCCAGGCCTGCAAGGCGCTGCGCGAGGAGGGTTACCGCGTCATCCTCGTCAACAGCAATCCGGCGACGATCATGACCGACCCGGACACGGCCGACATCACCTACATCGAGCCGATCACCTGGCAGGTGATCGAGCGCATCATCGAGAAGGAGCGGCCCGATGCGATCCTGCCGACGATGGGCGGACAGACGGCACTCAATTGCGCGCTCGACCTGCACCACAACGGTGTCCTCGAGCGCTTCGGCGTCGAGCTGATCGGCGCCTCGCCGGAAGCGATCGACAAGGCCGAGGACCGGCTCAAGTTCAAGGACGCGATGACGAAGATCGGGCTCGGCTCGGCCCGCTCGGGCATCGCCCATTCGCTTGCCGAAGCCTGGGAGGTCCAGCGCGGCATCGGCTTCCCGGTCATCATCCGCCCCAGCTTCACCCTCGGCGGCACCGGCGGCGGCATCGCGTACAACGCCGAGGAGTTCGAGACGATCTGCAAGCGCGGCATCGAGGCCTCGCCGACCAACGAGCTGCTGATCGAGGAATCCCTGATCGGCTGGAAGGAATTCGAGATGGAGGTGGTCCGCGACCGGGCGGACAACTGCATCATCGTCTGCTCGATCGAGAACCTCGACCCGATGGGCGTGCACACCGGCGACTCGATCACGGTGGCGCCGGCGCAGACGCTGACCGACAAGGAATACCAGCTGATGCGCGTCGCCTCGATCGAGATCCTGCGCGAGATCGGGGTCGAGACGGGCGGCTCGAACGTGCAGTTCGCGGTCAATCCCACCGATGGCCGCCTGATCGTCATCGAGATGAATCCGCGGGTCTCGCGTTCATCGGCGCTGGCATCCAAGGCGACCGGCTTCCCGATCGCCAAGATCGCCGCCAAGCTGGCGGTCGGCTTCACCCTCGACGAGCTTCGCAACGACATCACCGGCGGCGCGACCCCGGCTTCATTCGAGCCGACGATCGACTACGTGGTCACCAAGATCCCGCGCTTCGCCTTCGGGAAGTTTCCCCTGGCCGACTCCCGGCTCACCACCCAGATGAAGTCGGTCGGCGAGGTGATGGCGATCGGCCGGACCTTCCAGGAAAGCCTCCAGAAGGCCCTGCGCGGCCTCGAGACCGGCATCGATGGGCTGGACGAGCGCTCCGACGACGAGGACGACATCCGCCGCGAACTCGGCGAGCCCGGTCCGGAGCGAATCCTGTACGTGGCCGATGCGATGCGCATCGGCATGAGCCTGGACGAGATCAACGACGAGTCGGCGATCGATCCCTGGTTCCTCGCCCAGATCGCCGAGATCGTGCGGCTCGAGGGCGAGGTGCGCCGGCGCGGGCTCGATACGCTGACCGAGGCGGAGATGCGCCTGCTCAAGGCTTCCGGTTTCTCGGACCGGCGGCTTGCGAAGCTGCTCGGCGCCCGGGCCGACGAGGTCCGGGCACGTCGCCACGCGCTGGGCGTGCGGCCGGTCTACAAGCGGGTCGACACCTGCGCCGCCGAGTTCGCCACCGATACCGCCTACATGTACTCGACCTACGACGAAGAGGACGAGGCCGCGCCTTCGGACCGGCGCAAGATCATGGTGCTCGGCGGTGGCCCCAACCGCATCGGACAGGGGATCGAGTTCGACTACTGCTGCGTCCATGCCGCCTTCGCCCTGCGCGAGGACGGCTACGAGACGATCATGGTCAACTGCAATCCGGAAACCGTCTCGACCGACTATGACACCTCCGATCGCCTCTACTTCGAGCCGCTGACCCTCGAGGACGTCCTCGAGATCGTGGCGATCGAGAAGCCCGAGGGCGTGATCGTCCAGTACGGCGGCCAGACGCCACTCAAGCTGGCGCTCGAGCTCGAGGCCAACGGCGTGCCGATCATCGGCACCTCGCCGGAATCGATCGACATCGCCGAGGACCGCGAGCGCTTCCAGAGCCTGCTGAACGAGCTCGGCCTGCTGCAGCCGCCCAATCGCACGGCGCGCACCGAAGCCGAGGCGCTCGATCTCGCCAGCGAGATCGGCTATCCGCTGGTGGTACGGCCCAGCTATGTACTGGGCGGCCGCGCCATGGAGATCGTGCATGAGCAGCGCGATCTCGAGCGCTACATGCGCGAGGCGGTGAAGGTCAGCGAGGACAGCCCCGTGCTGCTCGACCGCTTCCTCAACGACGCGATCGAAGTCGATGTCGACTGCATCTGCGACGGCAAGCGGGTGCTGATCGGCGGCGTGATGGAGCACATCGAGCAGGCGGGAGTCCATTCGGGCGATTCGGCATGCTCGCTGCCGCCGTATTCGCTGTCGACGGACCTGGTGGACGAGCTCAAGCGCCAGAGCGCGGTGATGGCGCGGGCGCTGAACGTGGTCGGCCTGATGAACGTGCAGTTCGCGATCCAGGAGGCCGGCGGCGAACACCGCGTGTTCGTGCTCGAGGTCAATCCGCGCGCATCGCGTACCGTGCCCTATGTGTCGAAGGCGACCGGGCTGCAGCTGGCCAAGATCGCGGCGCGCTGCATGGCCGGCATCTCGCTCGAGGCCCAGGGCGTGCCGGACGAGGTGGTGCCCTCGCACTATTCGGTGAAGGAGGCGGTGTTTCCCTTCGTCAAGTTCCCGGGCGTGGACACCATCCTCGGTCCCGAGATGAAGTCGACCGGCGAAGTCATGGGAGTCGGCGTGAGCTTCGGCGAGGCCTTCGTCAAGTCGCAGCTCGCCGCCGGCGTCACGCTGCCCGACGGCGGCGGCGCCTTCCTGTCGGTGCGCGAGGCCGACAAGCCGCGCATCGTCGAGGTGGCGCGCGGCCTGCACCAGTTCGGCTTCAAGCTGTTCGCCACCAAGGGAACGGCGGCGGTGATCGCGGCCGCCGGCCTGCCGGTGAGCCGGGTCAACAAGGTCCAGGACGGCCGTCCGCACATCGTCGACCGGCTGATCAACGGTGACATCGCGATCGTGGTCACCACCGTCGAGGACCGGCGCGGCGCCATCGCCGATTCGCGCTCGATCCGCACCACCACCCTGGCCCAGCGGGTCGCCTTCTACACCACGATCGCGGGCGCCCGGGCCGCCGTCGAAGGACTTGGATACCAGAACGGCATCGAGGTCTATCGTCTGAAGGAGTTGCACGGATCCTGAGTCCTTCGGGGCGTATCGGAGCCGCTTGCGGTTCGCCCGGCTGTCGCCGGCGACGATGCCGGTGTAGACTACCGGCAGACAAGGGCGTCGGCCCGGACGGTCGACGCATCGCAACACGGAAAGCCCCGGATTCGCGCAAACGATCCGGGGTTCTCGTTTTTTGGTCAGGAGGCGGAGTATGGCCACCATTCCATTGACGGCGCGAGGCGCTGGACTGCTCAGGGAAGAGCTGCGACGACTGAAGTCGATCGAGCGCCCCGCGGTGATCCAGTCGATTGCCGAAGCCCGTGCGCAGGGCGACCTCTCCGAGAATGCCGAGTACGATGCCGCGCGCGAGCGCCAGGGCTTCATCGAGGGCCGGATCGCGGAACTGGAGTCGAAGCTGGCCAATGCCCAGATCATCGACCCGGCCGAACTCGATACCGACGGACGCGTCGTCTTCGGTGCCACCGTCGAGATCGAGGACGTCGAGAGCGGCGATGTCGCGATCTACCAGATCGTCGGCGACGACGAGGCGGACATCAAGTCCGGCCGGATTTCCGTGTCGAGCCCGATCGCCCGCGCCCTGATCGGCAAGCATGCCGAGGACGAGGTCGACGTGCAGGCGCCCGGCGGCCTGCGACAGTACGAAATCAGGAGCGTGCGCTTCGTCTAGGTGTGGCGCGCCGCTTGCCGACAGTCGCGATCGGACCGCTGCCGGCGCGGCGCTGAACCACCGGCACCGGCTTCGCCTTGCGCCGGGGGGGCGCGCCTGTGGCGGCGAGCTTCTTGGGCACATGCTCGCGTGGGGCTTCCGGCGGGCGCTGGCGGTAGACGACGAGGAGCTTGCCGATCTCCTGGACCGGCTGGCAGCCGAGCTCGGCGCAGAGGGTCGCCATGATGTCGCGGCGCTGCTGGCGATCGTCGCCGAACACGCGCAGCTTGATCAGCTCGTGAGCGGTGAGCGCCCGGTCCGCCTCGGCGAGCACGCCAGCCGACAGGCCGGCGTCACCGATCATCACGACCGGATCGAGATGATGCGCGGCGGCTCGCAGCTCGCGGCGTTGCGCGGCCGACAGGGGCGGGCTTGCAGGGGCGGGCGATGGCATCCACGTATTGTAGGATGCCGCGGGCATGCCGGTGGTGGCATCGAGCCACTGCGGCGCAGCGGGGCCGAGGGCCGGACAGATGGCGAAGAAGGGCAGGGGCAAGGGCAAGGTCGATCGGGCATGGCTGGATCGCCATGTGAACGATCCGTACGTGAAGCTCGCCCAGCAGCATGGCTACCGGTCGCGGGCCGCCTACAAGCTTCGCCTGATCGACGACCAGGAGCGGCTGATCCGCCCGGGAATGCATGTCGTCGACCTCGGCTCGACCCCGGGCGCCTGGTGCCAGGTCCTGCGCGAGCGGCTGACCGCGCCCGGTGGGCGGCTGCAGGGGCGTATCGTCGCCCTGGACATGTTGCCCATGGAGCCGGTCGCCGATGTGGAATTCCTGCTCGGCGATTTCCGGGAGCCGGCGATCCTCGCGGAGCTCGAGGCCCGTCTCGGCGGCTCGAAACTCGATCTCGTCGTCTCGGACATGGCCCCCAACCTGAGCGGGGTGGCGGTGGCCGATGCGGCGCGGATGGCCGATCTGGCCGAGCTCGCCCTGGAGTTCGCGGCGGCCCACCTGAAACCCGAGGGGACGCTGGTGGTCAAATGCTTCCATGGCAGCGGCTACAGCCAGGTGGTCGAGGGCTTCAAGCGGGTTTTCCGGCAGGTGAAGGTCCGCAAGCCGGCCGCTTCGCGCGCGGAATCGGCCGAAACCTTCCTGGTCGGCACCGGTTTGCGCGTTTCCGGCTGAATTCCCCGGCAAATGTCCCTTTATGTATCAATAGCTTGCGTGTAGCTTGCAACTGGCGCGCGCATCCCAATCTGCGTAGAATCGACAGGGCTTGTCAAGGAGCCGATTCGTGAACAATCTTTTCTCAAAAGCGGCGGTCTGGGTCGTCGTTGCGTTCGTTCTGTTCATGGTGTTCAAACAGTTCGACGCGAATCCCGGCCGTGTCGGCGACGTGCCGTATTCGCAGTTCATGGCCGACGCCCGCGACGGACGAATCGACTCGGTCTCGGTCGAGGGCCGGGTGCTCAAGGCCCGTACCCGCGACGGCAAACAGGTGATCAGCTATGCGCCGCCCGACTTCTGGATGGTCAGCGACCTCATGAAGTACGGTGTCGAGGTCAAGGCCAAGCCCGAGGAAGAGCAGTCGCTGCTGTTCTCGATCTTCGTCTCCTGGTTCCCGATGCTCCTGCTGATCGGCGTCTGGGTGTTCTTCATGCGCCAGATGCAGGGCGGCGGGCGCGGCGGCGCGTTCTCCTTCGGCAAGTCGCGCGCGCGCATGCTCGACGAGAGCAACAACACCGTCACCTTCGCCGATGTCGCCGGCTGTGACGAAGCCAAGGAAGAGGTCCAGGAGATCGTCGACTTCCTGCGCGACCCCTCCAAGTTCCAGAAGCTCGGCGGACGGATCCCGCGCGGCGTGCTCATGGTCGGATCCCCCGGTACCGGCAAGACGCTGCTCGCCCGGGCGATCGCCGGCGAGGCCAAGGTGCCGTTCTTCTCGATCTCCGGCTCCGACTTCGTCGAGATGTTCGTCGGGGTGGGCGCGGCGCGGGTCCGCGACATGTTCGAGAACGCCAAGAAGCACGCCCCCTGCATCCTGTTCATCGACGAGATCGATGCGGTCGGTCGCCAGCGTGGCGCCGGCCTCGGTGGCGGGAACGATGAACGCGAGCAGACGCTCAACCAGCTGCTGGTCGAGATGGACGGCTTCGAGACGGGGCAGGGCATCATCGTGATCGCCGCCACCAACCGCCCGGACGTGCTCGATCCGGCACTGCTGCGTCCGGGTCGCTTCGACCGCCAGGTGGTGGTGCCGTTGCCCGACATCCGGGGCCGCGAGCAGATCCTCAATGTGCACATGCGCAAGGTCCCGATCGGACCGGACGTGCGCGCCGACATCATCGCGCGAGGCACCCCCGGCTTCTCGGGCGCCGACCTCGCTAATCTCGTCAACGAGGCGGCGCTGTTCGCGGCCCGGCGCAGCGCCCGGCTGGTGGACATGGTCGACTTCGAGCGCGCCAAGGACAAGATCATCATGGGCGCCGAGCGCCGCTCGATCATCATGCCCGAGGACGAGCGTCGCAACACCGCCTACCACGAGTCCGGCCACGCGCTGGTCGCCCGCCTGCTGCCCAAGACGGACCCGGTGCACAAGGTGACGATCATCCCGCGGGGCAGGGCGCTCGGCGTGACCATGCAGCTGCCCGAGGGCGACCGCTACAGCATGGATCGCGAGCGCATGCTCAACACCATCGCGGTGCTGTTCGGCGGTCGCAT
>JBAYRO010000016.1:0-49942 GCA_041676645.1 Burkholderiaceae bacterium | reverse complement strand
GACCTCGACCGAGAAGATCTTGTAGCCGCCGCGGTTGATCATGTCCTTCTTGCGATCGAACACCCGCACGAAGCCCTCGGCATCGACCGAGCCGAGGTCGCCCGAATGCCACCAGCCGCCGGAGAATTCGCGGGCATCGGCCTCGGGGTTGTCCCAGTAGCCCCGCACCACCATCGGCCCGGAGATCCAGAGCTCGCCGGTCTCGCCGGGCGCCACCTCGCGGCCCGCGTCGTCGAGCACCGCCACCGCGCAGTTGGGCACCGGCCGGCCGACGCTGTCGGCATGCTCGCGGGTCGCCTCGGGCGGCATGACGGTGGTGGGCGATGTGGTCTCGGTTGCACCGTAGGCATTGGCCAGGCGCAGGCCGGGCAGGCGACGCGCGAGCTCGTCGATGGTGGCGACCGCCATGGGCGCGCCGCCGTAGGCGCCGATCCGCCAGTTCGAGAGGTCGTGGCGATCGAGGTCGGGCTGCATCAGGCACAGCGTGTACATCGCGGGCACGAGCACGGTGTAGCTGATGCGCTCGCGGGCGGCGAGTTCGAGAAAGGCGTCCGCCCGGAACTCCGGCATCATCACCAGCGTGCCGGCGCAGCGGACCGTGGCGGTGAGGATCGCGACCAGGCCGGTGACATGGCTGGCCGGCACGGCGAGCATGCTGCGCGTCTCCTCGTCGAGCCCGAGGCAGGCGCCCATGTTCATCGACGAGTGGACGATGCCCAGGTGGGTGAGCATCGCCCCCTTGGGCTTGCCGGTCGTGCCCGAGGTGTAGAGCAGCGTGGCGGTGTCTTCCTCGCCCACGTCGGCGGGCGCTGGCGCGGGGCCGGCATCGGCCTCCAGGCTCGTCACCGGGATCGCGCCAGTGGCCGGCGCATGGCCCGGGCTCGGGCAGGCGACGCGCAGCACGCCCTGGCGCTCGGGCACCTGCGCCGCGAGTGCGTCGTCGTGGATGATCGCGGTGGCGCCGCACTGGCCGAGCACATAGTCGACGCCCGCCCGCTGCTCACGGGTTCCGATGGGGACCGCTATCGCGCCGAGGCGCTGGCAGGCGAAATACGCGAAGTAGAACTCGGGGCGGTTGGACAGCAGCAGCGCCACGCGATCGCCGGCGCCGATGCCACGGCCGGCCAGGCCGCCGGCGATCGCATCGATCCGGGCGGCGGCCTCGGTATATGTCCAGCGTGATGCGCCGACCACCAGTGCCTCCGCCCCGGGGCGCCGGTCCAGCGCGGCGGCGAACATCGCCCAGACGCTGGCCGGGCGTTGGACGAAACAGCGCACCACCCGATCACCATAGTGCGATTCGAGGCGAGTCGGGGGGAGGGCGCGGCCGGCCCAGTGCGTGGGTCCGGCGAGGCTGTCGCCGGGCGATGCGCTTGCGGGTTCGATGGGCGGATTCATTTCAGGCATCTCGAGCGTCCATGCCCTGTTCTACCACGAGCTTGCGCTGGCGCCGGCGATCGCCTGGGGCGCCGCCGATCGAGCGACGCCGAAATATTCGGACACTGCGGATTGGGCAGGGGGAATCGCCGGTCCCGAGCTGCCCCGGCAGGATTCCCGGTGCGATCCTCGCCGACAGGCCCGCATGCGGGCGGGTCGCGAAATCCACGCCGGATCCTGCCGAGGGCTGGATCGCTCGAGGTCTCCTCCGTCTCCAGGCACGCGTCGAACGGTTCTGCCTGCCCGCTTGCCGGACAGTTCCCGGGAACTGTCCGCTGCCGGCCGGCGCACGTCAAGCGCTTCTTGTCGTGCGGCGCAGCATGCACGGGGGCGCGGCGACGCGCCGCCGCGGCGAATCCCGACCGACATCGGGCCGGACCGCCGGCGCAGGCGATCGATCCCGTGTTGTCAGTTGAGCATCAGCTCTTCCCAGATCTCGGGATAGTCGATCTCGACGACACCATCCTCGACCAGCTGGCGCGACGACCGGCCGGTGTCGGGCAGCACGGTGTCCGGGTCGGCGCCGAGGCGCTCGAGCATGCGCGCCCATTGGGCGCTGGTACGCGGATTGCGATTCTCCCAGTAGGTCGACACGGTGATCAGCATCGAACCGAAGCGACCACCCAGCGACGGATCGGCATGCCGATCCTCGACCAGGTGAAGGGCGAGCCGCTGGCAGTTCTTGAGGAAGGCGCCGAACAGGGGGCTCCACTTGATGTCCTGCTCGTAGCGACCATCGTGGGGGGAGATTCCCTCGAGCGCCACCGAGAGTTCGGCGCAGGTCCTGCAGCTGCGCATCTCCTCGAAGCTGCAGCTGGCCCGGTCGGAATCGGCGCTCGCCGCGGCGGTACCCGGCAGGGCGATCATCGCCGCGGCGAGGGCGGGCAGGAGCAGGCGTTCGACGAGCGATCGCAGGTCGGGACAGGAGAATGACAAACGGCGGAAGCGGGAATTCATCGGGAAAGTCCTCGTCGGATCCAGCGGTGGAGCATGCGTCCCCCCAGATTATGCGGATACCGGAGTCATGGCGATGCGTACGATCACCTGCCCGGCGCCTGCCGGCCGGTCTCACGCAGTCCATGCTCGGCGAAAAAATCGAGAATCAGCGCGGTCGCCTCGGGTAGCGCCGCATCGAAGTAGTCGTGGCTCGCATCGCCACCGCTCCAGGCATGGCCGAGCCCGTCGATCCGCAGGCGGCGGGCCGCGAGCCGGCTGTCGACGAACCAGTCCGCCTCGTGGACGGTGCGCGCTTCGAAGCGGTGCTGGCGCTCGGCATCGGGCGGGGGCGGCGTCACCCCCGTGGCGCTGCCGCCATTGGCGGCGATCGCCTGCGCCACCAGCGCATCGGCATTGGCTGGCGCCACCGTGGCGTCGTCCAAGCCCTGCACGACCAGCACCGGCAGATGGATCGCGCCGGCGTGGGCGGCCGCTCCGATCGCCGCGACATCGCGACGAGTGCCCTCGGCCATCGCCATGCGCGCTTCGCGCACATTGCGCGCCGACCCGGCGGCGAGACCCGAATGGCAGGCGAGCGCGCTGAAGCGCGACGGTGCATGGATCGCGACCGCGGCGGCCAGCGCGGCGCCGGAGGAAAGCCCGGCGATCCAGACCCGTCGTGGATCGATTGCCTGCAGGCCGCGCACCCGCTCGACCTGGGCGAGCACGATGGCGGCTTCGCCATGGCCGTCGGCCGTCGCCGGATCGAACCAGTTCCAGCAGCGCAGCGGATTGGCGAACCGGGTCTGGTCGGGCATCAGCACCGCGATGCCGCGGGCGTCGGCATGCGCGCGGATACGGGTGCCGGCGGCGAAGCCGGCGGCGTCCTGGCGGCAGCCGTGGATCCAGACCAGCAGCGGCAGCGCCGAGTCGGTCGTCGCCCCGGCGGGCAGGTAGAGTTCGAAGGCGCGTCGCGGCGGCACGATCGGCCAGCTGCGCAGCCTGCCGCCGGAGGCCGATGCATCGAGCCGCAGGCTGCGCCCGGGTCGCGCGACCCGACCGCGGGCGCGCCAGCGCTGCCACCACTGTCCTGCCCGCTCGCGGAGCGCGCGGATCGCCCCGCGGCAACGCTGCATGAGGCGGGCCAGCGGCGTCGGCATCGTCGATGCGTCCCTAGCGGGCCAGCAGGACCGCGCAGCCCGCCAGCGCAGGCTGGGCCATGGCGGCCGGTTCGGCGAGCCCGGTGCCGATCACCAGGAGTGTCCGGCCGCCCTCGGCGAGCCGGGCGAGGATCGTCGCGGGTTCGTCCTGCGATGCGCGCCCGAACTCGAGTGCGAGCCCCTCGCCGGCGAGCTCTTGCGCCTGTTCGCGCAGGGCCGGAAAGCGGGCGGAGTCCGCTGCCAGCAGGAGTATGCGCAACGGCCGGTGCCCGTCGCGTGCGATCGCGGCGGCGGCGGCCAGCGCACGGGCGGCGGCCGGCGATCCGTCGAAAGCGGCGGCGATCCGGCGATAGTCGCCGGGACCCGCATCGCCGGTGGCACCACGATCGAGCACCAGCCAGTCGGCGGCGCTCGCCGCATCGATCGCCCGCCGCGGGTAGCTGCCGCGCTCGATCGTGAGCGTGAAGCGGGTCTCGCGCTCGGCGCAGACACGCGCCAGTACCGATTCGACGCGCCGCGCATGCTCGCGAAACAGTCGCTCGACGCCGCCGGCATCGAAGGGCTGCCATTGCCCGGAGACGAGTTGCAGTTCGCGTGCGAAGGGCAGGGCGGCCACGCGCAGCCAGGATTGCTCCTCGATGACGATCGCGGTGAGATCCATGTCGAGTTCGCGCGCAAGCAATGCCGCTGCCGCGATCGGGGCGGCGCGCACCCGCGTCGGGTCGATCGCGACGAGGATGCGCCGGCGCGCTGTCGGCGCGCCGGCGGCGGACTCAGTCATGCTTGCCTCCGAGGCCGTGGCGATGCCGCAGCGGCAGGCCGGGACGCATGCCCCGACGCAGGGCCGACATCGCGTGCAGCCTGGCGACGACCCGGGCATTGAAATGGCGTTCGGCCATGCCGGCAAGCGGCTCGCCGGCCGGCATGCCCGAGAGCAGTTCGATCGCTTCGTCGACGTGCGATATCGCGTACACCGAGAACTTGCCGTCGGCTACCGCCGCCACGACCTCGTCGTTGAGCATCAGGTGGCGGGCGTTCGCCTGCGGGACGATCACGCCCTGCATGCCGTCGAGCCCGCGATCCCGGCAGACTTCGAAGAATCCCTCGATCTTCTCGTTGACGCCGCCGATCGCCTGCACATCGCCGAACTGGTTCATCGAGCCGGTCACCGCCAGCGACTGGCGCAACGGAATGTCGGCGATCGCCGAGAGCAGCGCGCAGGTCTCGGCGATGGTGGCGCTGTCGCCGTCGACCGGGCCGTAGCTCTGCTCGAAGACGATGCTTGCCGACAGCGCCATCAGGTCGCGCGCCGAATAGCGGGCATTGAGGAAGGAACCCAGGATCAGCATGCCCTTGCTGTGGATGGAGCCTCCCAGATCCGTTTCGCGCTGGATGTCGAGCAGCCTGCCGTCGCCGAGCGCGGCGGTCGCGGTGATGCGGCTCGGATGGCCGAAGAATTCGCCGCCGAGGTCGTAGACCGCCAGTCCGTTGACCTGGCCGACCCGTTCGCCGCTGGTCGCGATCGCGAGCGTGCCTTCGATGATCGAGCGCCGGTAGACCTCGGCCGAGCGCGCCGCGCGGTCGCGCCGATTCGCGATGGCACGCACCACGTCCTCGCCTTCGACCAGCGCCCGGTTGCCGGCGCGCGCGTAGGCATCGGCCTCGACCGCGACTTCGCCGAGGCGATTGAGCTGGGCGCTGATCCGGTTGGCATCCTCGGCCTGGCGCGCGCCTTCGTCGATCAGGCGGGCGAGGGCGCCGCGCGACAGGGGCAGCAGGCCGCGCTGCCCGGCATGGGCCGCGAGCGAGCTCGCGATCGCGCGCTGGTGAACGTCATCGCGTGGCAGGTCGTCGTCGAAGTCGGCAACCACCTTGAACAGGCGCCGGAAGTCGGGATCGTAGGCATCGAGCAGGTAGTACAGGTGGCGATCACCGAACAGCGCCACCTTGATGTCGAGCGGAATCGCCTCGGGTTCGACCTGCGAGGCGGAGATCATCCCGAACGATTCGGCCGGCGACTCGATGCGGATGCTGCGCCGCTCCAGCGCGCGCTTGAGCGCGGCCCAGGCAAAGGGTTCGGCGATCAACTTCTGGGCGTCGAGCAGCAGGTAGCCGCCATTGGCCCGATGCAGGTCGCCGGGCTGGATCAGGCGGAAGTCGCTCACCAGGGTGCCGAACATCGCGCGATGCTCGATGCGCCCCAGCAGGTTGGCGAGGGTCGGATGCTGGGTGCGCACCACCGGTGTGTTCGCCGCCTCGTCCTCGCAGGTGCGCAGCACGTTCACTTCGTAGCGGCCCAGGTCGGGCGCCGGGACCAGCGGTGACTGGGCGGCGGCCCCCGATTTCCCGGTCGGCAGGAAGTCGTCGGCGTTCTCGAGAATGTCGTCGCGCACCGACTCGAGCCAGGCCTGCGCCTTGGGCACTTCGCGATAGCGCCCGATGAGATCCTCGAGCGCGCCGCCCACCGCCATCACCGTGGTGTCGCGATTGAGCTTGCGGATCCGCTCGATCTGTTCCTTGCGCATGCGGATGCTGCCCCGGACGATCTTCTGCAGCTTCTCCTGGAGCAGGGCGAGCTTCTCCTGGAGCTCCTGCTGTCGCTCGCGGGGCAGCTTTGCGAACTCCTCGCTCGAGAGCACCTCGCCCTCGTGGACCGGCGCGAGGGTGAAGCCGTTGGGCGTCTGGATCAGGCCGATGCCGTCGCGCTGGGCTTCCTCGTTGAGGTCGGTCAGCGATTTCGCGTGGCGCTCGGCGAACTCCGCCTGGATTCGCTCGACTTCGTTGGCATAGCCTTCGGCCTCGAAGGCCGCGGGAATCGTCGCCTTCAGCTCTTCGACGAGCTGGCGCATTTCATCGCGCAGCACGGCGCCGCGACAGGGCGGCAGATCGATCGCGAGCGGGCGGGCCGGCGTGGCAAAGTTGTTGACGTAGACCCAGTCGAGCGGATCGCTGCGCTTGCCGCGCCGCCGGATCGCCTCCTCGACGAAACGACCCCGGCCGCTGCCGGCGGGACCGGTCACGAAGAGGTTGTAGCCGTAGGCGTCGATGGCCAGCGCGAGCTCGATGGCGCGGCGCGCCCGGTCATGGCCCACGAGGACATGGCCGGAGGCCGTCGTCACCGCGGATCCACCGGCGTCGGCGGGTGCGGGCGCATCGGGGCCGGGCAGCGAGCCGGGATCGGCACGGTGCGTGAGTTGTTCGGGGGCGAGGGCAGCCATCGATTTCCTGTCTTCGGGTTCCGCAGTGCGCTAGTGATGATACGCGTGCCCGTTGCGCGCGCTTCGCGACAGCCGGCGATCCGGGCCTCGCATCGGGCGCCGGAGGGGCCCGCCCGCATGCGCCGAGGCGGTGGCCGGACTTGTCGAATCGGCCCGAAAGCGGCTAAATCCCAGAACCCGCGAACCGCCCGGACACCCGTTCGGGCGCGTCCGGCCGGTTCGCGGGTGCCGACGGGAGGGTTGGACAGAGGATGACCATGATTCGCGCGTTCCTTGCCGGGCTTGCCATGGCCCTGTTCACCACCGGAGCGGCCCACGCCGGTTCGACGCTCGACGCCATCAAGGCGCGCGACAGCCTGCGCTGCGCGGTCAACACCGGCCTGCAGGGTTTCGCGGCTCCGGACAGCCAGGGTCGCTGGAGCGGCATCGATGTCGACTTCTGCCGGGCGCTGGCGGCGGCCATCCTGGGCGATCCGGCCAAGGTCGAGTTCCGCCCGACGAACACGCAGAACCGCTTCACCACGCTGCAGACCGGGGAGGTCGACATCCTGTCGCACAACACGACCTGGTCCGCATCGCGCGATTCGGCGCTGGGGCTGGTGTTCGCGGGGATCCTCTTCTACGATGGCCAGGGCTTCATGGTGCCCGCGGCGCTCGGCGTCGAGAGCGCGCGCGAGCTCGACGGCGCGACCGTCTGCATCCTGCCGGGCACCACCACCGAGCTGAACCTCGCCGACTGGTTCCGCGCCAACTCGATGCAGTTCAAGCCGGTGGTCATCGGCGAGCTCTCGCAGATCCTGCAGGCCTTCTTCGCCGGCCGCTGCGATGTGTTCACGTCCGACATCTCGGGGCTCGCATCGGTTCGCCTGGGTACCGACAGGCCCGACGACTACGTGATCCTGCCCGAGGCGATCTCCAAGGAGCCGCTCGGCCCGGCGGTGCGGCGCGACGACTGGGAGCTGTTCACGATCGTGCGCTGGATCCTGTTCGGGCTGCTCGAGGCCGAGGAGCACGGCATCACCAGCGCCAACGTCGAGCAGCAGCGCAAGGAAAGCGGGTCACCGTCGGTGCAGCGCATGCTCGGCGTCACCGGCGACATCGGCAAGGGCCTCGGCCTCGATGCCGACTGGCTGGTGCGCGTGGTCGGCGCGGTCGGCAACTACGGCGAGATGTACGAGCGCAACATCGGACCGCTGGGCATCCCGCGCGGCCAGAATGCGCTCTGGAAGGACGGCGGGCTGATGTATTCGCCGCCGATTCGTTGACGACGCGGCCTGGCGCGCTGCTTCGGGCTGTCGGGCCGTTTGGCGGGCCACGGCCGTGGCCCGCTCGCGCGGGCGGTTGCGACGGATGAACCTGCGCAGCGAGCGTGTGCGCGGCTGGATCTGGCAGGTCGCCCTCCTCGCGGCGGTCGCCGGCCTGCTCGCCTGGCTGGTCGGCAACACGCTGGAGAATCTCGCCGCGCGCGGCATCCAGGTCGGTTTCGGCTTCCTCGACCAGGAAGCCGGCTTCGCGATCTCCCAGACGCCGGTACCGTACGCGCCCGGTGACAGCTATGCGCGGGCGCTCGTCATCGGCCTGGCCAATACCCTGATCGTCTCGGCGATCGGCATCGTCGCGGCGACCTTGCTCGGCGTCGTCGTCGGGGTGGCCCGGCTCGCCGGCAACCGCCTGCTCGCCGGACTGGCGACAGCCTATGTCGAGGCGGTGCGCAATGTGCCGCTGCTGCTGCAGCTCTTCGTCTGGTACGGGATCCTCACCGAATGGCTGCCGCCGGTGCGCCAGGCGATATCGCTCGGCGGTGTGGTGGTGATGAGCCAGCGCGGGCTGCGCTTCGCCTGGCCGCAGGCCCATGCCGGCTGGGCCGTCGCCGGGATCGCCCTGCTGGTCGCGATCGTGCTGGCGTTCGCCTGGCGATACCGCGCCGAGCGCCGACGCGATGCGACCGGTAGCGCGCCACCGGTCCTGCCGGTGATCGCGGCCCTGCTCGTGGCCTTGCCCCTGGCCGCCTGGTGGCTCGCCGGAGCCCCCATGGCGATCGAGTACCCGGTGCTGCGTGGCTTCGACCATCGCGGCGGCATCGCGATGTCGCCGGAGTTCGCCGCGCTGGCGATCGGCCTGTCGACCTACACCGCCGGCTTCATCGCCGAAGTGGTGCGCGCCGGACTGCTGTCGGTCGACCGGGGCCAGGTCGATGCCGCCAAGGCGCTCGGCCTGTCGCCCGGCCAGCGACTGCGCCTGGTGGTGATGCCGCAGGCGCTGCGGGTGATCGTGCCGCCACTGACCAACCAGTACCTCAACCTGACCAAGAACTCCTCGCTCGCGGTGGCCATCGGCTATCCCGACCTGGTCTCGGTCGCCAACACCACCATGAACCAGACCGGCCAGGCGATCGAGGCGATGGCGATCGTGATGGCGGTCTACCTCACCATCAGCCTCGCGATAGCCGCGGCGATGAACCTGTTCGAGGCGCGCACCCGCCTCGTCGAACGATGACGACGCCCGCGCCCGCGTCGCCGCTTCCCCGTCCCGATCGGGTGTCGTCGCGATCGTCGCGGCCGCCGCGCGCCGGCCTGCCGGCGCGGATACGACAGGCCTTCTTCGCCAGCCGCCGCGACACGGTGCTGACGCTGGCGCTTCTCGCGCTGATCGCCACCGTGGCGCCCGGCCTGCTCGACTGGCTCGTCCTCGACGCGGTCTGGGGGCCGCAGCCGGTCGCGGCCTGCGAGGCGGCGCGCGGGCAGGGCGCCTGCTGGGCCGTCGTCTGGGAGAAGTTCCGGGTGATGATGTTCGCCACCTATCCCTTCGAAGAGCAATGGCGCCCCGGCCTCGCGATCGCGGTGCTCATCGCGCTGCCGGTGCTGTCGGCCTGGCCGAGGATGTGGAACCCGGCGCTGCCGGGGGTCTGGGTCATCGGCAGCCTGCTCGCGTTCTGGCTGATGGGTGGCGGCTTCGGACTTGCGAAGGTGCCCGCCAGCCAGTGGGGCGGGCTGCCGGTGACGCTCATGCTGACCATCTACGGCATCGGCCTGGCGTTTCCGCTCGCGCTGCTGCTGGCGCTGGGCCGGCGCTCCGGCCTGCCGGTGCTGCGGGCCCTGTCGATCACCTGGATCGAAGTCGTGCGCGGGGTGCCGCTGATCACGGTGCTGTTCATGGCGAGCGTGATGTTCGCGCTGTTCATGCCGGCGGGCTTCACCATCGACCAGCTCCTGCGCGCCCAGGTCGCGATCATCGTGTTCGTCGCCGCCTACCTCGCCGAGGTGATCCGTGGCGGCCTGCAGGCCGTCCCGAAGGGGCAGTACGAAGCGGCCCGGGCGCTGGGCCTTCCCTATTGGCGGATGATGGGCCTGGTGATCCTGCCGCAGGCCCTGCGCGTCGCGATTCCGCCCATCGTCAACAGCTTCATCGCGCTCTTCAAGGACACTTCGCTGGTGGTCGTGATCGCGATCTTCGACTTCGCGTATGCGGTCAAGAAATCGGTGGAGACCGATGTCGTGTGGAAGAAGTACTTCCTGGAGGCCCTCTTGTTCTCGATGCTCGTCTACTGGATCGGATGCTACGCGATGTCACGCTACAGCCGCTGGCTGGAGCAACGCTCGGCGCAGGTTCGCTGATGGATGCGCCGGCGGTTTCCATCCGGGGCCTGGAGAAGTGGTTCGGCGATTTCCAGGCGCTGCGCTCGGTCGACCTCGAGGTGGCCCGCGGCGAGCGGATCGTGGTCTGCGGTCCCTCGGGCTCGGGCAAGTCGACCCTGATCCGCTGCATCAACCGGCTCGAGGTTCATGAGCGCGGCCGCATCCTCGTCGAAGGCGTCGAGCTCGACGACGACCTGCGCAACATCGACACGATCCGGGCGCGCGTCGGGATGGTCTTCCAGCAGTTCAATCTCTTTCCCCACCTGACGGTGCTCGAGAACTGCACCCTCGCGCCGGTCTGGGTGCGGCGCCTGCCGCGCCGCGATGCCGATGCGCGCGCGCTTGCCCTGCTCGAGCGGGTACGCATCGCCGACCAGGCGAACAAGTACCCCGGCCAGCTCTCGGGCGGCCAGCAGCAGCGCGCCGCGATCGCGCGCGCGTTGTGCATGGAGCCTTCGATCATGCTCTTCGACGAGCCCACCTCGGCGCTCGATCCCGAGATGGTCAAGGAGGTGCTCGACACCATGATGACGCTGGCCGAGGACGGGATGACCATGATCGTCGTCACCCACGAAATGGGCTTCGCCCGTGCCGTCGCCGACCGCGTCGTCTTCATGGACGAGGGCGAGATCGTCGAGGTCGCCCCGCCGGCGCAGTTCTTCTCGGCGCCGCAACAGGAGCGCACGCGCCGCTTCCTCGGCCAGATCCTCTGACAAGGCGCCCCGAAATGGGGTCGGCTCCGAAATGGGGTCAGACACCATTTCCCCTGGAAATGGTGTCTGACCCCATTTCGGGGCGCCATCTCGGAGCGCGGTTCAGAAGGGCCTGACCCCGATCAGCGGCACATGCAGCCACATCGCGAAGATGCCGGTGGCCACGATGCCGAGCACGATCGCGATGGCGTCGCGGCTCCAGCCCGCGGCCGGGTAGGTCCGGCCTTCGGCGCGGTCGCGCCGCCGCGATACCGCGAAGTGGGCGATCGCCCATGTGAGGAAGATGCCGAACAGGACGAGATCCGCGAGAGTTCCGTTCGACAGGAGATGGCCCAGCGCCCAGGCCTTGACCCCGACAAGCATCGGGTGGCCGATCTTCTCGCGGATGTGCGTGCCTGGCAGATAGGCCGCCGCCACCAGCACGAAGGCCACCAGGCTCAGCAGCGCGGTGGCATGCCGGCCCCATGCGGGCGGCATCCACAAGAGGGTCGGATCGGTCCGGGCCACTCCGTAGCCATGGATGATGAACAGCAGGCCGATGATCGAGACCAGGGTGTACAGGCCCTTCCAGGCCGGCACGCCGACCCGGGCGATCGTCGTGCTGCGCCAGTCATCGGCGAAGATCCGCACCGAATGCGGGCCGAAGAAAAGCAGCAGTCCCAGTATCAGCCAGCTCATGCGGTCGCTCCCCTGCGTCGGTTCGGCCGAAGTATGCGGCCTGGGCACGGCGAGGGCAAAGCGGCTTGGCGCCGCGCTTGTCCGCGCCTTCGCGATCCCGCGTGGTCATCACCGTACGTTAGACTCGCGGGTCCCACGCCTTCAGCCAGTCGAACCCGTCGGATCCCCGCCAGTGTAAGTCTCGATTCCCCGGCCCCAGCCGGCTTCCCCTCGCCGCCTTCGCCTTCCCGCGGGCACGCTTGACCGACTGAGTCTTCGCGTCCTTCCCCCTGCGCGGGGATGGCACCGCCGCCCGTGCCCGCTTCAGTCCGACGGGCCTTACCCGGAACGAACCATGACGAGCTCCTTGCACCAGGACTGGCTTTCCAATGTCCGCAACGATCTGCTGGCCGGCCTCGTGGTCGCGCTGGCATTGATTCCGGAAGCCATCGCCTTCTCGATCATCGCCGGTGTCG
The DNA here is from genome assembly GCA_041676645.1 of Burkholderiaceae bacterium. Taxonomy (GTDB): domain Bacteria; phylum Pseudomonadota; class Gammaproteobacteria; order Burkholderiales; family Burkholderiaceae_E; genus JAMLIN01. The sequence goes on along the minus strand of JBAYRO010000016.1, from coordinate 37,710 downwards.
ATCCCAAGGTGGGGCTGTATGCCTCCTTCAGCATCGCGACGATCATCGCCTTTGCGGGCGGACGGCCCGGCATGATCTCGGCCGCCACCGGCGCGATGGCCCTGGTCATGGTCATGCTCGTCAGGGACCATGGCCTGCAGTACCTGCTGGCCGCTACCGTGCTCACCGGCGTGCTGCAGGTCATCGCGGGCTGGCTCAGGCTCGGCGCGCTGATGCGTTTCGTCTCCCGCTCGGTCATCACCGGCTTCGTCAATGCGCTGGCGATCCTGATCTTCATGGCCCAGTTGCCCGAACTGACCCATGTCACCTGGCACGTCTACGCCATGACGGCGGCGGGCCTGGGGATCATCTATCTTTTCCCTCGCCTGACGAAGGCCGTGCCATCGCCCCTGGTAGCCATCGTCGTGCTGACCGCGGTGGCGATCGTCCTCGGGCTGGACATCCGCACCGTCGGCGACATGGGCGAGCTTCCCGACAGTCTGCCGATGTTCCTTCTGCCCGACGTCCCGCTGAATTTCGAGACGCTCCGCATCATCTTCCCGGTCTCGGCCACCCTGGCGGTGGTGGGCCTGCTGGAATCCATGATGACCGCCGCCATCGTCGACGAACTGACCGATTCGGACAGCAACAAGAACCGCGAATGCGTGGGCCAGGGCGTGGCGAACATCGCCACCGGCTTTCTCGGGGGCATGGCGGGCTGCGCGATGATCGGCCAGTCGGTCATCAACGTGAAATCCGGCGGCCGGGGGCGTCTTTCCACGCTCACCGCCGGCCTGTCCCTGCTGCTGATGGTGGTCTTCATCGGCGACTGGGTGGCTCGCATTCCGATGGCCGCCCTGGTGGCGGTGATGATCATGGTGTCGATCGGCACCTTCGACTGGAATTCGATCCGCAACCTGCGCGCGCATCCGCGAAGCTCCAGCATCGTGATGCTCGCCACCGTCGCGGTGACGGTGGGCACCCACGATCTCGCCCGCGGCGTGCTGGTCGGCGTGCTGCTGTCGGGCGTCTTCTTCGCGCACAAGGTGGGTCGGATTTTCCGGGCGAGCTCGCATACCGAGGACGAAGGACGGGTCAGGGTCTACACGATCACCGGCCAGGTGTTCTTCGCCTCCGCCGAGCGCTTCGTCAATGCCTTCGACCACAAGGAGGTCATCGAGAAGGTGCGCATCGACGTCAGCCGCGCCCACTTCTGGGACATCACCGCGGTGAGCGCCCTGGACAAGGTGGTCGTCAAGTTCCGGCGCGACGCCACCGAGGTGGAAGTCATCGGCCTGAACGAGGCGAGCGCCACGATGGTGGACAGGTTCGGGGTGCCCGACAAGGATGGCGCCCGCGACGTCCTGATGGGCCACTGAGGGGAGCTCGACAGATGAATGCGAGCAAGGTGCTGGCCTGCGTGGATCGATCCCGCTTCGCCGATTACGTCGCCGATTACGCGGCCTGGGCGGCCCGTCGCCTGGACGCGCCGCTGGAGTTCCTGCATGTCCTCGATCGCCAGCCCGGCGCGGGCCCTGGCGAAGACCACAGCGGCGCGATCGGCATCGATGCCCAGGAAGGATTGCTGGCAAGGCTGGCCGCCGAGGACGAGGCTCGCGCCCGGGAGGCACGGGAACGCGGGCGCGTATTCCTGAACCGGCTGCGCGAGCGGGCCATTGCAGCAGGCGTGGCGCGGGTCGATGTGCGGCTGCGCCGCGGTGATCTGCAGGACACGCTGGCCGAACAGGCCAGGGACGTGCGCCTGCTGGTCCTGGGCCGTCGCGGAGAGTCGGCCGAAACCACGCAGCGCGACATCGGGCGCAACGTCGAGCGCGTGGTTCGCGCCCTGCGCAAGCCCATCCTGGCCGTGACCGAGGACTTCAAGCTGCCGCAGCGAGTCATGATCGCGTTCGACGGCGGGTCCGTCACGCGGCGCGGTATCGAGATGGTGGCAGGCAGCCCCCTGTTCCGTGGCTTGCCGATCAGCCTGCTGACGTCGGGGTCGGGCCCCCGCAGGCAAGACGCCGACAGGCAGCTCGACTGGGCCAGGACGACGCTGGCCGCCGTCGGTTTCGATGTCTCGGTTGCCCTGACTCCGGGTGATGCGGAGACCGTCATCGCCGGGGCGGTGAAGGAACAGGGTATCGATCTGCTCGTCATGGGGGCATTCGGACATTCCCCGCTGCGCAGCCTGTTGTTCGGCAGCAAGACGACCGCACTGCTGCGCTCATCCCCCATTCCCATGCTCCTGCTCCGGTAGACGCGGTCTCCCGCCGTAGCCGACACGAAGAAAAAAGGGCGCCCGAAGGCGCCCGAGGGGGAGGGATTCTGTCTGGGCCGGGCTCTACGCTCAGCTACGTGCTTCGCCGCGGTTGCCGCGCGGCCCTTTCGCGCCACGCTTGCGCATCTCGGCCCGCTTGGCGAGCTTTTCGCGCTGCTCCGGCGTCAGGACCTTGAAGGTCTCGTTCCGCAGCTGGGCGCGCAACAGCGCCATCCCGGCTCCGGCCTGCGAGGCGGCGTCGGCGAGCTGCTTGGCCTTCGCCTCGTCGAACGAATCCGACATCGACAGCTGGCGCAGTTCGCGCTGCGAGCTGCGCAGCGTCTTGCCGAGCTCGCGCATCTTCGGCGCCTGCGCATGACGCAGTTCGAAGAGCTTGTCGCGCTGCTCCTCGCTCAGGTCGAGGCCGCGCAGCATATGGCCGCTGTACCCGCCGCCGCGGTGGAAGTGGCCATGATGGCCGTGATGACCCTTGTGGAAATGCCCCTTGTGGGCGCCGGGACCGCGATCGCGGGGACCGTCGCCCTTGTCGGGCTGGGCCATGACGGCAAGCGGGGCGGCAATGGCGACGGCGCCGAGCAGGGCGAAGCGTTGGATCGATTTGCGTTTCATGTGTGTGCTCCTTCGAGGAATGAGAGAGCGTCTCTCGTTCGGTCGCGCCCGGTATCGAGCGCTCGGGAGCAATAGTCGATTCCCGGCGGGTAAAGCGCTCACGCAGCGTCGTAAGGGTTTGTAACCGGCCTTTCAGTGGGCGAGGCGCAGGCCCGCGCGCGGCCAGGGCGCCTCCACCAGCTGGCCGCGACTCGAGAGCGTGATCCAGGCGGTACGCATGTCGATCCCGCCGAAGCAGATGTTGGTGGTGTAGGGATCGTCGAAGGGCACGAACTCGACGAGGCCGCCGCTCGGGCTGCATACGGAGATGCCGCCGCTCATCAGGGTCGCGACGCAGATGTTGCCCTCGGCCTCGACGGCGAGCGAATCGAAGAGCCGGTAGTCGGCCGTTGCATGGACCAGTCGGCCACCGTGCGGGCTCGGGAACGGTTCGTGCGCGAGCTCGCCCGGGGCGGTGATCCGCCAGGCCCAGAGCCGGCCCGTCTCGGTCTCGGCGACGTAGAGGGTGTTCCCGTCGGGCGACAGGCCGATGCCGTTGGGCCGCGAGACGGGATGGACGACCTCGGTGATCGCCGAGCCATCCGCGCGGGCGTAGTAGATGCCGCCGCGATCCATGTCGCGGCGCCGGGACTTGCCGAGATCGGTGAACCAGAAGCCGCCGTGCGCATCGAAGACGATGTCGTTCGGCCCGCGCAGGCGGTGCTCGCCGACCCGGTCGTAAAGCACGTCGACGCGGCCCGTGTCGAGTTCGATCCGCTCGATCCGGCCACCGCCGTAGTCGGCCGGTTCGAAGGTCGGAATCCGGATGCCGCCATGCTGGCGCCATTCGAAGCCGCCGTTGTTGCAGACGTAGCAGGCGCCGTCGGGGCCGATCGCCGCGCCATTGGGGCCGCCGCCCGGACGGGCGATGATCGTCGTCGCGCCGGTGCGCGGATCGATGCGGGTCAGGGTGCCGCGGCGGATCTCGACGACCAGCAGCGAGCCGTCGGGCGCCAGCACCGGTCCTTCGGGAAACTCCAGTCCTTCGGCGAGGATCTTCATCGACAGGTCTCCATTGTCATCGGGTCTTGTCACCGACCGCAGGCATGGTCGCGCTCGAAGCTTCGCGGGACCCGGGTCGGCCAGCCGCGATTATCCATCGTCGCGCAAGCCGCGATCGGGCTGCGGGGCAGTCTAGAATGGACCGATGCCGAAACGCCTGTACCCGCTGCGAACGGCCCGACGCATCGCGTCGATGGGCATTGCCTCGATTGCCCTCGCGTTGCTGGCGCCCGATGCCATGCTTCCTGCCGCCCGGGCCGCTTCCGGCTCCAGCGCCAAGGTGCCCACCGGCGCGGCCGCCGCGGTCGATACCCGCCCGCCCGCCGATCCGGCCCAGTTCGCTCGCTGCCTTGACCGGCTCGAGTCGACCGCCCTGTCGCGCGGCATCAGCAGCGCGACCTGGGCCGCCCGGCTCGATGGCGTCGAACCCGATCGCGGCGTGCTCGCATCGCTCGACTTCCAGCCCGAATTCCGCACGCCGATCTGGGACTACCTCGCCGCGCTCGTCGACAGCGACCGGATCGAGGACGGCCGCGCCATGCTCGCGGAGCATGGGCAGACCCTGGAGGCCATCGAGAGACGCTTCGGCGTCGACCCGGCCACGGTGGTCGCGGTCTGGGGCGTCGAGAGCAACTACGGGCGCAATTTCGGCAAGCTGTCGCTGGTTCGTTCGCTGGCGACGCTGTCCTGCTTCGGCCGGCGGCAATCCTTCTTCCAGGAGGAATTCCTGACCGTGCTGCGCATCGCCCAGGAGGGGCATGTCGAACCCGAGCGGCTGGTCGGCTCCTGGGCGGGAGCTTTCGGCCATACCCAGTTCATGCCCAGCACCTTCATGAGCACCGCGGTCGATTTCGATGGCGACGGCCGTCGCGACATCGTCGGCTCGATTCCCGATGCCTTGGCCTCGACGGCGAACTTCCTGCGGCGGGCCGGATGGCGTCGCGGCGAATCCTGGGGGTTCGAGGTCGGCCTGCCCGAGGGTTTCAATACCAGCGTCACAAGTCGTCGGAGCAAGCGCCCACTATCCGAATGGATGTCACGTGGCGTCACCCTTCCAGGCGGTCAGGCCATCGATCCGGCAGCGCTGGGCCTGCGGCCCCAGACCCGGGTCGGGCTGATCGTGCCCGCGATGCGCGAGGTTCGCTCGGCACGCGCCCCGGCCTTCCTGGTGCTGCCCAACTTCGATGCGATCTATTCCTACAACGCGGCCGAGAGCTATGCGCTCGCGATTGCCCATCTCGCCGACCGGCTGCGCGGGGGCTCCGCTTTCCATGCCGACTGGCCGACCGACGATCCCGGCATCGGCCGGGCGGAGCGGCGCGAGTTGCAGACGCTGTTGCTGCTGCGGGGACACGATATCGGCGAGGTCGACGGACTGATCGGCAGTCGCAGTCGTGCCGCCATCGCCGACGAAGAGGAGCGGCTCGGCTGGCCCCGCAGCGGTCGCGCCGGTCGCCGGATCCTCGAAGCCTTGCGCGGACCCGCCTGAACCCCGGGGGGCGGATGTCGACCCGGCCCGGTGCCATTGCCGGAAATGCTAAATTGGCGCAGCACGAAAGCCGCCCGATGCCGCGTACAAGCAAGCCTTCCGGACTTCCTCACAATCGACACGCCAGGCGCCCACTGAGCGAGGAAGCGCATGAGCGTCTCGAGGAGATGATCGTCGAGCTCGACTTGCCCCCGGGCGCGCCCGTCTCGGAGGCGATGCTCGCGACGCGGCTCGGGCTCGGCCGCACCCCGATCCGCGAAGCGCTGCAGCGCCTGGCGCGCGAGCATCTCATCGAAGTCCTGCCGCATCGCGGCTACCGGGTGAGCGCGATCGACCTGGCCCAGCAACTGCGCATGCTCGAGGTGCGGCGCGAAATCGAGCGCCTGGTCGTCAGGCAGGCGGCGCGACTGGCCGATGCCGGCGAACGCGGCGATTTCGCGCGGCTCGCCGATGCCTTCGACGATGCCGCCTGGTCCGGCGACTGGCAGCTGTTCCGGCGCGCCAATCGGCGCTTCATCGCACTGTGCCGCGAGACGGCCCGCAACGAGTTCTCCAGCGGCGCGATGGCGGCCATGCGGGGGCTGGTGCGTCGCTTCTGGGTACTGAACTATCGCAGCGCCGCCGAGCAGCCCGACATCGCCCGCGCCTACGCGAGCACCGCCCGGCAGATCGCCGGCGGCGACGAAGTCCGCGCCGCGGCCGAGTTCGATGTCCTGATGGACCATGTCGAGGCCTTCACGCGAATCCATGGCGCATCGGCTGCGCCGGGAATGGACGTGCCGTCCGACCCGGGCGCCTAGCTTCGAAAGCCGCTCGGCCCTTCGAAGCGCTGCACGCTGGCGGTATGGGTGACGAGCCCGGCGTCCGCGCTCCAGGCGTGGATGCGAAACTGGGGCGGCTCGCGGGTCCAGCGATAGGGCGAGCCCGGATCGAAGTCGAGATGCATGTGGTGCACCGTCGAGGGGCAGGTCGAGGCGATCGCGCCGCCGAAACGGGCATCGATGGCGCGGTGCAGATGGCCGCAGATCACCCGCTCGACGTTGCGGTGCCGCTGCAGGATGGCGGCCAGGCGCGGTCCGCCGCGACGCAGCCCGATCCGGTCCATGGCTTCGAGGAAGGTCGCGAAGGGCGGATGATGCATCGCCACCACGACGGGCTGGTCGCGGCATTGCGCGAGGCTTGCCTCGAGCCAGTCGAGACGGGCATCGCAGAGTTCGCCATGGTCGTGGCCCGGCGCGAGCGTATCGAGCGCGACGAGTTGCAGCGGCCCGATCGCAACCCGGTACTGCAGGCTTCCCGACGGCGCGCCGGCGGCGAGCCGGGCATGTTCGGGAAAGGCGTCGAACAGCGCAGCGCGCGCATCGTGGTTGCCGGCGAGCAGGTAGACCGGCATCGCCAGCGGCGCGAGCAGTTCGCGCAGCAGGGCATAGGCATCGGGATGCCCGCCATCGACGAGATCGCCGGTCGCCACCACCGCGTCCGGCGCCTGCTCGAGCCGTCCGATCGCGCCGACCGCGGCGGCAAGCGCGGCGGCCGGGTCGATGCCGCCGATGCCGGTGACACCGGGGCGCTGGAGATGCATGTCGCTGATCTGTGCGATCGTGATCGGCAGGTTCGGCATGGCGTTGGAGGCGGGCTTGGCCAGGATGCGTTCTCGGACGGATGCACCGAGTCTGGCCCCGCGGCCGGGTCCATGCAAGCCGGGTGGGGAGTCCGCGCCGGATATGCCCGCCGGGGCGGTGCCGGGTTAGGATCGGGCGGCACCCGACGAGATCCCCCGCAGGAGCCTTCCATGAAGTTCAGCATCCAGCACGCACGTGACGGCGAATTCCACGCCGACGGGCTGCGCCAGTATTTCGAGTATCGCGACCTCGGCATTCGCGAGGCCACCAATGGCCACGCCGTCATGCATGTGATCCGCGCCCGCGAGGGCACCCAAGCCACCGGCGAGTGGCATTGCCACGATGTCGGATTGCAGCTGGTCTACGTGCTGCGCGGCTGGGCCCGCTTCGAGTACGAGGGAGTCGGCGAGGTGCTGATGGAAGCCGGCACCTGCGTGCACCAGCCACCGGGCATCCGGCATCGGGAACTGGCGCACTCGGAGGATCTCGAGCTGATCGAGATCGTGACGCCGGCCGACTTCACGACCCAGACGGTGGCCGCCCCGGGCGCCGCCACTAGCTGAGTTACGCGTGCCCGTCCGTGCCGGCCGGGGCCCGAGCGGGGTCGGCCGGGCGCCCGCCGTCCGCCGCCGCGAGCAGGGAGCTGATCAATGCGTCCTTCTCGGTCCAGCGTTCGAGCTGCCAGCGATGCACCGCCTTGCGCACGCGTGAATCGGTGACCGGGTCGCCGCCCAGCAGCTCGGGGGGAATCTCGAGGCGGCGTATCCGCACGATGATCCGTGGCACCCGGCCGCAGAGGAACTGCCAGAAGTTCGGGGCGCCGTCCGGATAGACGATCGTCACGTCCAGGAAGGAGCGGAAGCGTTCCCCAAGGACCGCGAGCGACAGCGACAGCGCGCCCGCCTTGGGCCGCAGCAGGTGGGTGAACGACGAGCGCTGGGCGGCGTGCTTGTCGGCGGTGAAGCGGGTGCCTTCGGGGAAGTTCATCACGCTGGTCGGCACCAGGGCGAATTTCTCGCAGGCGCGGCGCGTTGTTTCCAGATCCTCGAAGCGCTTCTCGGGATGCTCGCGCAGGTAGGCATCGGAATGCCGGCGCATGAAGGGGAAGTCGAGCGCCCACCATGCCAGGCCCATCACCGGCACCCAGATCAGCTCGCGCTTGAGAAAGAACTTCAGCAGCGGGATGCGCCGGTTGAGCACATGCTGCAGCACGAAGATGTCGACCCAGGTCTGGTGGTTGGCGCTCACCATGTACCAGTCGCGGGGATCGAGTCCCTCGACGCCTTCCACATCCCATTCGGTGCGCTGGGTCAGTCGCATCCAGGCGCTGTTGCCGGAGATCCAGGCGCTCGCCACGCGATTGAGCCAGGGATCGAGCCCCTGGCGCACCCGCCGGAAGGGCAGCGCAAGGCGCACGAGCGCCAGGACGAAGAGGATCAGCGTCCAGACGAGGATGTTGAGGACCAGCAGGACGGTGGCGACGACGCCGCGCGCGGTCGGCGGTAGGAAACTGAGCATTTGGGGCGTGGCAGTCCTTGCGACGGCCCGGAAGCGACCGTGCCCGATGGTAGCGCGTTTCGCGCGCGGCCCTTCCGGTCCCCGGGTGAGATGGACTTGCCCGCCCCGCCGGGATTCCCTACGTGCCCTTGGTGGCCAGGTCGTGGACGAGCTTCCAGACCAGGTCCTGCTCGGCGCTGGACCAGTCGCTCCGTGGCTCCCAGTCCTTGCCGTTCCATTCCGTGATGCGCCCCTGGCCGCCGCCCTGGTGATCCTTCTCGGTGATCGTGAGCGGTGGCGTCAGTCCGCCGGCGTCGAAATCCTTGATCATCTCGAAGCCGGCCTTGAGCTTCTCGCCGGTCAGCGGTGCGCCGAGCTTCGCGAGCGCCAGCCTGGCCGCCTCTACCGGGACCGCCAGGCTGGCCACCCCGATGTTGTAGTAGGTGGAGGCGACGGTCTTCTCGTCGCCGCTGCCGTTGCCGGGCTTGACCACCTTCTCGACGATGCGCTGCACGATCTCCGGCCCGGTGCCGGAGTTGACCAGGGTAACGCGCTTGACGCCGGCCGCGGTATCCCCCTCGAAGGACTGCATGTCGGTCGCCGACAGCCACACGACCGAGTAGATCGTGCTGGGCGATATCCCGTTGCCGATGGCGCCGCGGATCGACACCGCCTGGCCCGGGCCCGCGCCCCAGATGACCACCGCATCCGGGCGGTAGCGCCGCACTTCCGTCCAGGCTGCGGCCTGTTCGGTTCCGGGAACGGGGTAGGGAAAGTTCTTGAATTCGAAGCCCTTGTCGCGGGAGACGGTTTCCAGCAGTTCGATCGGCTCGCGTCCGAAGGGGGAATCGATATGCACGAACGCGATCTTCTTGCCCTTGAGGCCGCCGGCTTGCTGGTCGATGTACTGCAGCAGCAGGGCCGCCTGCGACCAGTAGATCGCCGCCGCTGGGAAGACATAGGGAAAGCGCTCGCCGTCGATCGCATCGCTGCGCCCGTGCGCGAACGCGAGCATCGGCACCTTGTCCTCGTTGGCCCGCGGCATGATGGCGTTGGCCACCGGCGTGCTCAGGAAGTCGAAGAAGACGTTGCCCTCCCGCAGGGCCTGGTTGTAGAGCGCGATGCCCTGCTGCGGATGGCTCGCGTGATCCTTGACGGTCAGGGCGATCGGGTGTCCGTCGATGCCGCCCTCGACATTCACCAGCTTGATGTAGTCCTGCTGCCCCTGGCTGTACTCGACGGAGCCGAAAGTGTAGATGCGGGTGAAATCGAGCAGGGTCGCGAACTTGATCGGCTCCTTGGCTTGCCCATGGGCGGCGCGGCCGGTCACGCCCAGCGTGATGGCGGCAGTGGCGGCCAGGCCGCTGCCGAGTACGGTTCGACGGGTCGCTTTCATCTCGGTTTCCTCCTCCTGCGGGGGCTGCGTTCCAGAGCTTGTCGGTTCGTCCTCGTGCGTTCCTCAGGCCAGCCAGCGCTTGCGCCGGCGATAATGCTTCACGTCGTGGTAGTCGGTCTTGCCGACGCCGCCGAGGTAGAACTCCTGCACGTCGGGGTTCTCCTTGAGCGCCGCGGCGGCGCCGCTCATCACGATGTTGCCGTTCTCGAGCAGGTAGGCGTGGTCGGCGATGTCCAGCGCCGCCTTGGCGTTCTGCTCGACGAGCAGCACGCTGGTGCGTTGCTCGCGGTTGATCTTGCGGATGATGTCGAAGATCTCCCGGACCAGGAAGGGAGCCAGGCCGAGCGACGGCTCGTCGAGCATGATCAGGCGCGGCTCGGTCATCAGCGCGCGTGCGATGGCCAGCATCTGCTGCTCGCCGCCCGAGAGATAGCCCGCCTGGGTGCGCGAGCGTTCGGCAAGGCGCGGGAAGTAGATGTACGCCTGCTCGCGCAGTTCGTTGAAACGGCTCCTGGCATGGCGGCCCGGGTAGGCCGCCAGCAGGTTGTCGTCCGGCGTCAGGTGCTCGAACACGCGCCGCCCCTCGAGCACATGCACCAGGCCCATCCGGACCCGGTGCGGCGGACTCAGGCCGCCGATGTCCTGCTCGCCGAAGGTGATATGTCCGCGCCGCACCGCGCCGCGTTCGGGCGCGAGCAGGCCGCTGATCGTCTTCAGGGTGGTCGACTTGCCGGCGCCGTTGGCGCCGAGGAGGGCGACCATGCTGCCCTCCTCGACGTCCAGCGAGACTCCCTTGATGGCGAGAAACACCCGGTCGTAGGCGACCTCGACATTGTTGAGGGACAGCAGGCTCACTGCGCTACCCTCCGTTCCGTGCGCCCGGTTTCATTCCCTACTTGCCCGCCTCTTCCCGGATCAGCTTCCAGACGAGGTCCTGCTCGGCGGTGGACCAGTCGGACAGGGGCGCCCATTGCTTGCCGTTCCACTCCGAGATCCGGCCCCAGCCACCGCCCTGGTGGTCCTCGGCCGTGATCGTGAGCGGCGGCATCAGCCCGTCGGCGTCGAAGTCCTTGATCATCTCGAGGCCGGCCTTGAGCTTCTCGCCGGTCAGCGGGGCGCCGGATTTCCCGAGCGCGAGCCTGGCCGCCTGGACCGGGATCGCCATGGAGGCCACGCCGATGTTGTAGTAGGTGGAACCGACGGTGCTGCGATCGCCACTGCCGTCGCCCGGCTCGATCACCTTCTCGATGATGCGTTGCACGATCTTCTGGTCGGTTCCGGGGTTGACCAGCGTGACGCGCTTCACCCCGACGGCCGTATCGCCGCTGAAGGACTGCATGTCGGTGTCCGAGATCCAGACGACCGAGTAGATGCTCTTGGGCGATATCCCGTTGCCGATGGCGCCGCGTACCGATACCGCCTGGCCGGGACCGGCGCCCCAGATGATGACGGCATCGGGTCGGAAGCGGCGCACCTCGGTCCAGGTGGCGGCCTGTTCGGTGCCGGGAACCGGGTAGGGGAAGCCCTGGAGGGTGAAGCCCTTGCTCTGGACCATGGCCTCGAGCAGGGCGATCGGCTCCTTGCCGAACGGGGAGTCGATGTGCACGAAGGCGATCTTCTTGCCCTTGAGGCCGCCGGCTTGCTCGTCGATGTACTGCATCAGCAGGGCGGCCTGCGAGCGGTAGATGGCCGCCGACGGGAACACATAGGGAAACTCGGTGCCGTCGATCGCGTCGGCGCGACCGTGCGCGAAGGCGATCATCGGCACCTTGTCCTCGTTGGCCCGCGGCATGACGGCGTTGGCGACCGGTGTGCTCAGGAAGTCGAAGAAGATATTGCCGTCGCGCAGCGCCTCGTTGTACATCGCGATCCCCTGCTGCGGATGGCTGGCGTGGTCCCGGATGGTCAGGTTGACGGGATGGCCATCGACGCCTCCCTCCAGGTTGATCAGCCGGATGTAGTCCTGCTGGCCCTGGCTGTACTCCGAGGTCAGGAAGGTATAGACCCGGGTGAAGTCCATCAGCGTGGCGAACTTGAGGGGCTCCTTGCCCTGGGCAAGCGCCCGGCCCATCGGCAGTCCCAGCGTGACGGCGGCGGTGGCTGCCAGGCCACTGCCCAGCAGGGTTCGACGTATCGGTTTCATTGCGGGTTCCTCCTCGTGTAGAGCGGAATTCAGAGCCGCTTCAGCTCTGGGTATGCCTGAAAGGCCAGACCAGAAAATACTTGCGCAGGTTGTCGTATATCTTGGCCAGCCCGAGTGGTTCGTAGAGCAGGAAGCCGATGATCATTGCGCCATAGAGCATCAGCGGGATGTGCGCCATCAGGGTCGTCGAGACGGAAAGCCAGCCGGCGTCGACCAGCGACGCGATGCTGTTCAGCAGGATGATCGGCGCCAGCAGGACGAAGCCGGCGCCGAGGAAGGCGCCGATCACGCTGCCCAGGCCGCCCACGAGAACCATCGCGACCAGCGAGATGGTGACGTCGAAGCTGAACTGCTCCGGCGTGACCGCCTGGTAGTAGCAGAACGCGAGGATCGCACCGGTGACACCGCCCAGGAAGGAACTGCTGAAGAAGGCCAGCAGCTTGTACTTGAAGATGTTGACGCCGATGACGGCGGCGGCGAAGTCCTTGTCGCGCACCGCGACCAGCGCCCGCCCGAAGCTGGTGCGCTTGATGTTGAGAATCAGCAGGGTGACGATCACCGCCCATAGCAGGGCCAGGTAGTAGCGCGCCATGAGCCCGTCCATCGGGATGAACAGGAAGCTCACCCTGGGCGTCTGCAGGGTCGCGACCGCGCCGCCCGAGATCGCGGTCACGTTGACGATCACCCAGTTCACCAGGAACTGCATCGCCACCGTGGCCATGACCAGGTACAGTCCCTTGACGCGCAGGGCCGCCGCGCCGAACAGGCAGCCGATCAGGGCGGCGAGCAGGCCGGCGCCGATCAGGGCGAGCTCGAAGGGCACGCCGGCCTGGCTCAGGTGGATGCTGGCATAGGCGCCGATTGCCATCACGGCGGCGAATCCGAAATGCAGCTGCCCGGCCAGGCCCATTAGCAGGGTCAGCGCCAGGGTGGCCGCGCCGAAGATCAGCCAGGGCAGCAGGTAGCTCGAGAGATAGACCTGGGGCAGGTACAGCGGCGCGGCCAGCGCCAGCGCCAGGATTCCGTACACCTGCCAGCGGTCCGCCGGCACCGGCCACAGCTGCCTGGCCGAGGCGTACCGGGTGTGATGGACTCCGGACAGGCGATAGAACATGCGCTAGATCCTTTCGATGTCTTCGCGACCGAACATGCCGTAGGGCCGGATCAGGATGGTGAGCAGGATGATCACCGAGGTCACCACGTCGCGCGTGCTGCCTCCGACCAGCGAGTCGACGTAGCCCGGGATGACGCTGCCCAGGATGCCGACCACCAGCCCGGCGACGAGGGCGCCGTGGATGCTGTCCAGGCCGCCCAGGATCACCACGGCGACGGCGGGGAACAGCAGTGCGGTCAGCGACCAGTCGACGCCCTGGACCGCGCCCCAGATCGTGCCGGCGCCCACCGCGCAGAGCCCGGCCAGGCCCCAAGAGACGGCAACGGCCTGCTCCACCGAGATGCCCACCGACCAGCTCGCCACATGGTCGTCGGAGACGGCGCGCAGCTTGGTGCCGAGCCGGCTGCGAAAGAACAGCAGCGACAGGGCGACGAGGACCAGCGCCACGATGCCGCCGACCAGGTAGGCCCGGTTGATGAAGACATCGCCCAGGATCAGTGGCGCGATGCCGACCCCGAGGTCGAGATGCTTCGGTGTCGTGCCGAGCAGGCCCGGGCCGAGGCCGCGCAGGAAGATGTCCAGCCCCAGGGTGAGCATGACGATCATGATGATCGGCTGGCCGACCATCTTGCGCAGCAGCAGGCGCTCGGTCAGCAGTCCGAAGACGAACATCACCACCAGCGCAAGCGCCATCGCGAGGTAGATGGGGATGCCGAAGGACGTCAGCAGCCAGACCACGTAGCCGGCGATCATCACCATCGCGCCCTGGGAGAAGTTGAGCACGCTGGAGGACTTGTAGATGAGCACGATGCCCAGCGCGACCATGCTGTACATCAGCCCGGTCAGGGCGCCATTGACCAGCAGTTCCAGGAAGTAGCTCATCCTGTCGCCTCCGATGCGCGCGCCGCACCCACGTCGCGGATCGCGAGGTGGCGCTTCAGTACGCCGGATGCGCCGGTCTCGTAGGTGATCTGCGCCTCGAACTCGATCGCGTCCCGGCCGTCGTAGATTGCATCGATGATGGCGCGGTAGTGTTCGTCGATGACACTGCGGCGCAGCTTGCGCGTGCGGGTGACCTCGCCGTCGTCGGGGTCGAACTCCTTGTGCAGGTTGACGAAGCGCCGGAGGCGCGTGGCCTCGGGCAGCTTGGTGTTGACGTCGGCGACCACCCTTTCGATCAGGTCGTAGACGGGTGGCTGCTGCGACAGCTCGGCGAACGAGGTATAGGCGACGCCGCGCTCCTGCGCCCAGTGGCCGACCGCATCCCAGTCGATGGCCACCAGCACGGCGAGGTAGTCTCGTGCATCGCCGAGCACGCAGGCGTCCTTGATGTACTGGCTGAACTTCAGCCGGTTCTCGATGTAGGTCGGGATGAACTTCTCCCGGTTGCGCGTATGGACCACCTCGGACACCCGCCCGAGCACGACCAGCTGGCCGTCGTCCTCGAGGTGGCCGGCGTCGCCGGTGTGCAGCCAGCCGTCCTGCAGCGCGACAGCGCTTGCCTGCGGATCGTCGTAGTAGCCATCGAAGACATTGTCGCCGCGCATGAGGATCTCGCCGGTGTCGCTGATGCGCACCTCCATGCCGGGAAACGCCACGCCGACCGTGTGCAGCTTGACCGTACCCGAGTCCTGCGCGGCGCACAGCGCCGAACTCTCGGTCTGGCCGTAGAACTGGCGCAGGTTCAGCCCCAGCGCCCGGAAGAAGAGGAACACCTCTTCGCCGATGGCTTCGCCGGCGGTGTAGGCCTGGCGGGCACGCGCCAGCCCGAGCTGGTCCTTGATCGGGCCGTAGACGAGAAACTCGCCGACGCCGCGCCAGAGCCGCTGGCCGAGGCCGGGTTGCCGGCCCTGCAGGCGCTGGCGCTCCAGGTTCATGGCGAACGGCATGAAGTGCTCATAGAGCCCGCGCTTGAGCCGGCTCGACTCCTCGATGCCGACCTGCACCCGGGTCAGCATGGTCGACCAGGCTCGCGGCGAGTTGAAGTAGGCGGTCGGCGCGATCTCCCGGAGGTCGTGCTGGACGGTTTCCTGCCTCTCGGGGATGTTGACGGAAAAGCGCAGGGCCAGGGCGGCCGCGATCGTGAAGATGAAATCCCCCACCCAGGCGATCGGCATGTAGGCCATGTGGATCTCGCCCTCGCTGAAGTAGCCGGCCGCCGCCGCGCTGCGTACCGCGAACAGGACATGGCGATGCTTCAGTGGAATGCCCTTGGGGGCGCCCGTGGTGCCGGAGGAGTGCAGCAGCACGGCGACATCGTCGCCGCGGGGTCGGGCCAGCAGGTCGGCTTCGAGGCCGGCTTCTTCGCGCAGGCGCTTGCGACCGCGTTCCACGAGATCGGCGAAGGCCAGCACGCCCTCGGGCGTCCTGCCGGTGAGCCCACGCGGGTCGTCGTAGACGATCGCGCGCAATTCGGCGTAGCGCTCGCGCAGGTCGAGCAGCTTGTCGACCTGTTCCTGGTCCTCGGCAATGGCGAAACGGATCGCTTCGCGCTCGATCTGGCCGAGAAGCTGGTCGGGGGTGAAGTCGGGATACGCCGGCGAGGGCACCGCCCGCAGCATGATCGCGCCGAGCATGCCGAAGTACAGCGCGGGCCGGTTGTCGCCGACCACGAGGACATTGTCGCCGGGGCCGACCCCCAGGGTTTCCAGTCCGGCGGCGGCGGCGGTGACCTGCTCGAGGTACTCCGCCCAGCTGTACTCCTGCCAGATGCCGCGGTCGCGCTCGCGCATGGCGACCTGGCCGCCATGCTGGCGGGCATTGTCGACCAGCACGGCAATCAGGTTTTCCCCGCCCGCCTGCATGCCGGGGGCGGCGCTCGCGGCGGCCGGCTCAGGCTTCATCGCGTGGCGCCCCGATGTAGGCGGTGATCACGTCGGGATGGTTGATGGCTTCGTGGACCGGGCCTTCGGCGATCATCCGGCCGTTGTTGAGCACCAGGGCGCGATCGCAGATGCCGGTGACCACGTCCATGTGATGCTCGATGAGCAGGATGGTCAGGTTCAGCGTCTCGTGCGCGTCCAGGATGAAGCGCACGATGTACTCCTTCTCCTCCTGGTTCATGCCCGCCATCGGTTCGTCGAGGATCAGCATCCGCGGCTCGGCAGCGAGCGCGCGCGCGAGCTCGACGCGCTTCTGCAGCCCCAGCGGAATCACCTCGACGGGTTCGTCGCGCACGCTCTCGAGCTGCAGCAGGTCGATGATCTCCTCGACCTTGTGGCGATGGGCGATTTCCTCCTTCTGGGCCCACCACCAGTAGAACAGGGCCGCCATCGCGCTCGGGCGCATGAAGATGTGGCGACCGAGCAGGATGTTGTCGAGCACGCTCATGCCCTTGAACAGGGCGACGTTCTGGAAGGTGCGCGCCATGCCGCGCCGGGCGACCTGGTGCGGACTGACTTTGGTGAGGGACTGGCCCTCGAAGGTGATCCTGCCTTCCTGGGGCGGGTAGAAGCCGGTGATGGCGTTGATCAGCGTGGTCTTGCCGGCGCCGTTCGGGCCGACCAGGCCGTAGATCTGGCCCTGCTCGATCCCCATGGAGACATCCGCCAGCGCCTGCACGCCGCCGAACCAGCGGCTGACGTGTTCCAGGGACAGGATGTGTCCTTGCTTTCCGACATCGCTCGATGGCAACGCCTTGCGCCTCTGCTGCGGATGGACCAGCTGCCCGACGGCGCTCGCGCGTCACCCGCCACGGGTGCGCCGGCTGCGCCGCATCTCCTCCAGACCGGAATCGATCGCTGCGCAGGCCATCGGCGCTGGGGCAGCTTCGAATCCGACCGTTGTTGGGCTAGCTATACTGGAGTCGATCGATCGCTGTCAACTGCGGCCGCTACGGATCAAGCCGTGGCAGGTAGTGCGCAGCCAGCTCACGGAAAGCGTCCGCCGACGCGTCGGCATCGAAGGCCTCGCCGAGTTCATCGCGCATGATCGCACCGACCGCTGCCGCGATGGCCGCGGCGGCGCGGGCATCGATGAAGAGCAGCCGGCTGCGCCGCGCCAGGACGTCCTCGACGCTGCGGGCGTATTCATGCCGGACCGCGAAGCGGACCATCGCTTCGGTGAGGCCGGGCGCGAGTTCGCGTTGCGCGCCGGGCAGGCGGGCAAGCTCGTCGGCCTCGAGGCCGTACAGGTGGGCGCCCGGCGTCGCACTGATCGGTATCGCGCCGGCGCCCGGGGCCGGCGCACCGGCCAGCCGCAGTCCGGCCGTGGCGCCCGCCGGCCGGGCCGGCAGCAGTCCCGCTTCGAAGCATTCCGCCAGGACATCCTCGGCCATCGCCCGGTAGGTCGTCCACTTGCCGCCGGTGACCGTGACCAGGCCGCTGTCGGCGACCAGGACGGTATGTTCGCGCGATACGCTTCGGGTGTTGCCGGTCTCGCCGTCGGCGGGGCGCACCAGGGGACGCAGGCCGACCCACATCGACATGACATCGGCCCGCCGCGGCGCGCGGGCCAGGTACCCGGCGCTCTCGGCGAGGATGAAGTCGATCTCCTCCTCGAAGGGCCGTGGCTCGATGGCGAGGTCCTCGCGCGGCGTATCGGTGGTGCCGAGGATCGTGTGTCCCATCCAGGGCACGACGAAGAGCACCCGGCCGTCCGCGGTGGAGGGCACGAGAATGGCCCGGTCGCTCGGCTGGAACGAGCGGTCCACCACGAGGTGCACGCCCTGGCTGGGCACCACGATGTCCCTGGCCGCGGGCCGGTCCATGCGCCGCACTTCGTCGACCCAGACGCCGGTCGCGTTGACGATGCAGCGAGCCTCGAGCCGATGGCGCACGCCGGTCTCGGTGTCGACCGCATCCAGTCCGTCGATCCGCCCGCCACGGCGCGAAAGGCCGTCGACCCGGCAATGGTTCAGGATGCAGGCGCCTCGGGCGATCGCGGTCCTGGCCAGGGCGAGCGCCAGCCGCGCATCGTCGAAGATGCCGTCCCAGTAGGCGACCGCCCCGGCCAGGGCGTCGGAGCGCACGCCGGGGATCTCGGCGACGGTGGCATCCCGGTCGAGGAAGCGGGTCCGGCCCAGGCCGGCCCGGCCGGCCAGCAGGTCGTAGGCCACCAGTCCGGCGCCGTAGAACCACTTGTCGAACCAGCGGCCCCGGGGCCCGTAGACGGGCATGAGGAAGCGCAGCGGCTGGGCGAGGTGGGCAGCGTTGTCGAGCAGGTTGCGGCGCTCGGCAAGGGCTTCGCGTACCAGGCCCAGGTCCCCCTGGGCGAGATAGCGCACGCCGCCGTGGACGAGCTTGGTCGCTCGCGACGAGGTGCCCTTGGCGAAGTCCTCGGCCTCGAGCAGGACCACCGAGAAGCCGCGGGCGGCGGCATCCAGGGCGACGCCGAGCCCGGTGGCCCCGCCGCCGATGACGGCGATGTCCCAGACGGGCGTCGACGCGAGTCGCGCGAGCAGTTCGGCCCGGTCCGGCTGCCGCAGTCCGGCGCCGGTGGTTTCGTTTGCCGCGCCGGCCACGGCAGGATTCATCGCATCGTCGTCCCGGTCTCTGGCGGCCGAGGATAGCGCGATTCGCGGCTGCCGACCGGGCGCAATCTCGACCATCGCGATGCCGCGAGGTAGCATGCTCGCTCCGATCCGCCGGTACGGGCGCAGATCCGCGCGGCGACAGTTGTCGATGGTGATTCCCGATGGCCGGCTTCCCCGACCGTATCCGCCTGCGCTTCGACGATCCGGCCGAGGAAACGGCGTTTCGCAATTTCTATTGCCTGCGCTTTCGCCATCACACCGGCATCGCCCTGCTCGCCGGCGCGATGCTGATCGTGCTTTTCGCGGTCTCGGACTGGATGCTCGATCCGGCCGCGGCCCGCACGACGCTCGTGCTCAGGCTCTTCGTGATCGTGCCGGTCATGCTGGTGTTCGCATGGGCGGTGCGCTACCCCTGGGTGGACGATGTCTACGAACTCGCGGCGACCCTGGTCGCCTGCCTGGTCGCGACGATGCTGGCCCTGGTCTACATGCGCATCGAGGCCGGCATGGCCCGCGCCGGCCTGGGCATCGTGCTGCTGATGCTGTCGACGATCTTCATCATCCGCCTGCGCTTCCGGCATTTCGCGGTGTTCTCGCTGGTGGCCTGGGCGGCCTTCCTCACGGTGGTCGCGGTGGCGGGGCCGTCGGAGCCCGGGCTTTCCGTCGCCAGCACGATCGCGGTCACTGCGGCGCTGGTGCTGGGCCTGTACGGTGCCTGGACGCGCGAGAACGAGAACCGTCGCGAGTTCCGGCTGTTCAATGAAGTCACCGCCGCCAAGGCGCGGATCGAGGACCTGCTGCACAGCATGCTGCCCGGCGAGATCGTCGATCGGATCCACCGCGGCGAATCGCCGATCGCCGATGCGCATGGCGAGGTCAGCATCGTCTTCGCCGACCTGGTCGGTTTCACGGCGCTGTCGAACCGCCTGCCGGCCGCGGAGCTGGTGCAGTTGCTCGACCGGCTCTTCTCGGACTTCGACGGACTGGCCACGGCGCACGGCGTAGAGCGGATCAAGACGATAGGCGACGCCTACATGGCGGTCTGCGGAATCGCGCCCAGCGGGCAGGGAGCGGTGGCCGAAGTCGCGGCGGCCGACGATCATGCGCAACGGGCCGCCCGTTTCGCACTGGCGCTGCAGGCGCGCGTGGCCGAGGTGTCGCGCGAATCGGGCCTGCCGCTCAATGTGCGCATCGGCCTGCATGTCGGACCGGTGATCGCGGGAGTCATCGGCACCCGCAGGCCCGCCTTCGACTGCTGGGGAGAAACCGTCAATCTCGCCGCCCGGCTCGAGTCGAGCGGCAGCCCCTCGGGGGTGCATATCTCGGAGGCGGCATGGCGACGCCTGCGGGACCGCTTCGTGACCCGCGAGCTGCCGCCGGTACCGATGAAGGGGCTGGGCGAAGTACGCACCTACCTGCTGGAAGCGGCGCCGCCCGGCGCCGCCATGGCGTGTGGCGCCCAGCAGCCCGGCAGGGCCTCGGTGCCGAACAGCCTGTCGGCGATGTATTCGCCGAGCCGGCGATAGCTCTCCCACTGCGCTTCGTCGAAGGACTGGTCGGCGGTGCTCTGCTGCGGGAAGTCCGGCTCGCACGCCGCGTATTCCTGCAGGTCCAGCGGCTCGTCGCCCAGCAGCACGGGCCGCAGGATGAGCAGCAGCGAACGGGCGGCGGGATCGTCCTCGTAGCGTACCCAGGCCAGCGTGGCGTGGCGCTCGGCATGCCGGCTTCCGCCCGATCGGGCCGCGGACGTTGCCGCTCCCGCCGCGGCAGCGCGTCGCAGCTGCGCCGGGGTTCCCACGCTCGCGAGCAGGGGCGAGCCGGCGCCCAGCAGCTCGGTGATCCCGGTCGTCGACAGGAAGTCGATCTCGGCGCCCCAGTCGATGCGCGCCTTGCGCACCAGGTTGCCGAAGTCCCGGAAGGTGTCGTCCTGGTCCTGGCCGTCGTCGCAGGCGATGATGAAGGGCACGCGTCGGCGCAGCAGCTCGTAGACGCCGGTGTTCTCGAAATGGCCGCCGTCCGAGAGATGCCAGCGACGGCGACGCGTGCCGTGGAACCGGGCCAGGGTCTCGGCGGCCAGGCAGGCCTGTACCGGCGCGAGGCGGGCAAGCCATGCGGAGGCGCGTTCCGACAGCCGGTGGGCGGCGACGGCCTGCGCCCCGCGTGGCCCGACGCCGCTGTCCCACCAGTAGCCGAGGCGGGCGTTGGACAAGGCCAGCAGCATCGACAGCCCCATGCGGGTACGTGCACCGAGCCCGGTGCTGAAGGCCGCACCCGAAATCGCCATCCATTGCCCGAGCCCGAGGGGCTCCACCGCACGCGCGTCGGCCACTGGCGTCGCCGGGCGGGCGCCTTGATGCGGCGACCCGGACAGGGGAACGATGCGCGCATCGGAACCGTCCCAGCGCGCATGACGATGGCGCCCGACGCTCAGCCCGAAGGGGCCCACGGTCATCGGCAGGCCCTTGCGGTCGCGCTGGGCGAGCTGGGCCGCACCGATGACGGTCTCGTTGATCGTGACGTTGATGAAGTGCAGCGGGCCACCATGCAGGTCGGGCCGGTAGGCGTGCCATCGGATCTCGTCGCCGAGCGTGGCCTGGGTCACGTCGGCATCGCGCGGGGTCGTGTCGCTGCGATCGACGCCACGGTAGCCGCTGCGCCGCGGATGGCTCGCCCCGAGATAGGCGCGGGCGAGCCGCGCCGAATAGAACTGGGCCAGCGTCGACAGGTTCAGGAAGGGCAGGGTCCGGGCCGTGAGCAGGGCGATGACGAGCAGCGCGGCAAGCAGCGTCGCGGCCAGGCCCGTGCGGGGCGCTCCCGGTGCGGCGCCGCAGTCGATGCAGCTGCCGCCCCAGAGCAGCGCATGCCCGACGGCCGACCAGCCCGCGAGGAGCATCGCGAAGAGCGCGAAGCCCAGCATCGAGGCAAGGGCCAGAGCCGGCACACGCAGGCCGGTGCCGGCTTCGCCGAGACGATCGATCGCCGGCGCGAAGCGCTGCACCAGGACGACGACGGCCGAGGCGAGCGGTACCAGGGTGGTCCACCCGAAGGGATGGCCGGCGTGGGTCAGCCGGTACAGGGTCTGGCCGAGGCTGTCGACGAGCGCCCAGGCGACCAGCAGGAGAGCCGTCGCGAGGCTCGCGGCGAGCCAGCGTGAAAGCCGGTTGCGCGCGATGCCTTCGCCGCCGCCTCCCCGGCGTGCGAGAAGCCAGGCGATCGTCGCCGCCGCGGGTGCGTAGACCAGCCAGCATGCGGCCATGAGCGCGACGGTGTCCTTCGCACTCGTCGCGGGCGGCAGTCGATGCAGCGCCCAGGCCGCGCAAAGCGCCACGAAGAACGTGGCGACGAGCGCCGGGTTGCGCAGCAGGGGGAAACCCGCGTCCTGCCGGGTCTGCGTGAGCCAGTAGGCCCAGCCGAGCGGGACCAGCAGCAGGGCGAGGCCGGCCAGCGGCAATGCGAACCAGGGGCTCCACCACAGGCCGGCGTCGGCCTCGAAGAGCCGGGCTTCGAGCCCGCGCAGGCCCGGCAGATGGTTTCCGAGCCATGTGCGAAGCAGGTTGCCGGCGAGGAACACGCTCAGCACCGTGACCGCCAGCACATAGTGCAGCGAGACCCAGTTGCGCAGGTAGATCGCGATGGCGTACAGGATATCGCCGGCGCCGCGCGGGGCGATGTAGCGACCATGCTCGCGCAGCCAGCGCAGGGGTGGCGAGCCGCCATCGGCGAGGATGTCCTCCACCTGCGTGGCGGTGGCGGCGATCGTCGATGCCGAGGAAGCCGCTGCCGCCACGGCGCCTGCCTCGGAGCCCGGGGCGGCATTGCGCAGCTCCGGCGGCAGGTAGAGGCTGCCAAGGAAGGCGCCGATGTAGCCGCCGCCCGATACGGTGGAGAGATAGTCGACATGGCGCAGCCGCCGGTGGCGCGCCAGCGCCTGCAGCACGCCGAGCGCGAAGGTGGCGCTGCGGATGCCGCCGCCCGAGATCGCGAGGCCGACACGGCCGGTGGCGTCGGTGTCCGCCAGGGGAATGCCGAGGGCGGCGCGACGCGCGCGCACCGAGGCCAGTTCGCTTCGCGTGAACTCGGGCGGCAGGCGCGGCGCCGCGGTCGGGCCGGACGAACCGGATTCGGTGGGCGCGCCTTTGCGGACGCTCTCGGGCATGCTCATCATCAGTCCTTGCGCTCGCGGCCTCGGGTCGGCCCCGGCCGGCTTCACTTCTGGATAGCCAGCGGCTGGCGGTCCGTCAATATCCGCGGGCGACCGTCCGTCGGATGACGGGTCATGTCGCCGGCGCGCCGAAGCTGCGAAACTCGTACTTCGCCGGCATGGGCCGGCCCCCGGACAGGAGAGGCAGGTGGCGGCACAGGATTTCGTCCTCGCGATCGACCAGGGCACGACGAGCACCCGCGCGATCGTGTTCGACAACGGCTTTCGGGCGGTCGGCATCGGCCAGCAGGAGTTCGCGCAGCATTTCCCGGACTCCGGCTGGGTCGAGCACGAGCCCGAGGATCTCTGGAGCACGACGCTCGAGACGGTTCGCCATGCGCTGCTGTCGGCCCGGATCGATGCGAGCCGGATCGCCGGCATCGGCATCACCAACCAGCGCGAGACCACCGTCGTCTGGGACCGCCGCACCGGCCGCGCGATCCATCGCGCGATCGTCTGGCAGGACCGGCGCACCGCCGAACTGTGCGGCCGCATGAAGGCGGAAGGCCTCGAGCCGCTGTTCGCCGAGCGCACCGGCCTGATCCTCGATCCCTACTTCTCCGGTACCAAGATCGCCTGGATCCTCGATACCGTGCCCGGCGCGCGCGAAGCCGCCCAGCGCGGGGAGCTCGCCTTCGGCACCGTCGACAGCTTCCTGCTGTGGCGGCTCACCGGCGGCAGGGTGCATGCGACCGACGCCACCAATGCCTCGCGCACGCTCGCCTACGACATCGTGCGCAACCAGTGGGACGACGAGTTGCTCGCCGCCTTGCGCGTCCCGCGCTCGATGCTGCCCGAGGTGAAGGATTCCGCCGCCGACTTCGGCGCCACCGATCCGGCGCTGTTCGGTGCGGCGGTTCCGGTGCTGGGCATCGCCGGCGACCAGCAGGCGGCCACCCTCGGCAACGCCTGCTTCGAGCCGGGCATGATCAAGGCCACCTACGGCACCGGCTGCTTTGCGGTGCTCAATACCGGTGCCGACCGGGTGCAGTCGAACAACCGCTTGCTGTCGACCATCGCCTGGCGGCTGCGCGGCAGGACCACCTATGCGCTCGAAGGCTCGATCTTCGTCGCCGGCGCCGCGGTGCAATGGCTGCGCGACGGCCTGGGCATCATCAAGAACGCATCGGAATCGGGCGAGCTCGCCGCGCGTGTGGACCCGAACCAGCAGGTCTATCTCGTGCCCGCCTTCACCGGCATGGGCGCTCCGCACTGGGATGCCGATGCGCGCGGCGCGATCTTCGGCATCACGCGTGCCACCGGCCCGCGGGAGCTTGCACGCGCCGCGCTGGAAGCCGTCTGCTTCCAGACGCGCGACCTGCTCGATGCGATGCATCGCGACTGGCCCCAGGATGCCGCTACCGTGCTGCGGGTCGACGGCGGCATGGTCGCGAGCGACTGGACCATGCAGCGCCTGGCGGACCTGCTCGATGCGCCGGTCGACCGCCCGGTGGTGCTCGAGACCACGGCGCTGGGGGCCGCCTGGCTGGCGGGAATGCAGGCGGGGGTGTGGCCGGACGAGGAGGGCTTTGCCAGGGCCTGGCGGCGGGAGCGGCGGTTCGAGGCGGGGATGGACGGGGAAGAGCGCACGTTGCGCCTCGAGGGATGGCGGGAAGCTGTCAGACGAACACTGAGCCGCCTCGCATAGTCAGTACAGCCACCTCGTAATCGGGCTTCGTAGGGACCGAGTCTATATTCGTCCTGTAAGACCGGCAGTGAACACTTAGTAAGTACGAAATGAGAGGCTGCGGGCGA
Organism: Burkholderiaceae bacterium; assembly: GCA_041676645.1. GTDB lineage: Bacteria > Pseudomonadota > Gammaproteobacteria > Burkholderiales > Burkholderiaceae_E > JAMLIN01. Next base: position 13,110 of record JBAYRO010000016.1, on the reverse strand, counting down.
GATCCAACAATGGGGAAATTTTAGCCATGCTCACTAAGCAGGATTTGCAAGATCGACATGACAAGGCAATTGAAGCGCATGCTCGTGAAACTAGGATAGATGGCATCATTCAGTGGGCCATATATGCGGGGGCCTTGGGAACCATATTTTACTTTCCGATCGGCTTTGTGTTGCACGAAATGTATGGGGTTGGATTTCTTCACTACGCCGTGGGCTGTCACGCTCTCGGTCAAGTGGCCGGCATTGCATATCATCGAATCACTGGAAACTTCACGCCACCTCCTTCGCACCCTGGGGGAAGTCTCAGCTTGGCACGCTACCTTGAGGCTCACCCATACATTTGGAGCAGCCATGGCAACAAGCGACTAGCAAAGAGGCGCAAGGATTTCTACTATTCTAGTCCGCCGCCCATCTCGAGGAGGCACCAGAATGAAAGTACATCGCGCAAGTACTGAAACGAGCGCGACAATAGGCATTAGGGAAGCGCCGCCCACGCGAAAGCGGCGATCGTGAGGACGCGCGGCGACAAAGCCTCCCGCTCGGACGCTCTACACAATCGGTACTGCATGCGGTCTCGACTACAATGAAATGGTCGTTGATGAATGCCCGATAGCACCTCGGGCTGTGCGAGCGGGCGTCGGCCAGACGTCCATGTTCCAGTAGGAGAACAACGGCGCGTCGGCGAGCCGGTTGGGTTGCGCAGTGATCCGATTCAGTTCATTGCGAGGGTTGCCAGAGATTCTGAGCCGTCGCCCAGTCCACCCAGTCGACGACTTCACTCACCACAACCTCCAGGGAAGCGTCGACGCCCATTTGATCCGGGAATAGGATGAGGTTGTCACACGACCATCTCGCACACGGCGCGATCAGGCCATCGCATCCGAGAAATTCGATCGCGGCGCCTATCTCTTGAGTGCGAGGTAAGTTGGTGCCGATGTATGCGGCTTCCGGTACGCCAAGAGCCGAAAGATCCGCTCTGACTAACTTGAGCGTTCGATACGCTACCACTCGGAGCGTGTGCAGCATCACTGGCTTCGTCGGACGAGGATTGAGCTGACTCCAGTGGAACGAAATCTCCGCCAGAGCACCTTCGCGCGCCAAGCTTGTGTAGAGCACGCCCGCGCCATCGCGACGCATCCACCGGCCGCCACTGTACGAACTGGCAAGTGGGTCGAGGCTTTGCCGTGTTCCCCGAAATACTTCGCCGTCGAACGTTTCCTTCGGAAGAGCGTCCAAGCGATCGAGCAGGTCAGGGTCGTGAATCATTCAATGTGCTGGCCCGTGTGTTGTCATGTCAAAGATGCGCGCCATCGAGCAGTTGATTGACCGAAGCCAATACTTCGTCAACCTGACCTTGCTGGATCAATTCCGCGGGTACTCGATCATCCAGCAGGCGTTGTCGAGAGAAGAGCCAGAGTCGAGCTTCGTGCGGCTCGTAGATGTCTGCGAGCTTGTCAATGACAAACTCCAATTCTAGAAGTTGCCTTTCTGTGCTGGCATGCGGCAACGCCTTGCCCTTGTTCCATCGAGAGACGGTCTCGGGGCGTACGTTCAGCACATTCGCCACATCAGACGATCGCATTGCAGCCTTTGTCTGAATGGCTTCTAGCCGGCGCGCAATTGCGTTGCTCATGGTGTGACTCTGTGGGCGGTCGGGTTAATCACAGTGGCTGTCAACGTATGCCACCGCGTGCAACTCGCGATATTGGATGACGTGCGAATGACAGATCGCGACGCTTCTTGGCGTAGGGCCCAAGCGTTGTCCGGAGGTCGTTAAGCCGCTTTGCTTGTTTGTTCACTTTCTGCTTAAGGTCGTCGGGCAAGGGTAGTTTGGTTGCAACTAAGGCGGCGTCGCTCGCAGGTCGAAGGTTTTCCTCGAGAAACTCGGTCGGGCGGATCGATTCGGGAATTCTTCCGAGGCTGGCGACTTGTTGGGTGCGTTGGTACAGAAAGTGCCTGCCGGGCGTTCGCAGCATATCTTCGACGCCCCGATGACAGCAATTGGTATCCCTGCAACCAAAAGCCGACCGAGACCTGCCTCCGCCACTTTCGAAGAAGCGTTCAGCATCTACGCGCGAAAGCATTAGATCAAGTGTCGGCAAATAGACGCGCGTCTTCGCACCAAAGCCCTTTCCTTCCGGAATCTTATGCCAGCTTGCCGTATCGAGCCTCTCACCCAACGTGACGCCGTGCGAAATGCCACCAACCGCACCAAACGCTAACAAGGACAACCCCATTTGACCGCCTACATGGTCAGCGACGATTGGCATGCCAAGTGAGTGAAAATCCGTTGCGGCGTTCCCGTAGCGAGTGATTGCAGTTGGCGAACTATCGACGCCGCAGCCTGAGATGTTTAGCCAAAGACCATCTATGTTGGCATGACGCAGCTTCTCCAGGACTGCAAACCGCTTGACCGGTGTTCTGAAGGCTTCGTAGCTTAATGCCAACGAGTACTGAAGCTGAATGTGTGCACCGCCCAGCCGGTCCAGAGCGCTGCGCAGCGCGTCGGTACAAGCGATGTCGATCTCAAGCCACGGATCGTCCGGTCCGACAACCAAGTGCGTCGGCGCGATAACTTGGGTAAAGCCGTGGGCAATCGCAAACTTTGCAATATCCTCCGCAAACTGTCGTTGCTCAAACCGGGTAGCGAGATCGCCTTGTGTATGCGGACGCTTCTTCGACCATGGCAGACAATCCATCGACTTAACGTACCGACCGCTAGTAGCCATCGCCTGCGTCTCTGGATCAAGAACTGCATCCAGACCGCGTTCTAGCACGAGGGTAAGCAGTTCCTCTTGTTGACTCGCGCGCTTGGCTTCAAAGACTACGCCGGTAAACGCAAGTGAACTGGACGTGATGAAACTCTGAAGTTCCCTCTGATCGACGCGGCTGGCGCGGATGTAAAGCCCCAAGGGGTCCGGGGCCAAGCGAACCGGTCGGAGGTGGAGCGTAGACATAGCGGGTCTCTCCGTACGATACGACATCATTATAGCGTTTTGCGCTGACACTTCACAAGCGCTATTCATTGAGTTTTCCATGGAGTAATCGGCTTCCTGGAAAGCGCCAGTTCTGTTGCTAGTTGTTGCTTGGGCATATTGGACCGAAGTCCGGTCCGACGAAGCAAAGCTCCGCCAAGGCCTGACGGCGAGGGCGGTGGTTACAGGTGTACGAGGAGGGCCCAGCCGGAACGAGTGTTCGGTGGATCGCGGGGTGGCAGACACAGGGCCTTGAACCCGGACGACGGGATATGCTTTGCCTAGGCCTGCTCGTTACGAGGGCACGGTTCCGCGGGCGGCCATCGAATACATCAGCTCGAATGGAGGACGACATGGACAAGATGATGACGATCGAGCGGGCGACCGAGTTCGGGACCGCATGGAACAGCCACGATCCGGATCTCGTCGCGAGCTATTTCGCCGAGGATGGTGTCTACCACGCCTCGGTCGGGCCCGATCGGCTGGGCCGGACCTTCGTCGGCAGGGACGCCGTCCGCGACGGCGTGCAGATGTTCTTCGAGCGCTTCCCCGACGGCAGGTTCGAGAACCTCAGGGTGGTCGTGGCGGGCAACGTGGGTTCGTTCGAATGGGATTTCGTCGCCACCGACGAGAGCGGGAAGTCGGTCAGCACCGCCGGCTGCGACCTGCTCGAGTTCCGCGGCGACCAGGTCCTCGTGAAGAACGCGTTTCGCAAGGCACGGGGCTGACGCGCAGCCCGGCTTACATCGAGCCGAGCCCGAACCTCAGCATCGAGGCCACCAGGGCGCGGCTCGACGAACAGTCCACTTTCGCGCAGGCGCTGCGGATCTGGGTGCGAATGGTGCTGACGGCAACGCCGGCTCGGCTGGCGACCTGCGTCGCCGAGTCGCCGCGCACGAGTTCGAGCACGGTACGGGATTCGGCCGGTGTCAGGCCGTGCAGCGCGCACCAGGTGGTGAACGCGTCGCAGCGATCGCTCGGGCTTCGATCGAGCGTGAGCACCAGGACGATGTCGTCGCGCCATTGCGGATCCCACGTCCCGGCGGCTTCGCGCCGGATCGATGCGAAGCGCTCCTCCGGGCCGCGCGAGATCCGGAACGCGTCGCCCGGGAGCCGGTCGATGTTGCGCAGCGCGCGGCACCATCGCCCCTGGCAGGCGGGGTCCACGGGGGCCAGCCGGGATCCGGCCAGCCGTACGCAGCGCTGCATGTCCAGTTCGCTGCGGCCCCGTTCATTGGCGTAGCGCAGCTCTGCGTCGCCGGCCAGCACGAACAGGGCCGGGGGCGCCGCGTCGACCAGCCGCTGGGCCAGGTCCGGCGGCAGCAGGGTTTGTCGGGCGCCCGCCGCGAGGCGGCGGATCCCGGTATCGGCCAGGTCCATCTCGTTCTCCCCGTTGCGGCGCAGGCCATCGACCGGCCTCGCCATCCTCTTTTCGGACAGCCTAGCGATGCCCGGGGCGCTTGCCTTGCGGTGATTGCACAGCGGAAACGTTCAATATTCACAGTTCGGCCTTAGACTGCCGATCATTCCCACTGCCCGTCGTACCGCCCCGGACCATGCCTGGCGCCGTCGAGAGTCCCGAGCCCGAGCGCGTTGCCACCTTGCCGGCGGAGCTGCTCGAGGCCCTGGTCGCCTGCGGCAATGTGCGCCAGTTCCCCAGGAACACGATCGTGGTGCTCGAGGGCGAACCGGCCGAAGCGCTCTACATCGTGATCGAGGGGCAGTTGCGCGTTTATGTCTCGGACGAGGAGGGGCACGAGGCGGAGCTCAGCCGGCTCGGGCCGAACGAATACTTCGGGGAGCTGATGCTGGCCAGCCGGGTACGCACGGCGTCGGTCCGGACGCTGTCACCGGCAAGGCTCTGCATGGTGCGTCGGGAAGAATTCGAGGTCCTGATCCGGACCCGGCCCGACCTGGCGTTCCATCTGATCCAGACGCTGATCCAGCGGATCGTGGCCTTGACCGCCAATGTGCAGAGCCTCGCGCTGATGGATGTCTATGGCCGGATCGTTCGCCTGTTCATGGAACTGGGCCATGAATCCGATGGTCGCCGGCTCGTGCCGAGGATGAGCCAGCAGGAGATCGCCGAGCGCATCGGCGCGTCGCGCAGCATGGTCAACCGCATCCTGAAGGACCTGAGTGACGGCGGCTTCATATCGCTCAGCAGGGAATCGATCGAACTGCGCCGGGAACTTCCCCGGCGCTGGTAAGCGCGCCGCGGATGAACTCCGCCTTGCCGCGCGTATAGGCGTCACGGTCGCCTTGGTGGCGCGCCGCCAGTTCACGCTTGAGCGCCGCATAGCTCGCGCGCAGCCGAGGATCGCTGCGCAGCAGGTCCCGGAAGCGGATACGCTCGCGCCATGTGCTTGCGTCGAAGGCCACGAGATGCAGGTGGTGGGTGCGGTGTCCGTCGGCGTGGCGAAACAGGAAACGCCGTTCGGGAGCCCCGAGATCGAGCTCGGGCGCATGGCTGTATCCGTGTTCGCATAGTCGTTGCAGCACCTGGTCGACGATCGCCATGTCGCGCAGGCCCGCGATGATGTCGATCGTCGGCTTGGCGGCCATGCCGGGTACCGCCGTGCTCCCGAAGTGACAGACGTGCACCAGGTGACTGCCGATGCAGCCCATCACGCGCTCGCGCTCCGCATCGAAGCATGCCGGCCAGCGCGAGTCGTACGGCACCAGCCGGACCGGCTCGGCCAGTGCCAGTCGGCAGGATTCATCCGGACTCATGGCCTCGCGGCCCGTGCGGATCGCCGGGGCCACGGCGGGGGATCTCCACGGTTGCCGGGTCGGGCTTCGGGCCGCCCGAAAGCACGGCCCGGGCCCGCCTCAGGTCGGGCACATCCGCGCCGCGCTCCGGCATCGCCTCGAACGCCCGGCGCAGGTCGGCCAGCTCATCCTCGGCCTGGCCGCAGGCGCTGGCCAGGGCATGGCGCTCGAGCGCGCAGCGAAGCATGAAGGTCGGGCTGTCCAGCAGGGCGGCAGCCTCGCTCGCGCGGGCGATGCTGCCGAAGGCCTGTCCGATGTCGCCGGTGTCGGCCAGCACGCGCGCCCGCAGCCGATGCACGTCCCAGGTCCCGAGATGCTGGCCGCTGCGGCGCGCCTCGGCCTGGGCATCGTCGAGCAGGACCATCGCCTTGGCAGGATCGCCGTCCAGATGGCACAGCCAGCCGTAAAGGGAAAGGAAGTGCACGAACCAGAGCCGCACACCCGCTGAATCGAGCAGGCGGATCTGCTCGGCCACGCGCTGGCGCAGCCCGGGCAGCTGTTGTCGCTGGCAGTCCAGCGCGGCCTGGACGACCAGGGCGAAGGACAGCCACATGCCGAGGCCTTCCTCGTGGCACAGTCGGAGCAGGCCGTCGAGCTTGCGATCGAGATCGCCGGGCTCGCGTTCGGCCCAGTCGGGCAGGATCCCGCAGGCGAAGCGCATGGTGAGCCCGAAGCTGGTCGCGAAGCCCTGGGCGATCGGCGTGGGCGCCAGTCCGGCGGTCACCTCCTCGACCTGCCGCCAGGTCGAGGAGGCTTCCGAGAAACGGCCCGCGATGTACTGGCAACAGTAGCGGGTGACGAGGACGCCGGCCCAGGGGGACAACTGGATATTGGCGGCGACGAAGCCGTCGATCGCGGCTACGTCCGCGCCGAGCGGGCCTTCGGAGTGAGCCATCGCCGTGACGACATCGCCGGCCTCCAGCGCCGTCAGGGCGCTCGAGTAGGCGGCCGCCAATGGCAGGAAGGGTGCGTGGTCCTCCTCGGCGAGTGCCTCGCGCATCGTCGCGGCGGCCGCTTCGCTCTCCGGGATGCGCCCGCGCGCCCACCACACGGCCCATTTGCCCCAGTAGGCCAGATGCCGGGCCGGGGTGTCGCCGACCCGTTGCGCGAGCTCGAGGATGCGGTCGAACACCGCGTTGTTCGATTCGTCGGTCCAGGTGCGTGCGTTGTAGATCCCGCCCAGTGAAACCTGGATCGAGAGCTCGGTTCGCAGGATCGCATCGTCCGGCGGCAGCGCGCGAAGCAGGCGCACCGCATGCTCGAAGTGGGCGGCGGCCTCGTCCAGGGCGCCGGCGCCAAGGGCACGGTCGGCCGCCGCGCGCAGGAAGTCGACCGCCGAATGGGAATCCCCGGAGCCCGACAGGTGCAGGGCGTACAGCTCGGGCCGGGTTTCGGCCCAGTGCGAGAAGCGGCCTTGCAGTGCGTCCGCTACCCGGGCATGCAGCGCTATCCGGTGGCGGCGGGGAATCGCTTCGTAGGCGACATCGCGTATCAGCGCGTGCTTGAACTCGATGTGCTCGCTGCCGACGCTCTCCGGCATGGGCTGGATCAGGCCCGCTGATGCCATGGATTCGAGATGCGATGCCACGACGGCCGGCGCATCGTCGCTGACGGCCTCGAGCAGTGCCACAGAGACCTCCCGCCCGATGGTGGCGGCCAGGTCGAGAGTGGCGCGTGCTGCGTCCAGTCCGTCGAAGCGGGCGATCAGCGCGGCTTCGATGTTGGAAGGCAGCTCGACGACCGCCTGCTGGCCACTGGCCTCCCATGTGAACTCGCCTTCGCGCAAGGATCCCGAGACCAGCAGCGACCGGGTCGCTTCCTCAAGGTAGAGGGGCACGCCGTCGAAACGCGCCACCAGCGCATGCGTAAGGGCGGGCGGCAGGCTCTTGCCATGCGCGACGCCGCGCACCATCTCGATGGATTCGGCCACGCTCAGCCGGGGCAATGAGAGCTCCGTGGCTCGTGCGGCGCCGCGCCACGGCGGCCCGAACTCGGGGCGGGCGCTGCCCAGCAGCATCAGCGGCGCGTGGTCGACCGTGTCGACGAACATGCCCAGCCAGTCCAGTGTCGAGGCGTCCGCCCAGTGCAGGTCCTCGATGACCACCAGGAGCGGCCCGTCGGCTTGCGCCAGGGCGACGAGCGCCGCAGCGAGAAGCTCCATCACGCGTCGCCGCCGCCGGGCCGGACTGAGCGTGACCGGCGGCTGCGCGCCTGCCGGCGTCGCGATGCCGAGCAGTGCGGCCAGCAGCGGTGCGGCATCCGGGTCATGAAGTCCGAGCGCGGCGCAGCGCGCCTGGAGGCGATCGAACGGATCGACGCGGTCCCTGCCTGCCTTCCCGTCGATGTGCCCCAGATGCGCGGCGAACGGTTCGATCAGCGGGTGAAACGGGGTTGCCGACGTCGCCTCGGCGCAGCGCAGCTGGATCGCGCGCGGCGCATGGGCTGCGTTGCCGGGGCTGACGAATCGTTCGATGAGGCGGGACTTGCCCATTCCCGGTTCCGCGATCACGGTCAGCAGAGCCGGACGGGCTTCGGCGCGGACCCGGCTCCAAGTCTCATGCAATGCGGCGAGTTCGGACTGTCGGCCGACGTAAGGCGTGCGCACTCGCGCCGCATCGAGCCGGCTGGTGGCGAGCGTGCGGCGCAGGACCCGCCACAGGCGCATTTCCTCGTCGATGCCCCGGACCGCCCGACTGCCCTGGTCGACGCCCTCGAACCAGCCATCGACGAGCCGCCAGGTCGCGTCGCCGACCCAGAGGGAATCGGGTTCAGCCTCATCGGTGATCCGGGCAGCGACATTGGGTACCTCGCCCAGCGCCAGCACCTCCCGGTGGCCGCCGGCGCGCAGCGCCGAGATGAACACCCGACCGGTATGCGCACCGATGCGCACCTGCGGCAGCCCGGCTCCCGATGGCAGGCGGGAATCGGCGAGATCGGCCAGGATGGCCAGGCCGCAATCGAGCGCCCGTCGGGTATCGTCCTCGTGGGCGCGGGGAAAGCCGAAGTAGATCAGCACGCCGTCGCCGAGGAACTGGGCGATGTGGCCATCGTGGGCCTTCACCGCGCGGGCGCAGATGCGCTGGAAGCCGCCCAGGACCTCGGCAAGGTCCTCGGGATCGGTGCGACGCGACAGCTCGGTGAAGCCGACGAGGTCGCAGAAGAGGACTGTCAGGGGGCGGCGTTGCTCGGGGCTGCGCTGATCATCGCCGGCGGCAGGGGGCAAAGGCGCCCCGCAGTCGCCGCAGAAACGCTTGCCAGCGGGATTACTCGCCGCGCAGGTCGGGCATTTCATCTTCTCGGCATGGATCCGGCGCGGTTGCCCCGTGTGGCGATCAATATCGGCTGCGACCCGGCCATCGTCAAGCGCTTCCTCGCCCTCCGCTCGACTGCACGGGCGCGCGCCGGGCGCGGCGATCTCAGCGCTTCACCGTCAGTGTCGAGGTCCGGCCCATGTCTGCATGCTCATGCGCTTCTCCAGTCATCGGCGGAGGAATCCGCAAGACGACCTTATCGCCGGCCCTGGGCGAACGCATCATCGATTCGAAGGACCCGGGGGTCCGGTGCGCGCGGCGCAGGCGCGCGAGGGGCAATCCGTGCTTGACGCGACACTCGTCGTGGTCGAAGCTTACTCGTGCGTCAACTGATCGTCAGTTGAGTAGGACCATCGCCGCCCAGGCTGGGCGGCGCAGGAGACACCGCATGAGCGTTGCCAGTGCCGCTCCCAGGGCCGAGGCCGGCTCGGGCTTCGAGTTCCTTTCCGAGGACAACCGGATGATCCGCGAGGCCGCGCAACGGATCGCCCGCGAGGTCATCGAACCGACCGCGGCCGCACGCGACCGCGAGGCACGATGGCCCACCGACGAGCTGCGGGTGCTCGGCGAACAGGGCTTCATGGGCATGCTGGTCCCGCAGGAATACGGCGGCAGCGGCTCGAGCTTCACCGACTACTGCGTGGCTTTCGAAACCTTTGCGGCGGCCGACTGCGGGCTCGGCACGATCTTCCATGTGCACAACATGTCGCACTATCCGATCGCGAGCTTCGGCACCGAGGAACAGAAGCGGCGCTACCTGCCACCCGGCGCCCGCGGCGAGCGGATCGGCGCCTGGCTGCTGACCGAGCCGCAGGCGGGCTCGGACACGGCGGCGCTGCGGACCACGGCGCGACGCGATGGCGATGACTACATCCTCGAGGGCACGAAGCAGTTCATCTCCAACGGCAGCGAGGCCGGCACCGCGATGGCCCTGGCGGTAACCGACCCGGCCGCCGGACGGCGCGGCGTGACGGCCTTCATCGTCGATCCCGACAGCCCGGGCTTCGAGATCGCGCGAGTCGAGGACAAGATGGGCCAGCGCACGGCGCATGTCGCCCAGATCCGCCTCGACGGCGTGCGGGTTCCCGCCGCGAACATCCTCGGTGAACTCGGCGGCGGCTATCGGATCGCGATGTCGGGCCTGGCGGACGGGCGCATCGCGATCGCGGCGCAGGCGGTGGGCGTTGCCCAGGCCGCGCTCGATGCGGCGGTCCGGTATGCGAAGGAGCGCAACGCCTACGGCAAGCCGATATTCGACCTGCAGGCGGTCTCGTTCCGCCTCGCCGAGATGGCCGCCCAGGTCGCGGTGGCGCGACAGTACTACCTGCATGCCGCACGACTGCTCGAGGCCGGGCTGCCCTGCGCGAAGGAGGCCGCGATCGCCAAGCTGCATGCGAGCGAAATGGCCGAGCGCGTCTGCTCGGCGGCGCTGCAGACCTTCGGTGGCTACGGCTACCTGCAGGACTTCCCGGTCGAGCGGTATTGTCGCGATGTTCGCGTATGTACAATTTACGAGGGGACGAGCGACATCCAGAAGCTGATCATCTCGCGCAATCTCTGATTGCGGCGGACCGTCGGGCGATACTTGCGCGAACCGGTCGTTTCCGCCGCGCCCTTTCCAACGAACGTGCTGATTGCCCCGTGAGCAAGACTCGTCCCCTGGATGCCGCCGAGCCGGCCCTCGCCCGTGTCACCACGCCCCGATCGAATGCGTCCGGGCCGGCGAGGAAGGCCCGGCGAGGCAAGCGTGTATCGGCCTGGTCCGATGTCGTCCAGAGTCCCGACCAGCAGTACGAGCTCAAGCGCAAGGCGCTCATCCATGCCGCGGCGCGCGCCTTCAATGCGCGCGGCTACCACAACACCTCGCTCGACGACGTGGCGGCCGAGCTCGGGGTGACGCGCGCGGCGCTCTACCACTACATCCGCAGCAAGCAGGAGATCCTGTTCGAGTGCCACATGCTCACCTACGACCTCGGTGACCAGGCGATCGAGTATGCGCGTGCGCATGCGAAGAACGGGCTGGAAGCGGGATGCCTGCTCATCCGGCGCTTCATCGAATTGTTCAACGGTGCGATGGGCCGGGTCGCCGTGATGTCCGAGCATCAATCGCTCGAGCCGAAGATGCGGGCGCTGATCCAGAAGCGCCGCGATGATTTCGACCATGCGTTCCGTTCGATCATCGAATCCGGCATCCGCGACGGCAGCATCCGGGCGGTCGACGCCAAGCTGGCGGTGTTCTTCGCGATGGGCGCGGTCAACTGGATGGGCACCCGCTGGTACCGGCCCGACGGTCCCCTGAGCATCGGGCAGATCGCGACCAGCTTCGAAGACATGTTCCGGGCGGCGATGAGCGCCTGATGTCGTCGGCGCCGGTCCGGGCGCATCGGTTTTTCCGCTTGTTCGTCTGCCTGCGGCAAGCCGCCACTTGCGGATTTTCTACGCGTGCGTCAACATGGCGACGACAGCATCAGATGCAGAACGCACACGGCGATCGCGCGAATCCTTCGCGCCCTTCCGATCGCTGCCGAGGAGACCCGATGCCTGCCGACCGCCTGGGACGAGAATGCCGATGACGGAGCTTGCGACACCGGAATCGCACAGTGATGCCCATTCGCCCTCATCGGCGAGCCGCGGCGACGTCCTGGTCGCCGAAGGCATCCGCATGAGCTTCGGGGGCGTGGTCGCCCTCGACAATGTCTCGGTGTCGGTCCACGACGATGAACTGCTCGCCGTGATCGGTCCCAACGGCGCCGGCAAGACCTCCCTGATGAACTGCCTGAGCGGCTTCTACCGGCCGCAGCAGGGGCGCATCACCTTCCTCGGCCAGGACGTCGCGACCATGCCGGTGCACGCCATCGCCAGGGCCGGCCTCGCGAGGACCTTCCAGGGCACCCACATCTTCTCGGGGATGAGCGTCATCGAGAACATCATGATGGGTCGCCATCTCCACATGCGCAGCTCGATCCCCCAGGCCTTCCTCTATTTCCCCTGGGCGCAGCGCGAGGAGGTCCGGCATCGCGAGTTCGTCGAGGAGATCATCGAGTTCCTCGAGATCGAGACGATCCGCCACCAGCCGGTCGGCAGCCTCGGCTACGGGCTGCGCAAGCGCGTCGACCTGGGGCGGGCGCTCGCCCAGGAACCCCGTGTCCTGCTGATGGACGAGCCGATGGCGGGGATGAACGCCGAGGAGAAGGAAGACCTCGCCCGCTTCATCCTCGATGTGCGCGAGGCCCGGCGGCTGCCGGTGGTCCTGGTCGAGCACGACATGGGCGTGGTGATGGATCTCGCTGACCGGGTCGCCGTGCTGGATTTCGGCCGGCGCATCGCGGTGGGCACGCCGGCCGAGATCCAGGCCGATCCGGCCGTCATCGCCGCCTATCTGGGCGGCGACCACGCTGGCGAGGGGCGGCGCTGATGCTTCCCATGATGACATTGCCCCAGCATCTGCTCGCCCGGGCGCAGGCCGAGCCGGAACGGGTGGCGCAGCGGCACAAGCATCGCGGCATCTGGCGCGAGTTCAGCTTCGCCGAGGTTCTCGAGAACGTACGCGACTTCGCGCTCGGCATGCGTGCGGCAGGCGTCGGCCCCGGCGAGACGGTCGCGATCATCGGCGAGAACGAGCCCGAGCATTTCTGGGTCGAGTACGCCGCCCAGGCGATCGGCGCGAAGGTCGTCTCGATGTATCCCGACCTGACCGCCGACGAAGCGCAGTATCTTCTCGAGGACAGCGAAGCCGTCTACCTGGTCGCGCAGGACCAGGAGCAGGTCGACAAGGGGCTGGCGATCCGCGACCGCCTTCCCGGACTGCGGGCGATCGTGTTCTGGGACGATACCGGGATGTGGTCGTACCGGCAGGAAGGGCTCCTCGCCTTCGAGGCGGTGCAGCGCGAGGGACGCGCGATCCACGAACGGGAGCCGCGGCTCTTCGAGGAGCTGGTGCAGGCGGGCACGCCCGACGACATCGCGGTGCTCTCGTACACCTCAGGAACCACCGGCAAGCCCAAGGGCGTCATCCTCACCCACCGCTACCTGATCGACAATGCCCAGCGCGT
>JBAYRO010000015.1:0-51441 GCA_041676645.1 Burkholderiaceae bacterium | reverse complement strand
GACGGTGCGTTCGAGGTGGATGCCGACGGCGTGCTGATGACCCGCCGCGGCATGCCGGTGGTCGGCGACGCCGGGCCGATCATGATTCCGCCCAACAGCCAGGTGCTGATCGGCACCGACGGCACCATCAGCGCCCGGACCGGCAACGAGGCCCCGGTCCAGGTCGGCCGCCTGCGCCTGGTCAACCCGTCGCCCGGCGATCTCGTCAAGGGCGACGACGGCCTGGTCCGGACCCGGGACGGCATGCCGCCAATCGAGGATCCGCAGGTCACCGTCGTCGACGGCGCCCTCGAGGGCAGCAATGTCAACGTGGTCGAGTCGATGGTCGGGATGATCCAGCTGGCGCGCCAGTTCGAGATGCAGATGCAGTTGATGCGCAACGCCGAGACCAACGACCAGCGGGCGGCACAGCTGCTGGGCAGCGGCGGCTGAAGCATCGAGGGAAGGAGGAAGCAGCCATGATTCGATCACTCTGGATCGCCAAGACCGGGCTCGATGCGCAGCAGACGCAGCTCGACACCATCTCGCACAACCTCGCGAACGTGGCCACCAACGGCTACAAGCGCTCGCATGCGGTGTTCGAGGACATGCTCTACCAGAACATGCGACAGGCCGGCGGCCAGTCGACCCAGCAGACCATGCTGCCCACCGGCCTGCAGATCGGTACCGGCGTTCGACCGGTGGCCACCAGCCGGATCTTCACCCAGGGCAACCTCCAGCAGACCGGCAACCAGCTCGATCTGGCGATCAACGGCAACGGCTTCTTCCCGATACAGCTGCCCGACGGTACCGAGGCGTATACCCGCGACGGCTCCTTCCGGATCGATGCCGAGGGCCAGCTCGTGACGCCCAACGGCTATCCGCTGTCGCCGCCGGTGGCCTTGCCCCCCAATACCCAGAGCATCACCATCGGGGTGGACGGCATCATCTCCGCCCAGGTCTCCGGCCAGGCGATGCCGGTGCAGATGGGCCAGATCCAGCTCGCCACCTTCGTCAATCCGGCCGGTCTCGATCCCCGCGGCCAGAACCTGTTCACCGAGACCGCCGCTTCGGGCACCCCGATCATCGGCCAGCCCGGCATCAACGGTGCCGGCGAACTGAGCCAGGGCTACGTCGAGACCTCGAACGTCAATGTCGTCGAGGAACTGGTGGCGATGATCCAGACCCAGCGCGCCTACGAGATCAACTCCAAGGCGATCCAGACCAGCGACCAGATGCTGGCGCGCCTCACGCAACTCTGACCCCGGCCCGCGCCATGTCCGCCACCCGCTCCATCCTCGCCCGTCTCGTCGTCCTGGCCGCCGTGCTGCTTGCCGGCTGCTCGTCGATGCAGACCCCGCAGGTCGCCGTCCACGAACCGACCTCGGCGCGCGCCGAGCCGAGCGTCGCGGTCGCCGCCTCGCGCCAGCCGCCGCCCGTGGTCGCCAACGGCGCGATCTTCCAGGTCGCCACCTATCGGCCGCTCTTCGAGGATCGGCGGGCGCGACATGTCGGCGACCTGCTGACGATAGACCTCGTCGAGAAGACTTCCGCTCGCCAGAGCGCATCGAGTACGGTCGACCGCTCGGGATCGGTCGGTGGCTCGGTCACCGCCTTGCCCTTCGTGCGCTCGAGCCGGCTCGACCGCCTCCGCCTGGAGGGCGAATCCTCGAACACCTTCGAGGGCAGGGGCGAGACCGGCTCGGACAACATGCTGACCGGCACCATCACGGTCACGGTGGTCGAGGTCCTTCCCAACGGCAACCTGCTCGTCTCGGGCGAGAAGCAGGTGGGCGTGAACCAGAACGTCGACGTGCTGCGCTTCTCGGGCGTCGTGCCCCCGCAGAGCATCCAGGGTGACAACCGCGTGCCCTCGAACAAGGTGGCCGATGCGCGGGTGGAGTTCCGCGGTCGCGGCGACGTCGACCGCGCCCAGACCGTGGGCTGGCTGTCGCGTTTCTTCCTCAGCTGGCTGCCGATCTGAGTATCGAGCATCCCGGAGTCCGAACATGATCCTCGACAGCTTCCGCCAGGGCCCGCGCGCCTTCCGCCCGACCGGCCGTCTCCTGCTGGCTGCGCTCGCCCTTGTCCTGGGCATCGGCGTCGCCCCGGCCAGCGCCGAGCGCATCAAGGAGCTCGCCACCGTACAGGGGGTGCGCTCCAACCAGCTGATCGGCTATGGCCTGATGGTCGGGCTCGATGGCTCCGGCGACCAGAGCACCCAGGCCCCGTTCACCGTGCAGAGCATGCAGTCGATGCTCTCGCAGCTGGGCATCGTGCTGCCGCCGGGCATCACGCCGCAGCTGCGGAACTCGGCTGCGGTGATGGTGACCGCCCAGCTGCCGGCCTACGCCCAGCCCGGACAGCAGATCGACATCACGGTTTCCTCGCTCGGCAACGCCAAGAGCCTGCGCGGGGGCACGCTGCTGCTGACTCCCCTGCGGGGCGCCGATGGGGAGATCTATGCGATGGCCCAGGGCAACATCGTGGTCGGCGGGGCAGGGGCCGCCGCCGGCGGCAGCCAGGTCACGATCAATCACCTGAGCGCCGGCCGGGTGCCGGGCGGGGCGACGGTTGAAAGGGCGGTTCCGAACCGGATCCTGGAGGGTGAGTTCATCCATCTCGAGCTCGAGGCGACCGACTTCTCCACCGCCCAGCGGGTCGCCGACGCGGTCAACGCCCGTTTCGGCCAGCTCGCCGCTGGCGGCGCCGTCGCCCATGCCCTGGATCCGCGCGTGATCCGGGTCCGCCTGCCCGAGGATCCCGCGCGCCGGGTCGGCTTCATGGCCGAGCTGGAGCTGATCGACGTGATCGCCGGGCCGCCGGTCGCGAAGGTCATCGTGAACGCCCGGACCGGATCGGTGGTGATGAACCAGGCCGTGAGCCTGGAGGCGTCGGCGGTCGCCCACGGCAACCTGTCGGTGACGATCAGCTCCACTCCGATGGTGAGCCAGCCCAATCCTTTCTCTCAAGGTTCCACGGTTGCGGCCGAAATGTCGGACATCACGATCCGGCAGGAGGGTGGGGCCCTGATGGTCCTGCCCGGGGCGGCCCGGCTGTCCGATGTCGTCAAGGCGCTCAATGCGCTCGGCGCCAGCGCCCAGGACCTGATCGCGATCCTGCAGGCCCTCAAGGCGGCCGGCAGCCTGAAGGCGGAACTGGAGATCATCTGATGCGGGAAGTCGCTGGCCTGGCCGTGGATGCGGGGGCCCTCTCCCGGCTGCGGCAGCAGGCCTCGGCCGACCCCCGGCAGGCGATACGCGAGGCCGCAGCGCAGTTCGAGGCGCTCTTCATGCAGCAGATGTTGAAGAGCATGCGCGAGGCGATTCCACGCAGCGGGCTGCTCGACGGGCCCGGACAGTCGACCTACGAGAGCATGCTCGACAGCCAGCTGGCCCAGTCGGTCGGTGGCCGGCCCGGTGGGCTGGCCGACGTCCTGGTGCGCCAGCTGAGCCGGCACATCGAAGGCGGGCAGCCGCCCGAAGATGGGCAGCAAGCCTCGCGGGGCCTCCCGGCATCGGGGGTTCCGGCGGCCGCCGCCGGGGACGGCGGGCTCGCGGCCGGCCCGGGACGCCCGGGCGAAGCCCCGCTTTCGCCCGGCCTGCGGCGAACCATGCTCGCGCCCTCGATGGCCGCGATCTCGACGGTGGGCGGCCTGCCCGGCGTGCTGGCGGGCGCCCTGGGCCGGACCGGTACCGATGCGGGGCGCACCGGCATCGCCGGGGCCGATGCCACGGCGGGCGCCGGACGGGCCGCGCGCGGCGCGAGCGGCCGGGGCGGCGCTTCTCCGGTGCAGGTCGACTTCGTCGAGCGGATGTACCCCCATGCCCAGGCCGCCCAACGCGCCACCGGTGTCCGGGCAGAGTTCATCGTCGGCCAGGCGGCGCTCGAATCCGGCTGGGGCCGCGCCGAGATGCGACATCCCGATGGCCGCGCGGCGCACAACCTGTTCGGCATCAAGGCGGGTCGTGGCTGGACGGGTCCGACCGTGGATGTGCTGACCACCGAGTACATTGACGGCAAGGCGCGCAAGTCGGTCGAAACCTTCCGCGCCTACGGCTCCTATGCGGAGGCCTTCACCGACTGGGCGCGCCTGATGACGCGCAGCAGCCGCTACGGCGAGGTCGTCAAGGCCGGCAACAGCGCCGAGGCCTTCGCGAGCGGCCTGCAGCGCGCCGGCTACGCCACCGACCCGAACTACGCCAGCAAGCTCGAGCGCACGATCGAACGCGCGATCGAACTGCGCCGGCTGCAGATCTGACGGAGAGTCCTGATGGGTGCACTCGAGATCGGCTCCTCGGCCCTGCGGGCGGCCTACGCCCAGCTGCAGACGACGGGCAACAACATCGCCAATGCCGCGACGCCGGGCTATTCGCGCCAGCGCGTCATCCTCGCCGAGGCGACCACGAGCTTCAGCGGCGCGGGCTTCATGGGCCGGGGCGTCGACGTGGTCACGGTCGAGCGCCAGTACAACGATTTTCTCGCGCGCGAGATCCATCTCGCGACGGCCGCCGAGGCCTCCGACAGCGCGCGAGCCGGCGCGCTGGGGCGCCTCGACCGCCTGTTCGCCGATGGCGACCATGGCGTGGGGGCGGCGTACAACGAGCTCACCGCCGCCATGGCGGACCTGACCAACCGCCCCTTCGATGCGGCGGCACGGTCGGTCCTCGCGCAGCGGGCGAACATCCTGGCGCAACGGATCGCCGCGGCCGACGATCGCATGGGGCAGATCGGCATGGACGTCGATCGCAGCCTCGGGCAGCAGGCGGTCGAACTCAACCAGAAACTCGGGGAACTGGCCGGCATCAACAACCGGATCGCCTCCGTGCACGGCAGTGGCCATTCGCCCAACGAGCTGCTCGATCGCCGAGATCACCTGATCGACGAGATCAGCAAGCTGGCCCGGGTCAACGTCTACATCAACGACGACCAGACCGTCTCGCTGTACGCCGGCACCGGCGATGCGCTCGTGCTCGGTGCGAACGCATCGAGCATCGCGATCGAGAATGATCCACAGAATCCCGAGATCGCCCGGCTGCTGCTGGTCAGCGGCGATCGCTCGGTCCGCATGAACGAAGCGATGCTCGGGGGCGGCAGCATCGCCGGCCTGCTCGAGTTCCGCAACCGCGACCTGCAGGAGTCGCGCTGGCAGCTCGGCCAGCTGGCGGGCGCCATTGCATACGCCTACAACACCCAGCAGTCGCTCGGCCTGGACCAGAACGGCATGGCCGGGGCGGACGTCTTTCGGACCGGCGCGGTGAACTCCCTGGGCGCCGGCTCGAACACCGGCAATGCGGAGTTCACGGCCCGGGTCGTCGACGGCGGGCAGCTGCGGGCGAGCGACTACGAGCTGACCCATGACGGCGCGAACTACCAGCTGCGGCGGCTTTCCGACGGCGCGCTGTCGAGCTTCGCGGACCTGCCGGCCGAGATCGATGGCCTCGAGATCTCGCTCGGGGCCGGGACCGTGGCCGCGGGCGATCGCTACACCCTGCGCAGCGCCTCGGCGTTGGCCGGCGGATTCTCCATGGTGCTCGGCCATCCGGCCCACTGGGCCGCCGCCGCGCCCGCCACCCCCAAGCTCGGCGTCGACAATGCCGGAACCGTCTCGGTAGCCGGTTTCAGCATCACCGACAACGATGCCGCGACCGCTGCGCCGGTGACCATCACCTTCACCGGTCCGGGAACCTATTCGGTGAGCGGCGCCGGAACCGGCGATCCCACGGGCGTGCCCTACGTTCCGGGTGATACCGTCAGCTTCAATGGCTGGAATCTCGTCCTGAACGGCGCTCCGGTCGCCGGCGACAGCATCGTGGTCTCGCCGCCGGCCGATGTGGCGAGCGACAACCGCAATGCCGCCCAGCTGCTCGGGCTGGCCGATCGGGAGCTCGTTGGCGGCCGGACGGTGACCGGCGGCTATGGTGAGCTGGTGGCCGGCATCGGCACTCGCGCGCAGGCGGCGGAAGCCGGCCAGCGGGCATCGACATCCTGGCGCGAGAGCGCGACGACCGCGCGCGACGAGGTATCGGGGGTCAACCTGGACGAGGAAGCGGCGCGGCTGATCCAGTTCCAGCAGGCGTACCAGGCGGCGGCGAAGGTCATCACGACTTCGCAGCAGATGTTCGACGCGCTGATCAACGCCACCAACTGATCGGAAGAAGGGAGATCGCCATGACCCGCACATCCACCGCGACCGCCTTCGATCGTGCCATCCAGTCGATGAACAGCCAGCAGGCCCGGCTCCAGCAGTTGCAGGCGCAGATCGCGACCGGCAGGAAGGCCGGCAGGGCCGCCGACGATCCGGTCGCCGCGGCCCAGTCCGAAAGCGTCAGGGGCGAGATCACCAGGATCGATGTCGAGCGCCGCATGGTCGGCTTCGCCCGCACGATCCTGCAGCAGGCCGATACGGCGCTGGCGACCGGCACCGACATCGTCAACACCGCCCGGGACCTGGTACTGCAGGCGAACAATTCAACCCTGACACCGGCCGACCGGGCGTCGATCGCCAGCCAGATCGGCGGCCTGCGCGCCGAGCTGCTGTCGGTCGCCAATACCCGCGACGGCGCCGGCGCTTTCGTTTTCGGCGGCCAGGGCTCGCGTACCGCCCCGTTCGTGGAAACCGCCGGCGTGGTCGGCTATACCGCCGATCCGGGCAATCAGCAGACGGGCCAGGATACCCGGGTCTCGACCTCGCTCGATGGCCACGCGACCTTCATGTCCGTCCCCGACGGGGCCGGCGGCCGGCAGTCGATCTTCGATGTGCTCGATGCGGCGATTGCGGTGCTTTCGGATCCGGACGCGACGACCGCCGATATCGGGGCGGCGGCGCAGGCGGCGATCGACGGCCTCGACAGCGGCCTCGGATCGATGAGCCTGGCGCGCACGAACGTCGGCGCGCAGTTGCGCATGATCGACCAGGTCGAGGGTTCGCTCGACAACAGTGAGCTCGATGCCCAGACCCGCCTGTCGGCCATCGTCGATGTCGACTTCGCCGCCGCGATCTCGGAGTTCGCCAAGGTACATACCGGCCTGCAGGCGGCCATGCAGACCTATTCGAAGCTCTCCTCGACTTCGCTCTTCAATTACCTTCGCTGAGGCTGGCATCTGGATGACCACCGTGAGCGGTTCCCCCCTGGCCGATGCGCTGATCGGCTATGCGCCGATCGTTGGTCGCAATCGCAACGCGATCGCGACTCGCCTGTCCTTCATGACCCGGAATGGCGGTGCGCTGTCGGCTTCCCGACTCTGCGAAACCCTCGGGCAGCTCTGGCCGGATTCGGCCACGCCCGTCCTCCTCGACCTGGGCGAGGACATTCCCGACGAAGGCCTGCTCGCGGCCGAGGCGCCGGAGATGCTCTGGCTGGAGGTTCCGGGACGGCTCGTCGGTGATGCTGCCGGGCTCGAACTGATCGAGGCGCTGCACCGGCACGGCCATACCCTGGTGCTGCGCGGGCGCCCCGCGCGCGAACTGCCGCCCGCGCTGTTGCCGGCCTTCAAGCTGGCCCTGATCCACGTCGACGAGGACCGGCGCCTCGACGAGGACATCGCGCACGCGCGGCAGGCGGGAGCGCGTCGCTCGATTCCCTATGCCCAGGCGGGCGTTCAGTCGATCGAGATGATGGGCAAGTGCTTCGATACCGGGGCGGAAGCCGTGATCGGCTGGCCGTTCCGGGATGCGCTCGACCATGCCGGGCTGGCTTCTTCCAATCCCGATTTCATGACGGTGTCGCGGCTGCTGCACATGATCGACCGCGAGGAGGATGCCGATGCGATGGAAGCCGAGGTGCGCCAGGATCCCGCCCTGGCGTTCCGCCTGCTGCGCTACATCAACTCGCCCGCCTTCGGCCTGCGAGTCGAGATCCAGTCCTTCGGCCATGCGCTGATGATGCTGGGCACCCGGAAGCTCAAGAAGTGGCTGGCGCTGCTGCTGTCCACATCGAGCAAGAACGCGAACCTGCGGCCGGTGATGTTCGCCTCGTTTCGACGCGGACTGTTCCTCGAGCACCTGGTCGGCGACATCGACCCCGAGGCGCGCGACGAGATGTTCATCTTCGGCGTGTTCTCGCTCCTCGACAAGATGTTCAGCGAGCCCTTCGATGAACTCCTCGCGCGGCTGAAGCTGCCCGATCGGGTCCACGAGTCGCTGGTCGGCCAGCACGGCCCCTATCGGCCCTACCTGCGCATCGTCGAAGCCGTCGAGCAGGGACCTCATCCCCGGCTCACCGGCATGCTCGACGACGCCCTGATCTCGCTGGAGCGCTGCAACCATTCGATCCTGCGGGCGCTCACCGGGCCGGTGGCGGGAGACGCCGCCTGACTCACCGGCGCGCCGGATAGAATCGGCCCTGGCCCAGCAACCGGATACGCAAATGAACCAGGATGCGCTCAAGCGCGCCGCGGCCGAAGCGGCGCTCGACACCCTGCATCCGGGTGAGATCGTCGGAGTCGGCACCGGCTCGACGGTCAACCATTTCATCGACCTGCTGGCCGGGATCCGCGACCGGGTTCCGGGTGCGGTGTCGAGTTCGCAGGCCAGCACCGATCGCCTGCTCGGCCACGGCATCGCGGTGCTCGAACTGAACGAGGTCATCGCGGCCGGCCGGCCGATCCCGGTCTACGTCGACGGCGCCGACGAGATCGATCCGTCCTTCGCGATGATCAAGGGCGGGGGCGGTGCGCTCACGCGCGAGAAGATCCTCGCCGCGGCGGCCGGGCGGTTCGTGTGCATCGTCGATCGCTCCAAGTGCGTCGAGATACTCGGCCGCTTTCCCTTGCCAGTCGAGGTGGTGCCGATGGCGCGGGAACTGGTCGCCGCATCGATCCGCGCGATCGGCGGCGAGCCGCGCCTGCGGGGAGGCTTCGTCACCGACAACGGCAACCTGGTCCTGGATGTCGCCGGGCTGGAAATACGAGATCCGGTCGGCCTCGAGCGGACGATCAACCAGTGGCCCGGCGTCGTGACCGTGGGCCTGTTCGCCGCGCGCGGCGCCGACCTGGCGCTGGTCGCGGGGGCCGGCGGGATCGAGCGCCGCAGCCGGCCGGCCTGAAAGCGCGATCTGTTCACCGGTTACGCTATCGCTCTCGCTGGCGGCCCTGCGCCGGCATGGCTATCGCGTCATGTTCACCATGAATATCCGCTGTAGTGTGCTGGATTTTCATGGTAACTTCCGGCCATGATCGACCGTTCCGCCATTTGTTTTCAGCTTGATGCGGCTCTCGCACGCAGTCGCGTGGTGGTATTGGTCGGGCCGCGGCAATGCGGCAAGACCACGTTGGCGCGGCAGTTGCTCAGTGAAGATTCGATCAATTATTTCGATCTCGAAGATCCGGTCAGCCTGGCGCGGCTGGAGGAGCCCATGACCGCATTGCGGCCGCTCGAGGGCCTGGTCGTCATCGACGAGGTGCAGCGCCGCCCGGACCTCTTCCCGACCTTGCGCGTACTGGCCGACCGCCGCGATGCGCCGGCCCGCTTCCTGATCCTCGGCAGCGCATCGGGCGATCTGCTACGCCAGACTTCGGAAAGCCTGGCCGGGCGCATGGAGCAGATCGTCATCGGCGGGTTCGCGCTTGATGAAGTGGGCGCGTCCGCCGAACAGCGGCTGTGGGTGCGCGGCGGTTTCCCGCGTGCGTACCTGGCCGCAAACGAGGCCGACAGCGTCGCCTGGCGCCGCAGTTTCATCCGTACGCTGCTGGAACGCGATCTGCCGCAGTGGGGCGTGCGCGTTCCGGTCCTGGCTCTGCAGCGGTTCTGGACCATGCTGGCGCATTATCACGGCCAGACGTGGAACGCGGCCGAACCCGCGCGCGCGCTCGGCGTCAGCGAATCGACCACGCGTCGCCATCTGGATCTGCTGACCGATGCCTTCATGGTGCGCCAGTTGCAGCCCTGGCATGCGAACCTGCGCAAGCGCCAGGTCAAGTCGCCGAAAGTGTACGTGCGCGACAGTGGGCTGCTGCATCAGTTGCTCGGTATCGAAACCGAGAAGGGACTGCTGAGCCATCCCAAGCTCGGTGCGTCCTGGGAGGGGTTCGTCATCGAACAGGTTCTGGCCGCGGAACCGCACGACGAAGCGTTCTTCTGGGCGACCCACCAAGGCGCGGAGATCGACTTGCTGCTGCGCCGCGGCGAACGCCTGTACGGCGTGGAATGCAAGCGCACCGACGCACCGCGGATGTCGCCGTCGATACGCATCGCACTGGATGACCTGAAGCTGGAGCGGGTCGCCGTGTTGTATCCGGGGCCGCAGCGCTTTCCGCTCGCCGAGCGCGTCGAGGCGGTACCCGTGGCGCAGCTCGTCACGCCGGCCGCGCTGTTCGGGATTCCGGCGCTCGAGGCCGATCAGGATTCCGGCGGGACGTAGCCGGCGGGCTGCTCCGCGCCGTCGCCGAAGAAAAAGCTTTCCATCTGGGACGCGAGGTACTTGCGCGCCCGCGGATCGGCGAGACTCAGCCGGTTCTCGTTGACGAGCATGGTCTGGTGGCGCAGCCAGTCCTGCCAGGCCTGCTTCGAGACCTGTTCGTAGATGCGCTTGCCGATTTCGCCGGGGTAGGGCGGGAAATCGAGGCCCTCGGCCTGCTGGCCGAGCTTCACGCAGTTGACCATCCGGGTCATCGGTCGAACTCCTTGGGGCCGCGGCTCAGAGGCGCTTGATCAGCACCTTCGAACGCCGCTGCCAGTTGTACATGTCGCGCCGGTTCGGCGGCAGGTCCTCGATGCTTGCTTCGACGAAGCCCCGCTTCAGGAACCAGTGCATGGTACGGGTGGTCAGCACGAACAGGCGCTTCAACCCTGCGCCCCGCGCGCGTTGCTCGATGCGCCGCAACAGGCGCTCGCCGTCACCCTGGCCCTGCGACTTGCCGGTGACGGCCAGGCAGGCCATCTCGGCGATGTCCTGGTCCTCGTAGGCATAGAGCGCGGCGCAGCCAAAGATGACGCCGTCGTGCTCGATCACGATGAACTTCTCGACATCGCGCTCGATCTGGGCATGGTCGCGCGGAGCGAGGATGCCTTCTTCCTCCATCGGGCGAATCACGGCGAGAATTCCGCCGACGTCGTCGATCGTGGCGTCGCGCAGGGCTTCGAGCGTTTCCTCGACGAGCATCGAGCCGACGCCGTCGTGCCGGAAGAGCTCGAGCAGGAGCCCGCCGTCGATCCGGAACGGCACGATGTGGGCGCGCGCCACCCCACCGTCGCAGGCGATGGCGGCATGGCGCAGGTAGAAATCGGTGGTCGGGTCGAGGCGGCCCGAGGCAAGCAGGTAGCGGGCGTCCTCCTCGGAGATCTCGCCGAGGATTGCGCCGTTCTCGTCCGGGATGCCGCCGGTCTCGGTGAGGAAGATCAGCTTGTCGGCATCGAGGGCGATCGCGGTGCGCGCGGCGATGTCCTCCATGCTGAGGTTGAACATCTCGCCGGTGGGCGAGAAGCCCAGGGGCGACAGCAGCACCACCGCGCCGCTCGAGAGCGCGAAGCGGATCGTCGCGGCATCGACCTTGCGCACCAGTCCGGTGTGCAGGTGATCGACGCCGTCGACCACGCCCACCGGCCGGGCGGTGACGAAATTCCCCGATACCACCCGGACCGTGGAGTGGGCCATCGGCGTATTGGGCAGGCCCTGCGAGAACGCCGCCTCGATGTCGAGCCGAAGCTCGCCCGAGGCTTCCTTGGCGCATTCGAGGGCGATTTCGTCGGTGATCCGGACCTGGTCGCGATAGCGGCCCTCGAGTCCGCGCAGGCGAAGCTGCTCGACCACCTGGGGGCGCGAGCCGTGGACCAGCACGATTCGCATGCCCATGGCGTTGAGCAGGCTGATGTCGTTGACGAGCGCCGTCAGGCGGTCTTCGGCGATCAGCTCGCCCGCGATGCCGATGACGAAGGTCCGTCCGCGGAAGGCGTGGATGTACGGGGCGACCGTTCGCAGCCAGGCGACGAAGGAAGACTGGTCGTCCGGTCCGCCAGCGGATTCGGTGCGTGGCATCGGGTCCGGGCCCGGCGCGTGCAGGGCCGGCTGCAATTCGTCGTTCATCCACCGATTATAATTTCGCGCCATGCCGACGTACCCCGAAGCCACGGCCCCGCCGCCAAAAAAACGACGGTCGGCCCGACGCCCGGCAACGAGCGGCGCATCGCGACGGGCTGTCGAGCCCCGCCAGGCGCATGTTCCCGAACCGCTTCCCGCCTTCGCGTTCCCCGCCGAACTGCCGGTCAGCGCCGCGCGCGACGAGATCGTCGCCGCCCTGCGGCGCTCCCCGGTGGTTATCGTCAGTGGCGAGACCGGCTCGGGCAAGACGACCCAGCTGCCCAAGATCTGCGCGCTCGCGGGACGTGGCCGGCATGGCCGCATCGGCCATACGCAGCCGCGCCGGATAGCGGCCACTTCGGTCGCGCGCCGCATCGCCGAGGAACTCGGTTCGCCGCCGGGCCGGCATGTCGGCTGGAAGATCCGCTTCGGGGAAACCCTGGCGCCGGGCACCATGATCAAGCTGATGACCGACGGCATCCTGCTGGCGGAAACCCAGGCCGATCCGCTGCTGTCCGAATACGACACCCTGATCATCGACGAGGCCCATGAGCGCAGCCTCAACATCGACTTCCTGCTGGGCTATCTGCGCCAGCTCATCGAGGGGCCGCGGCGCGACGACCTCAAGCTGGTGATCACCTCGGCGACGATCGACTCGGAGCGTTTCGCGGAGCACTTCGCCGGGCCGGACGGACCGGCCCCGGTGATCGAGGTGTCGGGCAGGCTCTACCCGGTCGAGGTCCGCTGGCGTCCCCCGGAGATCGACGGCGCCGGAGCCGCCGACGGTCGTGGCCGCCGCGGCGACGAGGAGGACGAGGACGAGCTGCCGGCGCGCATCGAGGCGGCGATCGACGAACTCTGGCGCGAGAAGCCCGGCGATGTCCTGGTCTTCCTGCCCGGCGAGCGCGAGATCCGTGACTGCGCCGAGCACCTGCGGCGGGCGGCGGCACGCCAGGCCGGATCGGCGTCTCCCCTGGGCCGGGGCGCGCCGGAGATCCTGCCGCTGTTCGCCCGGCTGCCGGCGGCCGACCAGCAGCGCATCTTCACGCCCGGCGACGGTCGGCGGATCGTTCTCGCGACCAATGTCGCCGAGACCTCGCTGACGGTGCCGGGCATCCGCTACGTCGTCGACAGCGGGCTGGCCCGGGTCAAGCGCTACCGCTACCGCGGCAAGGTCGAGCAGCTGCAGGTCGAGCCGATCTCCCAGGCGGCGGCGCGCCAGCGCGCCGGGCGCTGCGGCCGGGTCGCCGATGGCGTGTGCATCCGTCTCTACGATGAGGCCGACTTCGATGCCCGCCCGGCGCACACCGATCCCGAGATCCTGCGCTCCTCGCTGGCCGGCGTGATTCTCCGGATGCGCTCGCTGCACCTGTCGGACATCGTCTCCTTTCCCTTCGTCGATCCGCCGCCGCGCAAGGCGATCGCCGACGGCCAGGCCCTGCTGCAGGAGCTGCATGCCATCGACGAGGCCGGCGAACTCACGCCGGTCGGGCGCCAGCTCGCGCGCCTGCCGCTCGATCCCCGGATCGGGCGCATGCTGCTGGCGGGCCATCAGGGCGGCTGCCTGCGCGAGGTGCTGATCATCGCCGCCGGCCTGTCGTCGCAGGATCCGCGCCAGCGTCCGCTGTCCTCGCAGCAGGCGGCCGACGCCTCGCATCGCCGCTTCGCCGATCCGGCGAGCGACTTCGCCGGCTGGGTGCGTCTCTGGGACTACTGGCAGGCGCAACTCGCTGGCCGGGTCGAACGGGGAGAATCCAACCGGCAGCTGGCGACGCGGCTCGAACGTGAGTTCCTGTCGGTACGGCGCCTGCGTGAATGGGCGGATGTCCACGGCCAGCTCGAGCGCAACACGCGCGAGATGCAGTGGCGCATCGGCGAGCAGCCGGCGAGCGCCGCTGCGCTCCACCAGGCGCTCCTGACCGGCCTGCTCGGCAATCTCGGGACGCGCGCACCCGATGACGCGCTCTACACCGGCACCCACCAGACCCGCTTCACGATCCATCCCGGATCCTCGGTGCGCAAGCCACCGCGCTGGCTGATGGCGGCCGAGCTCGTCGATACCGGCCGGCTGTACGCCCGCACCGTCGCCCGCATCGAGCCCGAATGGATCGAGCGCCTCGGCGCCCACCTCATCCGGCGCAGCTGGTCGGATCCGTTCTGGTCGCGCGAGGCGGGCGAGATCATGGCCTACGAGCGCGCGACGATCTACGGCCTGGTCCTCTACACGCAACGCCGGGTGCCGTTCGCCCGGCGCGAACCGGGGATCGCCCGCGAAGCGCTGATCCGTCATGCCCTGGTGCGTGACGAATGGCTAGAACCGGCCCGGTCGGGCCATCTGCCGTTCCTGTCCCACAATCGACGCCTGATCGCCGAGATCGAGAAGCTCGAGCACCGCATCCGGCGTCCGGACCTGCTGGTCGACGAACAGTTCCTGTTCGACTGGTTCGATGCGCGCCTGCCCGCTGAAGTCGCCACCGGCAGGGATCTCGAGGCCTGGTACCGGAAGGCCGTGCGGGACGATCGGGGCCTGTTGCGCCTCGATCGCGAAGCGCTCCTGCGCAAGGATGCCGAGGGTGTCGACAGCGAGGCCTTTCCGCGCGAGATCGTGCAGCGGGGGGCGCGCTTCCGGCTCGACTATCACTTCGATCCGGGCGCACGGGACGATGGCATCACCATGACGGTGCCGCTGCCGCTGCTCAACCAGGTCGATGCCGCGGCCTGCGAGTGGCTGGTGCCGGGCATGCTGCGCGAGAAGGTCGAGGCGCTGCTCAGGTCGCTGCCGCCGCGACTGCGCCGGCATGTGGTGCCGCTGCCCGCCCATGCGAAGGACTTCGTTGCACGCTGGAGTGGACGGCCGAGGGATTCCGGCCTGGTCGAGGCCCTGCGCCAGGACCTGCGCGCGGAGCGCTCGCTGCAGGTACAGGCCGCCGATTTCCGCACCGAGGCACTGCCGGCGCACCTGACGATGCGCCTGCGCCTGGTCGGCCCGGACGGCCGCTTCATCGCCGAGTCGCGCAGTCTCGGCGCCCTGCGCGCCGAGCATGGCGAGCGCGCGCAGGGCGCCTTCCAGAGCGCCCTGGCCGATGTGGCCGGCCGCCTGCGCGAAGCGGCCTCGGCAGCCGGGGCCCCGGACCCCGCCGGGGACCCGGCAGGCGCGGCAGCACCGATCGACCCGGATGCCGGTACGCAGGTCTCTGGCCCGGACGGGCCCGGAGCGGGGCAGGGCCCGGTGCCGGCAAGCTTCGTCGGCGAGCCCGCCCAGCGCTGGCGCGACTGGTCCTTCGGCGAACTGCCCGAACTGCTGGAGCTCCCCGATCCGGCCGGCGGCGCCACGATGATCGGCTTTCCCGCCCTGGTCGATCACGGGGACGCGGTCGGAGTCGAAGTCTTCGACGATCCGGACCGGGCCGCCTCGGTGCATCGCGACGGCATGGCGAGGCTCTTTGCGATCGCGTTGCGCGAGCCGCTGCGCTTCTTCGCGAAGAACGTGCCGGACTTCCCGAAACTGTCGCTGCTCTACGCTGGCTTCGGCGACGAGCAGGCGCTGCGCGAGGCGCTGGTTCGGGCAGTGATCGATCGAGTCTGCCTGGTCGAGCCCTTGCCGGTCGATGCCGAGGGATTCGCGGAACGCGTCGAGGCTGCGCGCAGCCGGCTCGCCCTGGTGGGCCAGGAGCTCGCGCGCCTGCTCATGCAGATCCTGCAGGAGCATCAGCCCCTTGCCCGCAGGCTGTCGGCCATCGGGCGTGCGTTTCCGGAGGCCCGCAATGACATCGAGACACAGCTCGGCGAGCTGGTGCCGGCGGATTTCATCGTGGCCACGCCCGCCGCGGCAATGCGTCACTTCCCCCGCTATCTCAAGGCGATCGACTTGCGGATGGAGGGCTTGCGCAAGGATCCGCAACGCGATGCCCGCGGCATGTCCGAGCTCGCGCCGCTCGTCGCCGGCTACCGGCGCCGTCGCAAGGAGCGCCGCGGCCGGCCGGATGCGCGCCTGGACGACTTCAGGTGGCTGCTCGAGGAACTGCGGGTGTCGCTTTTCGCGCAGGGCCTGCGCACACCGATGCCGGTTTCGGCCAAGCGCCTGCACAAGGCGCTCACGGCGACCGACTAGCGATGGTCGGGAAGCCCGGGGACACGCTGCATCGTCGGGCGCATCACCAGTGGCTGGCGGATCCGTGAATCGGGCCGGGCGTTTCGCGAGGGCACGAAGCGTCCGGCGTGATCGGGCGCGGCAAGCCGGATGATGCTCGAGAGCTTGGGGCTGATCGCGACTTCCTGTGGCTGGGCGCAGGAAGTGATCTCGAAGAGGGTTTCGATCGTGCCCTCGGTGAAGCCCGACAGGCTCGAGGCGACCGTTGCGCGCGACCGGATTCCCTGCACGAGCCCGGCGGCCAGGGCGAAGCCGTAGCGCTCGCCTTCGTCCAGGGCTTCGGACAGCGCGTCCAGCGCGCTGGCGGCATCGCCGAAGAGCACCATCATCTGCAGGTCTTCGCGATGGATGGGCTCCGCGCCGATCGCGGACAGCTGCGCCTCGAAGCGCTCGCAGGCTTCCCAGGCGTGGATGTCATCGCCCGCGATGGCGATGAAGCGGATGAGGCCGAGCAGTTGCACGGGCCCATTCTGGCCATGCCGGGCAAAGGCGTGCTGCGGGCCCCGATGGGGTGGCGTTGCAGCCGACGAACGGTCGGGCGCACCGCTATCATGTCGCGATGCATCGCATCCTCGCCGCGTTCTCGCGCAGCATCGTCAGCCAGTTGCATCCGAAGATGCTGGCCCTGCTGGTCTGGCCCTTTCTCGCCGCGCTCGTGGGCTGGATCGTGCTTGCGTGGTTCGCATGGGGGCCGCTCGTGGACTGGATCGCCGAGGACCTGCTCGGCAGGTTCTCCATGGTCCAGTGGACCTTCGACCGGATCGCCGCGCTGGGCTTCACCAGCGCTGCCGATGTCATGGCCACCGTGCTGGCGCTGCTCGTGGCGATTCCCATGATCTTCGCCACGGGGATGGGGCTGGTCGCCGTGCTTGCGATGCCGCTGGTGACCCGCCATCTCGGTGAACGCTACCCGGAGGTGCAGCGCCTCGGCTCCTGGTCGGTCGGCGCGAGCATCTGGAATGCGGTGACGAGCCTGCTGGTGTTCATCGTCGGCTACCTGCTGACCATGCCGCTCTGGCTGGTGCCGCCGCTGGCTTTCGTGGTTCCGTGGCTGTGGTGGAGCTGGCTGACCGCGCGGATGATGCGATTCGACAGCCTCGTCGAACATGCCGATCCGGTCGAACGGCGGATACTGATCAAGTCGCACCGCCGCTCCTACCTGCTGCTCGGCATGCTGGTGACCGTGCTCAACTACATTCCACCGTTGTTCCTCATCACCCCGGTGCTCTCGGCACTGGCCTACGTTCATTTCTCCCTCGACCTGCTGCGTCGCACGCGGGTGCCTTCCTGATGCGACATCGACTCCTGTGCCTGGGCACGGTGCTGGCCCTGCTGCTGACGGGCGGCGCGGGGGCGTTCGCCCGCGAAGCGGCGGACGATGCCGATGCGCTGCGCGCCGCACCGGAGGCCGCCACCGGCACCGGGACGGCGGCGCTCGGCTTCGGTCGTTCGGACATGGTGGTGGCCGCGCATCCGGCCGCCATCGATGCCGCCCGCGGCATCCTTGACGCCGGTGGTGGAGCGATCGATGCCGCGATCGCGGCCCAGATGGTGCTCAACCTGGTCGAGCCCCAGTCGTCCGGGATCGGCGGCGGCGGCTTCCTCCTGCACATGGACTCGGGAGATGGCCGGATCAGCGCCTACGACGGACGCGAGACCGCGCCCGCCGGCGCCGACGAAGACCTGTTCCTGCAGCCCGACGGAAGCGTCATGGGATTCTTCGCGGCGGTCGACAGCGGCCTGTCGGTCGGTGTGCCCGGATTGCTGCGGATGCTGGAAGCGGCGCATCGCGACCACGGGCGCCTGCCCTGGGCGCGCCTGTTCGAGCCTGCGATCGAGCTGGCGCGCGCGGGTTTCCCGGTCTCGCCCCGCCTGAACGCCCTGCTGAGCGGAGCCCTGGACCGGATCCGTCGCAGTGAATCGGCCGCCAGGCA
Source organism: Burkholderiaceae bacterium (assembly GCA_041676645.1). GTDB lineage: Bacteria > Pseudomonadota > Gammaproteobacteria > Burkholderiales > Burkholderiaceae_E > JAMLIN01. The sequence goes on along the minus strand of JBAYRO010000015.1, from coordinate 33,361 downwards.
TTATCTCGATGCCGCGGGACGACCCTGGCCGGTGGGGCATCGGCTGCGCGATCCGGAGTTCGCCGACACCCTCGCGATGATTGCCCGGGAGGGCGCCGATGCCTTCTATCGGGGGCCGATCGCGATCGCCATGGTCGAGGCGGTCGGCAGCGATCCGCGGGGAGCGGGGCGCCTCGGGTTGGCCGATCTCGCCGCCTACGGCGCCCGGGTCCGCGAGCCGGTCTGCGGGTCGTTCCGCGAGTTGCAGGTCTGCGGTTTCCCGCCACCGAGTTCGGGGGGCATCACCCTGCTGCAATCGCTGGGCATCTTCGAACGCCTCGAACCGGCGGCGCTCCCGGCCGAACCGGGGCTGCCGATGCCAGCGGCGAGCCTGCACCGGCTGGTCGAGGCATACCGGCTCGCCTATGCGGACCGCTCCGCATGGATCGCCGATCCGGATTTCTTTCCGGTCCCCCGGGCGGGACTTCTCGATGCCGATTACCTCGGGCGGCGCGCGAGCCTGGTCGACGACCGGCGAGCCACGGTCGCCGCGGGCCCGGGACAGCCACCGGGCGCGCCGGCGCCGGTGCCCGATGCGGATCGCGGCCTGCCGTCCACGACCCACATCGCGATCGTCGATCGCCATGGCGAAGCCGTCTCCTTCACCAGTTCGATCGAGCACGCGTTCGGGAACCTGCTGCGGGTGCGTGGTTTCCTGCTGAACAACCAGCTGACCGATTTCGCGCTCTCGCCCGTCGACTCGAGGGGCAGGCGGCTGGCCAACCGGGTGGAGCCGGGCAAGCGTCCCCGCAGCACGATGGCGCCGACCCTCGTACTGGACCGTGACGGGCGTCTGCTCGCCGCCCTCGGCTCGCCCGGCGGCAGCCAGATCGTCCAGTACGTCGGCAAGGCCCTGGTGGCCATGGTCGATCGCCACCTGCCCATCGACGAAGCCTTCGCGATGCCGAACTTCGGCGCCTGGGGTGGCGCCTCGGCGGTGGTCGAATCCGGGCCCGCCGGCGATCCGGTCGCCCGGGCCCTGGCCGGGCACGGTCACGAGGTCCGGCGCCGGGCGCAGACCAGCGGCCTGCATGGCTTCGCCTTCAACGGACGGATCGGCGATGCGCCGGCGCCGTTCGCGGTCGACCCATCCCGAGGGAAGTGGGTCGGGGCCGCCGACCCACGTCGCGAAGGCGTGGCCGTCGGCGATCGGTGAACAGGGGAAACGACGATGGAGTTCGGACTGCTGGTGATCGGCGACGAGATTCTCTCGGGCCGGCGCGAGGACAAGCATTTCGCAAAGGCGCGCGAGCTGCTCGCCGCGCGGGGCCTGCGGCTCGCCTGGGCGCGCTATGTGGGTGATGAGCCCGGGCGGATCGAATCGGTGCTGCGCGAGACCTTCGCCGGCCCGGATGTCGTGTTCTGTTGCGGCGGCATCGGGGCGACCCCGGACGACCACACTCGCCAGGCCGCCGCGGCGGCGCTCGGCGTGCCGGTCGTGCTGCATCCCGAAGCGGCCGCGCTGATCACCGAGCGATGCGCCGCGATGGCGCGCGAAGGACGCGGCAGCGCCGACATGACGAGGCCGGAGAACCGCCAGCGACTGCGCATGGGCGAGTTCCCGGCAGGCGCGAGCATCGTGCCCAATCCGTTCAACCGGATTCCCGGATTTTCGGTGGGTTCGCACTGGTTCATGCCGGGATTTCCGGTGATGGCCTGGCCGATGATCGAGTGGGTGCTCGACACGCACTATCAGGAACTTTTCTTCCAGCGGCCCGAGGCAGTGCTCGCCTTCATCGTTCGCGGATTGCCCGAGTCGGTCGTCACGCCGGCCCTGGAAGCCGTCGAGGTGGCGTTCGAGCCGATCAAGGTGTTCTGCCTTCCATCGGCCGGGACGCTGGCCCGGCCCGGGCAGCTCGAACTCGGGGTGCGCGGCGATCCCGCGCGTATCGATGCCGCCTGCCGGATGCTGCGCCAATCGGTCTCGCAACTGGGCGGCGAGATCCTGGAGATGCCTCCGGCCGACTGAGCGCGGCGGTCCGGCATGTCGAGCCGGGGCCGAATGTGACGCGGTGGGTCACAAAGAAAAAGGCCCGACCGGCGGGTCGGGCCCTAAAGCACCACGGAGGAGGCAGTGGCGCCTAGAGGAGACTATCTTGCGAGGAAATCGCTCAGGCGACCTTCTTCGACCGCGGCGCCGCCTTGGCGGTCGCTGCGCTGAAGTTCGTCTCGGCGAGTTCGACAGCCTGCTTGGTGACCGCGGTGACCTGGTCGGCAGCCGAATTGGCGGCGTTCAGGGCCTGGCGCACGAAGGTCACCATCCCTTCCGAGCCGGCCGGTGCGTTCTTGGCGAACTGGTCGACGGCGGACTGGAACAGCTTGCTGGCTTCGGCGAACTGCTTCTCGTAGATCGAAGCAATGCTCGTGCCAGTTTCATTCGTGATGTCGTAGACATGCTTCGAATAGGCGGCGAACTTCTCGGCGGTCGGCTGGACCGAGCTCGAGGCCAGTTCGGCGAAGGCCTGGGGATCCTTGACGTCGAACAGGGCGCGAAACTGCTCGGACGCCTCGTCGATCGAGGTTTTCGCGGCCTGCAGGTTCAGTTCGGCGAGCTTCTCGATGCCTTCCAGCGACTTGAGGGTCGCTGCCTGGGTGCTCTCGAGCGAGGCCTTGTGGATCTGGATGAGTTGTTCGGGGGTCTGGAACATGTGCACTCCTGGATAGTCGGATTCGGGACAGGGCGACGATCTATCAAGGATGATGGTGCGTCGCACAAAAGACACTGTAAGGACGGTCGCATCGGAAGTCAAGCATTGTTTGTGCAACGCAGCAATGCGAGTGTTCCGAAATCAGCGGAATTGGCATTGACCATTGATTGGAAAGGAAAATTCCATGAAATCTATGGCCGTTCTCCCTTGCCGATGACTCCGGTCCGTCATTCGGCTTGCATCCCCATGTCATGTTGCATCCGCACGAAACCGCCTGTTCCGCGAGCAAGGACGGGTAGGGCGGGCCAAGCGGCGCTTTTCGGCGATCGACCACCCGTCGGCCCTGGGCGCGCGTTCTTCAAGATTTCTCTTCGCTTTGCTCAGTAAGGCTTTATTTTTAAAGGGACTACTTGATACACTCTGTCGTCCGAAAAGAGGGCGTCCGGGAGCTCGCATGTTGGTGTCATGGTTTCGTGCAATGGTGTTCGCGTGCGTCTTCGCCGCGATTGGCGTGGGCTATCCGGAAGCGGAAGCGCAAGCGCGCGGTACGACGGCCGAGGCCGGCAAATCGACTTCATCGGCCAAGCGCAAGACCGCGACAGCCACCCGATCCGCGGGCGCCCGGGCGCAGCCCCGCCGCGCCGCAAGCCGCGCGCAGGCGTCGCGCTCCAGCGCCAAGCGGAGCACCGGTGCGAGAAACCGCGCGGCCGCGACGACTCGCAAGCAGAACGCCTCGGTGGTCAGGGCCAAGGCCAGCAGGACCGCCCGCGTCCAGCGCGCCGTCGTGACCCCGACGCCGACCATCGGCCAGGTGATCGGGCTGCGCGGGGTCGACGACCCTCTCTCCCTGGGTTCGTCGGTGGCCCTGATGGTCGATGCCCGCAGCGGCCAGACGCTGTACGAGAAGAACGGGGATGCCGTGCTGCCGATCGCATCGATCAGCAAGCTGATGACGGCGATGGTCGTGATCGATTCCAAGGAGTCGATGCACGAGATGCTGACGATCTCCAAGGACGACGTCGACACCGAGCGCAACAGCCGCTCGCGCCTGACCGTCGGGACCAGGCTGTCGCGCGCCGAAATGCTGCAGCTCGCGCTGATGTCCTCGGAGAATCGGGCGGCCAACGCCCTCGGCCGCCATCATCCCGGCGGGTTGAAGGCCTTCGTCGCCGCGATGAATCGCAAGGCGCAGGCCATCGGGATGGAGGATTCGAGTTTCGTCGAGCCGACCGGCCTGTCGGTCGCCAACGTCGCCAACGCCCATGACCTGGTCAAGCTGGTGCGCGAGGCCGCCCGCTATCCGCTGCTGCGCAGCTACTCGACCTCGTCCGACCTCACCGTCGATACCGGCTTCCGGCAGGTTCGCTACGGCAATACCAACCGGCTGGTGAAGGCGGGTTGGGACATCGGCATCCAGAAGACCGGCTATATCTCGGAGGCGGGGCGCTGTCTCGTCATGCAGACCCTGGTCGACGGACGTCCGGTCGTGATGGTGCTGCTCGACTCCGACGGCTCCAACACCCGCTTCGGCGATGCGCGCCGGCTGCGCACCTGGCTCGAGGCCGGCGGCGTCACGAAGGCGCGCGGGCCCAGTGCCAACATGAGCCGGACGGCGGCCTCGTCGAGCTGAATCCCGGCGCCGCCTGCGGCGCGGATGCCCCTCATCGCCCAGCGCCCCGGCTGCCGGCGCGGCGGCGTGACCGGGTCGCCCGCGTGACCGGGGCGCCGGCGCGAATCAGTCGCGGCGTTCGTGGCCGAGCGCCGACGAGATCTGGTCGGCGGTCAGGCAGAGCTGGTCTATCCACTCGTCCTGGATGAACTCGGCTGGCGCCGAGATCGACAGCCCGGCGACGAGGCGACCCGAATCGTCGCGGATGCCGGCGGCGATGCAGCGAACCCCGGGCTCGAGTTCCTCGTTGTCACGCGCGTAGCCGCGGGCACGCACCAGGGCGAGTTCGCGCTCGAGGCGGGCGGGCTCGGTGATGCTGTTGCGGGTGTTGCCGGCCAGCCCCGTGCGGGCGCCGTAGGCGCGCACGGTCCGGGTATCGTCGGCCGCCAGGAAGAGCTTGCCCACGGAGGTCAGGTGCAGTGGCGCGCGACCGCCGACGGCGCGCACCACCTGCATTCCCGAGCGCTCGGACAGCGCCCGCTCGATGTACACGATCTCGTCGCCCTGGCGGATCGAAAGATTGACCGGCTGCCCGGTCGCGCGATGCAGTTCGCGCATCGGGCCGAGCGCCGCGTCGCGGACATTGAGCCGCGTCTTGACGAGATTGCCGAGCTCCAGCAGGCGGATCCCGAGCTGGTAGGTTCCCGGGTCGCTGCGATCGACGAAGCGGGCGATGACGAGATCGTTGAGGATCCGGTGCGCGGTCGACGGATGCAGGCCGGTGCGAGCCGACAGGTCCTTCAGGCTGACCGGATCGGGATGCGCCGCCAGGGCGTCGAGCAGCGACACCATCCGCTCGATCACCTGGATCGCGGTCTTGCCATGGTCGATGGCGTTGGAGCGGGGGCGCGGCATCAGGCTTGCGTGGATCGCAATACTACGATGTGGTACGTTATATCACTAAGTAAAACGCCTGTCATTCAGGCGCGTTGCGCCAGCGCCCGGGCGCATTCGCCGACCACCGCCGGGCCCCGGTAGACGAGGCTGGTGAACAACTGCACCAGCGAGGCGCCGGCCTCGATCTTGGAGCGCGCATCCGCGCCGCCGGATACGCCGCCCACACCGATGATCGGGTAGTCGGCGGGCAGGCGCTCGCGCAGGGCGCGGATCACCCGGTTCGACAGGCCCAGCAGCGGCGCGCCCGACAGGCCGCCGGCCTCGCGCGCATGCCGCGCACCGGCGACCATCTCGCGGGCGACCGTGGTGTTGGTGGCGATGACGCCGTCCATGCCATGGCGCAGCAGGGCGGCGGTGATGGAGTCGACCTGCGCCGGCTCGAGATCGGGAGCGATCTTGAGCAGCAGGGGCACCTGCCGGCGATGCTCGGTCGCCAGTCGGTCGCGCGCCTCGCGCAGCCGCTCGAGCATGCGGTCGAGTTCGTCGGCGCCCTGCAGCTGGCGCAGGTTGCGGGTATTGGGCGAGGAGATGTTGATCGTCACGTAGCCGGCATGCGGATACACCTTGGCGAGACACTCCAGGTAGTCGTCGACCGCATTCTCGATCGGCGTGTCGGCGTTCTTGCCGATGTTCAGGCCGAGCGTGCCCTGGTAGCGGGAGCGCTGCACATTGGCGACGAAGGCGTCGGCGCCGGCATTGTTGAAGCCCATCCGGTTGATCAGCGCCCGGTGCGAAGGCAGGCGGAACATGCGTGGACGCGGATTGCCGGGCTGGGGGCGCGGCGTGACCGTGCCGACCTCGATGAAGCCGAAGCCCATGCGTGCGAAGGCGTCGATGTGCGCGCCGTCCTTGTCCATTCCCGCGGCGAGCCCGACCCGGTTCGAGAAGCGCAGGCCCATCAGTTCGACCGGGTCGTCGACCGGCGTACCGGCGGCGAGTTCCAGGGCGCCGCTGGCCGCGAGTCCGCCGAGCGATGCGAGGGTCAGTTCATGGGCGCGCTCGGGGTCGAGCGCGAACAGCAGGGGGCGCGCCAGCGAATACAGGCCGGATCTCATGGAGCGGGCATGGGCCGGTCGCTCGCGTGGAGTTCGCTCCACTGGCCATCGCGAAGGGCTTCGATAGGGCGGAACTGCGACTTGTAGCGCATCTTGCGACTCTGCTCGATCCAGTAGCCGAGATAGAGGTAGGGCAGTTCGAGCTGCCGGCACTGCTCGACCTGCCAGAGGATGTTGTAGGTGCCGAAGCTCGCGCCGGCGACATCCGGATCGTAGAAGGTATAGACCGAGGACAGGCCGTCGTTGAGGACATCGATGATCGACACCATGCGCAGCGTGCCGTCGGGATCGCGGAACTCGACCAGGCGCGTATTGACCTTGCTCTGGAGCAGGAACTGGGCGTATTGCTCGCGGCTGTCGTGGTCCATGCCGCTGCCGGCATGGCGGTGCGACTGATAGCGCAGATAGAGCCGGTAGTGTTCGACCGAGAAGCCGAGGCGGGCCACCAGGGTATGGAGATCGGCATGGCGCTCGCCGGCGCGCCGCTGGCTGCGATTGGGGCGGAACCGCGCGATGGGCAGGCGTACTGGAGTGCAGGCGGAGCAGCGATCGCAGTGCGGTCGGTAGGTGAAGATCCCGCTGCGCCGAAAGCCCGCCCGGACCAGCTCGCTGTAGATGTCGGCGTTGATGAGGTGGTTGGGCGTGGCGACCTGCGAACGCGCCTGGCGCTCGGACAGGTAGCTGCAGGGATAGGGCGCAGTCGAGTAGAACTGCAGCGCCGAGAAGGGGAGTTCCTTGAGTTGCGTCATGCGAGAGGGAGTTCGATGACCATCTCACGCCAGTCGGGGGCGGACTGTCTCGTTTGCTCGCGCACCAGCTGCACGAACGCGGACCGGGGAATCTCACGCGCTCCCAGCGAGGCCAGGTGAGCCGTAGCCTGCTGGCAGTCTATCACGGGGTATCCGTGGCGCCCGAGCAGGTCGACGAGAGCCGCCAGCGCGGCCTTCGACGCATCGGCCTCGCGACTGAACATCGATTCGCCGAAGAACATCCGGCCGATCGCGACGCCGTACAGGCCTCCGGCGAGCTGGCGGCCATCGGCGCCGTGGCGCCAGATCTCGACGGAATGCGCGAAGCCGGCCCGATGCAGTCCGCCGTAGGCCCGGCGCATCTGCGGCGTGATCCAGGTTCCGGACTGCTTGTGGCGGACCGCCTTCGCGCAGGCGGCCACGACGTCGTCGAAGGCGGTGTCCAGCGTCACCGTCCAGGCCCCCGAGCGCTGCATCCGGCGACAGCGCTGGCGCAGCGATCGCGAAAGGCGGAACTCGGCCGGCACCAGCACCATGCGCGGATCGGGCGACCACCACAGCACCGGCTGCTTGTCCGAATACCAGGGAAAGGTGCCGCTGGAGTAGGCCTCGACCAGGCGGGCGACGCCGAGATCGCGCCCGGCGGCCAGCAGGCCGGGTGGATCGTCGAGCGCCCGGCTGGGGTCGGGAAGCGGGGTGCCGGGTTCGACCCAGGCGATCTGGAGCCCGGTCATCGGCGCTGCGCGGCCCGGCTAGCCGGCCGGTCGTCGATGGAAGTGGATCGCATCGACGTGCAGCCTGCCGTTGCCGTTGCGGCGGTCCTCGAAGTACCAGCGCAGCGTGCGCTCGACCGTCCGGAAGGCGATCTCGTCCCAGGGAATTTCCTCTTCGGTGAACAGCCGCGCCTCGAGGCTCTCGGGGCCGGGGTCGAGCTCGGGCCCGAGCATGCGGGCATTGAAGAAGAGATGCACCTGGTGGACGTGGGGGACGTCGAGCATCGAGAAGAGTTCGCCCAGCTCGATGCGGGCGCCGGCTTCCTCGATGGTCTCGCGCTCGGCGCCGGCGCGGGTGGTTTCGCCGTTCTCCATGAAGCCGGCCGGCAGGGTCCAGTAGCCGTAGCGCGGCTCGATCGCGCGCCGGCACAGCAGTATCCGTCCTTCCCAGACCGGGATGGTACCCAGCACGAGATTGGGGTTCTGGTAGTGGATCGTGCCGCAGCCGTCGCAGCAGTAGCGTTCACGGTTGTCACCGGGCGGTATCGCGAGGCGGACTTCCCGGGCACAGACGGAGCAGTATTTCATGGTTCCGGACGGAATCGAAGGCGAGCCAGTTTAGCAGTGAGCGTGAAGCGACCGGCCCCGCGCTTGCCGACGCTTTGCGCAACATGTATAGTCTCTCCCTTCGGACGCGGGGTGGAGCAGTTTGGCAGCTCGTCGGGCTCATAACCCGAAGGTCGCAGGTTCAAATCCTGCCCCCGCAACCATCCGTTTCCCGAATGCCCTCCCGTCTGACCTCGAGTTCAGGCCACACCCGACCGGATGCGTGCGTGGGCCCAGTCCTCGGGCCATGAGCATCAGCGCGGCTGCGACCGATCATCGACATCGGGTATTGCGCCGGTCGCTGCGCAGCGGGGCAAGCGGATCGCGGAAGTCGCGATCGAATGCAACTCGAGGAAGCATTGCGGATACCAGTGCACGGGGCTGAGCGATCGGCCCATCCAGGCAGAGCCGTTCGAGGACCCGCCGGGCGATGAACACCGCCGAAGCGAAACGCATCATAGAGGCCGCGTTGCTCTGCGCGGACCAGCCCCTGACCGTGCCGATGCTCCGGCGCCTGTTCGACGACGAGATCGCCGCCGATACCGTGCGCGGCCTGCTGGCCGAACTGAGCGTCGACTGGCAGGGGCGTTCGGTGCAGCTCGTCGGCGTGGCGAGCGGGTGGCGCTTCCAGTCCCGGGCGGAGTTCGCCCGCTACCTGGACCGGCTCGGCAACGAGCGCGCGCCGCGCTACTCGCGCGCCACGCTCGAGACGCTCGCGATCATCGCCTATCGGCAGCCGGTCACCCGGGGCGACATCGAGGAGATCCGCGGCGTGACGGTCTCGACCAACGTCGTGCGGACCCTCGAGGAGCGGGGCTGGATCGAGGTCATCGGGCACAAGGAAGTCCTCGGCCGGCCGGCGCTGTTCGGCACGACCCGCCGCTTTCTCGATGATCTCGGGCTGCGCTCCCTCGATGAATTGCCGCCGCTCGCCGAGGTCGGCGACGAGGAGTCGGGTGCTTCGCTGTTCGAGCAGCAGGTGATGGCACTGGAGGCCGGCGAGGGCGCCGAAGCCACCGAAGCCACCGGGTCCGAATTGCGCGGGACCGGCGAGGTCGAAGCCGAGGCCGGAGAAGCCGAGGCCGGAGAAGCCGAGACCGGCGAGGCCGGGGAATCCGCGGCGCGTGATGCGACGGCCGGCGAAGGGATCGCACCGGAGTCGGCTGCGCCGGATCGGGAGGAACGCGACGAGGATCGCGAATACCAGAGACACGAGGCGGCTTCGCCCGGCGAGGCCTGAGCCCCAACGCGGCTGCACCGGCAGTCGCGGCTGCAACGAGGATCGAGAGTCCTGATGAGCGAAAACACCGAAGCGCCGGCCGACGTGCAGGCGCAAACAGATCAGGTGGGTGAATCCACGCCCACCGGCGGCAGGCCGCCGCGCGGTTCCGGTCGCCGGCGTGGCGGTCGAGGCAGGCGCGGTCGGGGCGACGCGCAGCGCGATCCGCAGGCCACGGCGGCGGGGAACGCGGGCGATGCGCCCGGCGAGCCGGACGATCTGCCCCGCTTCGAGGTGCAGGCCACGGTCGGCAGCGGTTCCGGACCGGCGCGCGGCGTCGACGCCGGGGCCGGCGAGGATCATCCGAAGCTGCACAAGGTGCTCGCCGATTCCGGCATGGGCGCGCGGCGCGAGATGGAGGAATGGATCGTCGCCGGGCGTGTCACCGTCAACGGCCTGCCGGCGCATGTCGGCCAGCGGATCGCCCCCACCGACCAGATCCGGATCAACGGCCGCCCGCTCAAGCGCAAGGCCGGTCCGGCGCCAGCCCGCGTGCTGCTCTACCACAAGCCCGCCGGCGAGATCTGTAGCCGCAGCGATCCCGGCAAGCGCAAGACGGTGTTCGACCGGCTGCCCAAGGTGAAGGGCGCGCGCTGGGTGTCGGTGGGGCGACTCGACTTCAATACCGAAGGCTTGCTGGTGTTCACCACGTCGGGCGATCTCGCCAACAAGCTGATGCATCCGCGCTACGGCTGGGAGCGGGAGTACGCGGTACGGATCCTCGGCCGGATCGACGATGAAACCCGCGAGCGCCTGCTCGCCGGCATCGAGCTCGACGATGGTCATGCGGCTTTCGCGAGCATCGACGATCTCGGCGGGGAGGGCGCCAACGCCTGGTACCGGGTGGTGCTCACCGAAGGACGCAACCGCGAGGTTCGTCGCATGTTCGAGGCGGTCGACCTGACCGTGAGCCGGCTGGTGCGAGTGCGCTTCGGCCCGATCGGCATGCCGAGCAGCCTGACCCGGGGTCGCTGGACCGAACTGTCGGCGGCCGATGTCGGTGTGCTGGGGCGCGCGCTCCGCGACCCGCAGGCGGCCGCAGAGGGCCAGGCGGACCCCGAGCCCGGCAATGTCGGCGCCTCGCTGGTCGATTTCGATGATCTGCGCGACGAGGATCTCGGCCCGGAGTTCGATGACGACTGGCAGCCCACCTCGCACGATGCGCATCTCGAAGGCATCACCCGCAGCGTGCGCGCGGGCGACATGGGTGCGCCGGGCAGGCTGCGTCGCGGTCGTCGCGGCGGCAGTCCGGGCGCCGCGTTTCCCTCGGGGCCGATGGACGGCCTGGGTTCGAGCAAGCTCGACATGCCGGGTGGCGGCAATGGCAACGGTAACGGCAACGGCAATCGGGGCGGCCGAGGTGGTCGTGGCGGTCGCGGTGGCGGCCGCAAGGCCGGCGGACCGGGTGCTCCCGGTGCGCCCGGCGGCCAGCGTCGCGGCGGCAAGCCGGCGGGTGCTGCCAAGCGTCGTGGACGACGCGGCGGACAGGCGAACTGACTCGCCCGATCCCCTCGGCGGGGTTTCGTCGTCGGTTGAATCGGGCTATAATCGCCCGCTTGAGAAGTCGCCTGGTTATTTGGGCAGTTTCGGGAATGCGCGAGCTTGCACGGTAGTGCGGTGGGGTGCATTTTCGGTCGGGGCGGCCGGCTGGTCGGATCCTTGTCGCGGGTGCGGACACGCGTAGGTGCGCGCGAGAGCGCGTTGAAACGGCGCGTGGAAGTGGCCTGGGCGCGAATTGGCGCAGGTGCGCATTCGCTAGCGATGGAATCGATTCCGCCAGGGGCCGCGCGGCAGTCGAGACTGCCGCTGGCGGCCGGACCCGAGAGCCCCTTCGAATCCAGCTTCCTCGAAAAATTGGGCTGCTCGGCCCATTTTTCATTTTCGGAGTTCGAAGCGTGTTGCCGGTTGAAGCGCCATTCGTCGAAGCAATCAGGCGCACTGTCAGCGGCATGGGATACGAGCTGGTCGATTGCGAGTTCGCGGCCGGCGGGCTGCTCAGGGTCTACATCGATTCGCCCGAAGGCATCGGGCTCGAGGACTGCGAGCAGGTGAGCCACCAGCTGTCGCATCTGCTGATGGTCGAGGATGTCGACTACGAGCGTCTCGAGGTGTCGTCGCCGGGGCTCGATCGGCCCTTGCGCAACGAGGCGGATTTCCAGCGCTTCGCGGGCTGCGAGGTGACGATCCGGCTGCGTCGCCCCTTCGAGGGGCAGCGCAATTTCGAGGGCGTCCTGACGGTCGAGGAGAACGGACGATTCGGCCTGGAACTCGTCGAGCGACCCGTGCGGGGCACGGGTCGGCGCGGTTCCCGGGCGCCGCGATCGGGTGGCATGTGGACCGCGCCCGGCGTGGCGACGGGTCGGAAGATGGTTTTTTCGCTCGACGAGGTCGAGCGGGCTAGGCTGGTGCCGATGCCCCAGGCGAACTAGGAGTTCGGTATGAGCCGAGAAGTTCTGTTGCTGGTCGATGCACTGGCGCGCGAGAAGAACGTTGGCCGTGAAACGGTGTTCGAGGCACTCGAGAGCGCGCTCGCGTCCGCGACCAAGAAGCGTTTCAAGGAAGAGAGCGACGTCCGGGTGGCGATCGACCGCCTGAGCGGCGACTACGAGGCGTTCCGGCGCTGGCAGGTCGTGCCCGACGAGGAACTCGAGGACCACGACATCCAGATCATCCACAGCGAGGCCAGCAAGGAGAGCCCGGGAATCGAGGTCGGCGACTTCATCGAGGAGGAGCTCGAGCCCGTGGAACTCGGCCGGATCGGCGCGCAGGCTGCCAAGCAGGTGATCCTGCAGCGCATCCGCGATGCCGAGCGCGAGCAGATCATCAACGACTTCCTGCAGCGCGACGAACCGATCCTGTCGGGCACCGTCAAGCGGATCGACCGGGAAGGCGCCGTGATCGAAGCCGGCAAGCTCGAGGCGCGGCTGCCCCGCGACCAGATGATTCCCAAGGAGAACCTGCGTACCAGCGACCGCGTGCGCGCCTATGTGGCCCGCGTCAACCGCGAGGGTCGGGGCCCGCAGCTGTTCCTGTCGCGGACCTCGCCGGAGTTCATCCGGCACCTCTTCGCGATCGAGGTTCCCGAGATCGAGCAGGGCCTGCTCGAGATCAAGGCGGCAGCCCGCGATCCGGGCGTGCGCGCCAAGATCGCGGTGTTCACCAATGATCGCCGGATCGATCCGATCGGGACCTGCGTGGGCGTTCGCGGCTCGCGGGTGCAGGCGGTCACGGGCGAACTCGCCGGCGAGCGGGTCGACATCGTCCTGTGGTCGGACGATCCCGCGCAGTTCGTGATCGGCGCGCTGGCGCCGGCGAACGTCTCGTCGATCGTCGTCGACGAGGATGCGCGCAGCATGGACGTGGTCGTCGACGAGGACAACCTCGCGCTGGCGATCGGTACCGGCGGGCGCAACGTACGCCTGGCCTCGGAGCTGACGGGCTGGCAGATCAACATCATGACGGCCGAGGAATCGGCCGAGAAGCTCGAGCGCGAACGCACCGAGATGATGCAGCTGTTCATGCACAAGCTCGATGTCGACGAGGAAGTCGCCAATATCCTGGTCGACGAGGGCTTCACCAGCCTCGAGGAAGTCGCCTATGTGCCGGCGAACGAGTTCGAGGAGATCGAGGCCTTTGATGCGGACACCGTCAACGAGCTGCGCACGCGGGCCCGCAACATCCTTCTGACGGAGGCCATTGCAACCGAGGAGCGGATCGGCACGACGGCCGAGGATCTGCTTGCCCTCGAAGGCATGGACCGGGACCTCGCCGCCCGGCTCGCCGATGCCAAGGTCTTTACGCGCGATGATCTCGCCGAACTGGCCGTCGATGAATTGCTGGAGATCGCCGAGCTCGACGAGGAGCAGGCGAAGGACTTGATCATGAAGGCGCGAGCCCACTGGTTCGAGAACGAGGACGCCTGAGGCGGTCACGAACCGCCGCCGATCGGACCAGCGAAGGAGTGATATGACGAGTAACACGGTTTCCGCTTTTGCCGCCGAACTGAAGATGCCGACCGATGTGCTGCTCGAGCAGCTCAGCGCGGCCGGCGTTCGCAAGACGTCGCCCAACGACAGCCTGAGTGAAGCGGACAAGGAGCAGCTGCTGGTCGCCCTGCGCAAGGCGCATGGCGGGGAGGGCGCGCCCAAGCGAAAGATCACCCTGACACGCAAGCAGACATCCGAGATCAAGCAGGCCGATGCCACGGGCAAGGCGCGCACGATCCAGGTCGAGGTCCGCAAGAAGCGGGTCTTCGTCAAGCGTGACGGCGCGGCTGCGCCCGAAGCCCAGCCGGTGGCGGTGGAACCCGCCCTCGATCGGGAGGAGCTGGCGATCCGCGAAGAGGAAGATCGTCGCCAGCGCGAGCTGCTCGAGCGCCAGGCCGCCGAGCTGCGCGCCAAGCAGGAGCGGCTCGAATTCGAGCGCCAGCGCGAGACCGAGGCCACGGCCGAGGCCGCGCGCCGCGCCGAGGCCGCCGAACGTGAGCGCGAGCGGGTCGTTGCCGGCGAGGATGGCGTGGACGTCGATGCCGAGGCCCGGGCCAAGGCCGACGCCGCCGACCAGGCCGCCCTCAGGGCGCGTGAAGAGGCCGAGGAGCAGGAGCGCGCGCGGCGCGCCGTCGAGGCCGAGGTCGCCGAGATCAACCGCCTCATGGAGGAGGCCCGCAGACCCAAGCCCAAGCCGGAACCGGCGCCAGCGCCAGCGCCCGCCGCGGCGGCGCCCGCCGGCCAGGATCCTGCCAAGGTGACGCTTCGCGCCGGCGCGGCCCGGCCGGCCGGCGAGGAAGAGGAGCGCGGCGGCGGCAAGAAGCACGTCAAGTCCGAGAAGCTCTCCTCGACCTGGTCCGAGGAAGCCAATCGGCGTCGCGGTGGCCTCAAGACGCGTGGCGACAGCGGTCCCGATCGGGGTGGCTGGCGTGGCGGCCCGGGTCGTGGCGGCCCTGGCGCGCGTGGTCGCGGTGGCCGCAGCGGTCGCGGTCGCGGTCGTGGCGGCGAAGCTCCCGTGGTCCAGCCGAGCGAACCGATCACTCGCGAGGTTCATGTCGCCGAGACGATCACGGTGGCCGATCTCGCCCACAAGATGTCGGTCAAGGCCGCCGAGGTCATCAAGACCCTCATGAAACTGGGCCAGATGGTCACCATCAACCAGGTGCTCGACCAGGAGACCGCGATGATCGTGGTCGAGGAAATGGGGCACAAGGCGTTCGCGGCCAAGCTCGACGACCCCGAGGCCCTGCTGGTGGAAACCGGCGAGGACGCCGACGAGGTCGAAGCCACGGCCCGTCCGCCGGTCGTCACCGTGATGGGCCACGTCGACCACGGCAAGACCTCGCTGCTCGACTACATCCGGCGCGCCAAGGTCGCCGCCGGGGAAGCGGGCGGGATCACCCAGCATATCGGCGCCTATCACGTCGAGACGCCAAGGGGCGTGGTCACCTTTCTCGATACCCCCGGCCACGAGGCGTTCACCGCCATGCGCGCGCGGGGCGCGAAGGCTACCGACATCGTGATCCTCGTGGTTGCCTCCGACGACGGCGTGATGCCCCAGACCGCCGAGGCGATCGCGCATGCGCGGGCGGCCGAGGTGCCGCTGGTGGTGGCGCTCAACAAGATGGACAAGCCGGAGGCGAATCCGGATCGGGTCAAGCAGGAGCTCGTCGCCCACGAAGTCATTCCCGAGGAGTACGGCGGCGATGTTCCGGTGGTGCCGGTGTCGGCCAAGACCGGGGCGGGCGTCGACGACCTGCTCGAGAACGTGCTGCTGCAGGCCGAGGTGCTCGAACTCCAGGCGCCCGCCGAGGGCGCTGCCAAGGGCCTCGTCATCGAGGCCCGGCTCGACAAGGGCCGTGGCCCGGTCGCAACCGTCCTGGTCACGTCCGGCACCCTGAACAAGGGCGACGTGGTGCTCGCCGGGGCATCCTTCGGGCGGATCCGGGCGATGCTCGACGAAACCGGCCGACCGATCCAGAGCGCGGGGCCGTCGATTCCCGTCGAGATCCAGGGCCTGGCCGAAGTGCCGGCTGCCGGCGAGGATGTCATCGTGCTGGGCGACGAACGTCGAGCCCGCGAGATCGCGCTGTTCCGCCAGGGCAAGTTCCGCGACGTCAAGCTGGCTCGTCAGCAGGCCGCCAAGCTCGAGAACATCTTCGAGAAGATGGCCGAGGGCGAAGCCAACAAGACCCTGTCGCTGATCGTCAAGGCCGATGTGCAGGGCTCCCAGGAAGCGCTTTCCCATGCCCTGCAGAAGCTCGAAACCGACGAGGTGAAGGTCCAGATCATTCACCAGGCGGTGGGCGGCATCAACGAATCCGACGTCAACCTGGCATCGGCTTCCGGTGCGGTCCTCATCGGTTTCAACGTGCGCGCCGACCAGCAGGCCAAGCGCGTCGCCGAGGGCAACGGGGTCGAGATCCGCTACTACAACATCATCTACGATGCCGTGGACGACGTGAAGGCGGCCATGGGCGGCCTGTTGTCGCCCGAGAAGCGGGAGCAGGCGATCGGCCTGGTCGAGATCCGCGAGATCTTCCGGGTCTCCCGGGTGGGCAACATCGCCGGCTGCATGGTCCTCGATGGGGTCGTGCGCCGGAACGCCAGCGTACGCCTGCTGCGCGACAACACCGTGATCTGGTCCGGCGAGCTCGATTCGCTCAAGCGCTTCAAGGATGATGTGCGCGAGGTCAAGGAAGGCTTCGAGTGCGGCCTGTCCCTGAAGGGCTACGACGACATCAAGATCGGCGACCAGCTCGAGGTGTTCGAGGTGACGGAAGTGGCGCGTACGCTCTAGATCCTCGAGCGAACATCCACGGGTTCCAGGGGAGCGCCACGGCATGGGACGACACCGGACAACCCGGACGCCAAGGGGCGTGCGGGTCACGGAGCAGGTTCATCATGAACTTGCCGAGATGATCCGCTCCGAGGTCAAGGATCCGCGTATCGGCCTCGTGACCCTGACCGGGGTCGAGCTGACCCCGGACTACGCGGTTGCCCGCGTGTACTTCACGGTGCTGCCCGACGACGACGAGACCGTCGCCAGCACCTTCGATGGCCTGCGGCATGCCGCGGGCTTCCTCCGATCGCAGCTCGGACGTCGTGTGCGGATCCACACCACGCCCGAACTGCGCTTCGTCCACGATCGTTCGATCGAGCACGGGATGCAGATGTCCCGCCTCATCGACGAGGCGAACTCCCGCCAGGCGGACGAATAGATACCGGGCCCCTCGAGGGGCCGCATGCCGATGAGCCAGACCGGGAAGGGACGCCGTGCAGCGCGCGCCCGCCACGATGGGGTGTTGCTGCTCGACAAGCCCCGGGGCCTGTCCTCCAGCGCCGCCCTGATGCGGGCGCGACGCGCGCTCGGTGGCGCGCGGGCCGGCCATGGAGGTACGCTCGATCCCCTCGCGTCCGGCCTGCTGCCGCTGCTCTTCGGCGAGGCGACCAAGTTCGCCCACGGCCTGCTCGATGCCGACAAGACCTATCTCGCGGAGCTGCATCTCGGCCTGGCCACCACCACCGGGGATGCCGAAGGCGAGGTTCGCGCCGATCGCCGCGACCGGCTGGCCGGCATCGACATGCGGCGCTGTATCGAGATTCTCGAGCGCTTCGTCGGCGAGATCGACCAGGTGCCGCCCATGCATTCGGCGCTCAAGCGCGACGGCAAGCCCCTCTATGAATATGCGCGCGCGGGCATGACGCTCGAGCGGCCGGCGCGGCGGATCCGGGTGTACCGGATCGATCCCCTGGACTTCGACGGCGAGCGCCTGCGCATTCGGGTCGCCTGCAGCAAGGGAACCTACATCCGGGTGCTCGCCGAGGACATCGGCGAGGCGCTGGGCTGCGGGGCGCATCTCTCGGCACTGCGCCGCGAGCGGGTGGGCGACCTCGCCCTCGAGGACGCCATCACGCTGGACGAGCTGTCCGGGCTCGACGAGCGGGCCGCCGCCGCCCGACTCGCACCGATCGATTCGCTGCTGGGCGCAATCCCGATGATCGAGCTCGGCGCGGCCGAAGCGGTTCGCTTCGGCCATGGCCAGCGACTGCGCCTGGCGACCGGTTCCGCGCCGGCCGGCCAGGTCAGGGTCTATGGGCCGGGCGGCCTGCTCGGCCTTGCCCGCCTCGACGAGGGACTCCTTGCGCCGACCCGCCTGGTGGCAGCCCCGCCCGATGCGGCGCCGAGCCGGACCGACGGCGAAGCCGAAACCGAATCCTTCCCTCCAACGCCATTCGGGAATTCCAAATGAGCATTGCCATCCGGAACATCGCGATCATCGCGCACGTCGACCACGGCAAGACGAGCCTGGTCGACCAGCTGTTGCGCCAGGCCGGAACCTTCCGCGCCAACCAGCAGCTCACCGAACGTGTCATGGACAGCGGCGACCTCGAGCGGGAACGCGGCATCACGATCCTCGCCAAGAACTGCGCGGTGGAATACGAAGGCACGCGGATCAACATCGTCGATACGCCGGGGCACGCCGATTTCGGCGGCGAGGTCGAGCGCGCCTTGTCGATGGTCGACGGCGTCCTGCTGCTGGTCGACGCGGTCGAAGGTCCCATGCCGCAGACCCGCTTCGTGACCCGCAAGGCGCTGGCGCTCGGCCTGAAACCGATCGTCGTGGTCAACAAGATCGATCGGCAGGGCGCCAGGCCCGACTGGGTCGTCAGCCAGACCTTCGATCTCTTCGACCGGCTCGGCGCAACCGAGGAGCAGCTCGATTTCCCGGTGGTCTATGCCTCGGCGATCAACGGATTCGCGCTGTCGGCCCATGAGGACATGCCGGCCGGAGTGCTCGATCCGGCTTCGGTGGCCGCCGCCGGCCTGGACATGCGGCCCCTGTTCGATGTCATCCTCTCGCGGGTGCCGGCGCGCGGCGATGATCCGGACGGACCGCTGCAGTTCCAGATTTCGGCGCTCGACTATTCCAGCTATGTGGGCAAGATCGGCATCGGCCGCATCAACCGCGGTCGGCTGCGCCCCGGCCAGACCGTGAGCATCCTCAACGGCGATCCCGCCGAGACCGGCATCGCGCCGGTCACCGGCAAGATCAACCAGGTCCTGCGTTTCAGCGGGCTGGAGCGCAGTCTGGTCGAGGTGGCCGAGGCGGGCGACATCATCGCGATCAACGGCATCGAGGAACTCGGCATCGGCTCGACCCTGTGCGATCCCCAGTGCCTCGAGCCGCTGCCGGTGCTGAGTGTCGACGAGCCGACGATGACGATGGAGTTCCTGGTCAACACCTCGCCGATGGCCGGGCGCGAGGGCAAGTTCGTCACCAGCCGGCAGCTTCGCGAGCGGCTCGAGCGTGAGCTGAAGGGCAACGTCGCCTTGCGCGTGGAGTTCACCGCCGACTCGGATACCTTCGTGGTGTCGGGCCGCGGCGAACTCCATCTCACGATCCTGATCGAGAGCATGCGCCGGGAGGGCTACGAGCTGGCCGTGTCGCGGCCGAAGCCGAGGATCCGGCTCGTCGAGGGCCGGCGCGAGGAGCCCTACGAGATTCTCTCGATCGACCTCGAGGAAGCCCACCAGGGTCCGGTGATGGAACTGCTGGGCCGGCGCCGGGGGGAGCTCACGAACATGGAGTCCGATGGCCAGGGCCGCGCCCGCCTCGAGTACCGGGTTCCGGCCCGTGGCCTGATCGGCTTCCACAACGAGTTCCTCAACATGACCCGCGGCACCGGCATCGCGAGTCACGTCTTCGACGACTACGGCCCCTGGGCGGGCGAGATCGAAGGGCGGCGCAACGGCGTGCTGATCTCCCAGGACGACGGTGCGGCGGTCGCCTATGCGCTCTGGAAGCTGCAGGATCGCGGCCGGATGTTCGTCGAGCCCAACGACCCGCTGTACGAGGGGATGGTCATCGGGATCCACAGCCGCGACAACGACCTCGTCGTCAATCCGATCCGGGAAAAGAAGCTCACCAACGTGCGCGCCTCGGGCAAGGACGACCACATCATGCTGACCCCGCCGATCGAGCTGACGCTGGAACGGGCGGTGGAATTCATCGCCGACGACGAGCTCGTGGAAGTCACGCCGAAGAGCATCCGGCTGCGCAAGCGCCTGCTCAAGGAGCATGAGCGCAAGCGCGCCTCACGCGAGTCCGCTCCCGCCTGAAAGCTCGCCGGAGAGCCGCGCCAGGCGGTGTTTTCGAGCGGGTTTGAATCGCGGATACAACAGTCTGTACGCGTTGCGCGCCGGGGACTTGCCCGCGCCACATATTTCTGTTGTTGGCGGCCACAAAGCGCGTCATTCTTCGCGTTGTGATCGGGACTCGATCATGACTTCCCGAATAAATCAAAGGAGGGTGATCCATGGCGACTGCCAAGGGTGCGAAGAAGACCGCAGCCAGGAAGCCGGCTGCGAAGAAGGTAGCCGCCAAGCCGGCTGCGAAGAAGGCCGCGGCCAGGAAGCCCGCCGCGAAGAAGCCGGCAGCACGCAAGCCGGCCGCGAAGAAAGTGGCTGCCAAGCCGGCCGCGAAAAAGGCCGTCGCCAGGAAGCCGGCCGCCAAGCCGGCGGCAAAGAAGGCGGCTGCGAAGAAGCCGGCCGCCGCGAAGAAGCCCGCCGTCCGCAAGCCGGCCGCCAAGGCCGCGGCCAAGAAACCCGCTGCCAAGGCGGCTGCGAAGAAGCCGGCCCGCAAGCCCAATGCCGCGTTCATGGCCGCCAAGACCCCCAGTCCCGAGCTGGCGGCCGTGATCGGCGACAAAGCGGTCCCCCGTACCGAAGTGGTCAAGAAGATCTGGGAATACATCAAGAAGCACGACCTGCAGGACTCCGCCAACAAGCGGATGATCAATGCGGACGACAAGCTGCGCGTGCTCTTCGGCAAGCCGCAGGTGTCGATGTTCGAGATGACGGCCCTCGTCAACAAGCACCTGAGCTGACCGCGCTCGACGCGGACGGCACCGCCAGGGGTGGTCACGCGACCACCCCTGTTCTTTTCTCCGGGCCGCCTATGCCCGCTGCCAGTAGTCCGGGTTCGCGTACGTGTTCTTCAGCATGTCGATGAACATGCGTACCCGTAGCGGCAGGCGGCGGCGCTCGGCGAAGACCGCATGGATCGCGGTGCCGGGCGTGGCGAACGCATCCAGGACCGTCACGAGTCGTCCCTCGCGCAGGTCGTCGCCGATCTCCCAGAGCGAACGCCAGGCCAGGCCCTCGCCGGCCAGCGCCCAGTCGTGGAGGACGGCCCCGTCGTTGCATTCGAAGGGGCCGTTGCCGCGCACCGCGCACGGTTCGCCGTCGACGATGAACTGCCAGCCGCGGGACTGGTTCGCCTCCGGGCCGAGCATCAGGCATCGATGCTCGGCGAGTTCGTCGGGATGCATCGGCGTACCGTGTCGTTCGAGGTAGGCGGGACTGGCGACGACCGCCCGGCTGTTGTCGGCCAGCTTCACCGCGACCAGGTTCGAGTCCTCGAGCGTGCCGATGCGGATCGCCAGATCGATGCCTTCGTTCACGATGTCGGTGATCCGGTCCGAGAGCAGGAGGGTGATGCTGACTTCCGGGTGCTCGGCGACGAAGCTCGGAACCAGCGGCGCCACGTGCTGGCGGCCGAAGCCGGCCGGCGCGGTGATGCGCAGGTGGCCGCTCGCCTTGACGCCGCCCAGCATGACCGAGGTTTCGGCGTCGTGCATCTCGCGCAGGATGCGCTGACAGTCTTCCAGGAAGGCGCTGCCTTCGAACGTGAGCGTGACGCGACGGGTGGTCCGGGCGACCAGCTTGACGCCGAGTCGCTCCTCGAGGGCGTCCAGGCGCCGGGAAACGACGGCCGGCGAGATGCCTTCGGCGCGCGCCGCCGCGCTCAGGCTGCCGCGCGTGGCTACGGCGGCGAAGGTGGAGATCTGCTTGAAGCGATCCATGGGCGTTGGATTCTCGCGGGGCAGGAAACCAAGCTTACCGCCGACCGGCGCCTCGCGCGCCGCCAGTGGTTCCGCATCCGCCGTCCGTCCGCTGCGCGCCGTCCGCCACTGGGTGCGAGCGCATCATTCGCCGATATGTCGAATGTCGGTGCCCGCCGAGGGCTCCTGTCAGCCTGTGGAGGTCGCGTCCCCTGATGTCCCTGCGTGTTCGCCTGCTTGCGCTGGTTGCCGTCCTCGCGGTTGCGATGACTGTCGTCGCGTTCCTGCTGCCGCACCTTGCGCTCGAGTCGGCGGGGGCGATGGTATGGAAGGAGCGTCGCGAAGTCGCCGAAGCCGGCCTGCGGCGCGAATGGACGCGGGCGATCCGCGATCTCGCGGTGACCGGCACTGTGCTCGAACGGGCGATCGATGCATCGAGCCCGGCCGTTACCGCCCAGCATCTCGAGCGCGCGATCCAGGCGTCGGGCGCTTCCCGAGGCTGGGTGCGCCCGATGCGCAGCCCATCGGTCGTGGAGCAGGGCGAAAGCCTGAACTTTCGCCAGGCCGCTGACCTCGCGCCCCTGCTTGCAACGGCGCGCAACGCCGGTCGTGCCGCCGGACTGGTGTTCCATGGGCCACGCGCGGCCTGGGTCGAGATCGTCGCGGTGCCGGGCACCGATGCACTGGGGGCCCTGGAGCTGTCGATCGATTCCCGGCTGGCCCGTCGTTTCGCCGATTCGGTCGGGGTCGAGATTGCATTGGCCGGCGTCCCGGCCGCCGGCAACGGCCTGCTACGGCTGGGCTCGGACAGCACGGCCGGCCAGCACCTGCTGCTCTACGAGGTGGCGGGCGCCGCCGATGTCCGGCGCCGCGCGACCGATACCGGCGATGCTGCCGATTCGGTCCGCCTGGTGCGTCTCGAATCGCTCGACGACATGGCGCTGGTCGGAGCGATCGCCGCGCGCGACATCGGAGCGGGCGCCCTGTTCGAGGAATTCCGGCTGATCATGGCGCTTGCGCTCGGCTCGATCGCCCTGGGGGGAATCCTGGCCGTCGGCTTCGCCGCCGGTTCCTTGCGCAAGGGAATCATCGCGCTCGACCGCGCGGCTCGCGAACTCATCGCGGGGCGCGGGCAGTACGAGCCGGTGATCCGTTCGGGCCGCGACGAGCTCGCCCGGCTCTCGAGCACCTTCAACACCATGCACGAGGCGGTCCGCCAGCGCGAGCAGCGGATCCGGCAGGCCGCCTACCGGGATCCGGTGACGCGATTGCCGACGCGGGTGCTGTTCGACGAGCGCGGCGGCGCGATGCTTGCCTGGGTGCGGGCCAAGGATCGCAAGGTGAGCCTGATGCTGCTCCAGGTCGACCAGCTGCGCGAGATCAACGACACGTTGGGCCGGCAGGCCGCGGAGCAGGTGCTGGCCGAGCTGGCCGAGCGCTTTCGCGGGGTGCTGCGCGGAACGCGGATGCTGACGGGCGACGACAAGTCGGAGCCCCGGGAATTGTCGATACTCGCGCGTACCGGCCCGTACGAGTTCGCGGTGATGCTGCGCGACTGCGATCCGGTGACCGCCCGCAATGTCGGCTTGCGCCTGGCCGACATGGCCAGCCGTCCGTTTCGTCATGAAGGGCAGACGCTGGGCATCGCCCTGCGCGTCGGGGTCGCCGGCTATCCGGTGCACGGCGCCTCGATTCCCGACCTGATGCAGTCGGCCGACTATGCCCTGGTGGGCGCTGCCGCCGAGATCGGGGGGGTGGTGATCTTCGATCCCGCCTTCGAGGCCGAGCGCGAACGACAGCTGGCGGTGCAGGCCGACCTGCGCATCGCTCTCGATCGGCGCGAGCTTCACATGGTGTTCCAGCCGAAGATCTCGCTCGGCGGCGGTTCGGAGTTGATGGCCGAGGCCCTGATGCGCTGGGTCCATCCCGAGCGGGGGCCGCAGAATCCGGCCGAGTTCGTCGAGTTCGCCGAGAAGACGGGCTTCATCAGCAAGCTCACCGCCTGGGCGATCGACGGCGCCCTGCGCCATGCCGCGGAATGGAGCCGGGGTGGCCTGCCGATGACCATCTCGGTGAATCTGTCGCGACGCGACCTGATGAATCCGGAGTTCCCGGCGCAGGTCATCGCAGCATTGCGCCAGCACGGACTCTCGGGCACGGCGCTCAGCTTCGACATTCCGGATGGGGTGCTGCTCGGCGCCCCGGCCATCGTGACCCGCAACATGGAACTCCTGTCCCGCGCCGGCGCGATGTTCGCGGTCGACGATTTCGGCAGTGGCTTCGGTTCGATCGACGAACTCCAGAAGCTCCCGCTGCACAGCCTGAAGATCGACCGACGCTACGTCGGCGCGATGTGCGAGGATCCGCGCGCCGCGATCATCGTTCGCGCGGTGATCGACATCGCCCGGTCGATGGGCCTGGAGTCGGTCGCCGAAGGCGTGGAGACCGCCGAACAGCTCGCGATGCTGCGCGAGATGGGTTGCGACCAGGCGCAGGGCTACTATGTCGGCCGCCCGCTGACACGGGAAGACTTCGAAGTCTGGGTCCGTCACCAGGCCGCCAAGTACGGTGTGCAGGGTGCGGACCGGCGCCTGCGTCCCCGGATGGCGCATGCGCTCGCGGAACTCGACGCCGTCGAGACCATCGTGGTGAGCAGCGTCGACGACGGCAAGGCCTGAGCTTCGACCTCCCCACGCCGGGCAAGGCGCCGATTACGGGATCGCGCCGTCAGGCGAGCCGCCGGGGCGGCGCAAGCGGGCCTGCCAGGCTTCATCCTCGGGCCTGGCGATCCGCAGGCCACGGGCCAGCGCGCGGCGCCGCAGGGCGAGGAGCCCGCGGTCGCGGCTCAGCAGCCAGCCGGCGCGCCGATGCAGGGCGAGGTCGAGGAAGACCTGGTCGTCGGGATCGCTGCATGTGAGATCGGTCGCGGGCACCGGCAGGTCCATCCGGGCATGGCGGTCGAAGCGGCGCAGCGCCTCCTTGCGCCGCGCGAGCTCCAGGCGCAGGCGCGGATAGGCAAGCACGCGTTCGAACTCGTCGCGGATGCGCGGCAGCGCCGGCAGGATGATCTCGCCGGCTTCCGCGGCTGCGCCGAGGCGACGCGTCACCGGATCGTCGTAGACGAGCCAGGCGAGCCAGACATTGGTATCCAGGATCGCTTCCATGCCATCATCGCGGCTTTGCCGATATCCCCGACTGTCGATGCTGATCGTTCTTTCTCCCGCCAAGCGCCTGGATTTCGAGCGCCCCTACACTGGCGAATCCCATGGGCGACCGGCGATGATCGCCGAGTCGCGGCGTCTCGTCGAACTGCTGCGCGGCCACTCGCCGGCCGATCTGTCGCGCCTGATGGGGATCAGCGATTCGCTCGCCACCCTCAACGCCGCCCGCTACGAGCAGTGGAAGACGCCGTTCACGCCGGCCAATGCGAAGCCGGCCATGCTTGCCTTCGCCGGCGATGTGTACGACGGCCTGCAGGCGGACTCTCTCGACGATGCCGGCCTCGACTGGGCCCAGGGTCATGTCCGGATTCTATCGGGCCTGTATGGCCTGCTGCGCCCGCTGGACCTGATCCAGGCCTATCGGCTCGAGATGGGCACCCGCTTGCCCAACGAGCGGGGCCCGGACCTCTACAGCTTCTGGGGCCCGCGCATCGCGAACGCCCTGCGCCGGGCGATGAGCGATGCCGGGGCGAAGGTGCTGGTCAACCTCGCGTCCCAGGAGTACTTCCGCAGCATCGATCGTTCGAAGTGGCGCGCGCCCATCGTGCAGCCGGTCTTCGAGCAGTGGCACGGTGGCAAATGGAAGGTGATTTCCTTCGACGCCAAGCGGGCCCGGGGCGCGATGACCCGCTTCGCGATCGACCAGCGCCTGGATGGCGCCGAGGGCCTCAAGGATTTCGATCGCGACGGCTATGCGTTCGAGCCGGCAGTCTCCGACGACCTGCGCTGGGTGTTCCGGCGTCGCTGACGAGGCCGGAACACGGGCCACGGCTAGTCCGGGCCTGCGTTGCGCAGGATGATCGGCTCGGGTTCGAGTCGCACCCCGAAGCGTTCGAACACCGATTCCCGGATGCGGATGGCCAGCGCCAGCAGCTCGGCGCCGGTCGCGTGTCCGTGGTTGACCAGCACCAGCGCATGGTGCTCGTGCACGCCCGCATCGCCGTCCCGATATCCCTTCCAGCCGGCGTGCTCGATCAGCCAGGCGGCCGGCAGCTTGGCCCGGCCGTCCTTGCCGGGCCAGGCTGGAATCCGCGGATGATCCTCGCGCAGGCGCTCCAGTGTCGCGGCATCGACGAGGGGATTCTTGAAGAAGCTGCCCGCGTTGCCGAGCACGGCCGGATCGGGCAGGCGGGCACGCCGCAGGGCGATGACCGCATCGGCTATCGCCCGGGCAGTGGGTGTGGCGCCGGCCAGCGCCTTGCGGATGTCGCCATAGTCGAGCCGGGCATCGAGGGTGCGCGAGAGCACGAGTCGTATCGACAGGATCAGCCAGTGCCGGTGATCGTCCGACTTGAACACGCTGTCGCGATAGTCGAAGCGGCAGTCCGCCCCGGAGAATCGCCGCCGCTCGCCGGTATCGAGATCGAGCGCCTCGAGCGAATCGAAGTGAGAGGCGAGTTCGACACCGTATGCGCCGATGTTCTGGATCGGCGCCGCGCCGACGCTGCCCGGGATCAGCGACAGGTTCTCGAGTCCGCACAGGCCGGCGTCCAGGCTCCATTCGACGAGCGCCGGCCAGTCCTCGCCGGCGGCGGCTTCGATCACGACCCGGTCCCCGTCCTCGGCCACGATGCGGCGGCCCTGGAGGGCGATCCGCAGCACCCGCTCGAGGCGCGGGGCCGCGATCAGGGTGTTGCAGCCGGCGCCCAGCAGCTGCACCGGGCTGCCCGAGCGATACCAGTCGAGGAGGGCCGGGATCTCCCGGGCATCGCGCAGGGTCGCGAGCTGCCCGGCCGTGGCTGCCACGCCGAAGCTGTTCAGGCCCGCAAGCGGAACGTCGGATTCCATGGACGGTTGCAGTGCCATGCGTCGCGTCGTCCCGTCGCCGGGGCGCCGCTAGTTCGGCTGGTAGGCGAGGCGCACGTAGATTGGCGCGAACGCTTCGGCCTGGGTCACTTCGACGAGGGATTCGCGGGCGAGTTCGAGCAGCGCGATGAAGGTGACGATCAGCACCGGTATGCCCTGGTTCGTGTCGAAGAGTTCCTGGAATTCGGCGAAGCGACGATCCTGCAGCTTGCGCAGCACGATCGTCATGTGTTCGCGTACCGAGAGCTGCTCGCGCGTGATCCGGTGGTGCTGGACCAGCCGTGCCCGCTTGAGGATGTCGGCCCAGGCGGCCCGCAGGTCGTTGGGATCGACACCCGGCAGGCGAACTTCGACGGTGTTCTCGACATGTGCCTGGACGGCGAGGAAATCGCGCCCGACGACCGGCATGGCATCGATCATCTGGGCGCCATACTTGATCCTTTCGTACTCGAGCAGGCGGCGCGCGAGTTCGGCGCGTGGATCCTCGGCCTCCTCGCCGGTGTCGGCCTTGCGTACCGGCAGCAGCATCCGCGACTTGATGTCGATCAGCAGGGCCGCCATGAGGAGGTACTCCGCCGCCAGTTCCAGGTTGCTCTGGCGGATCTCCTCGATGTAGGCGAGGTACTGCCGGGTGACCTCGGCCATCGGAATGTCGAGGACGTTGAAGTTCTGCTTGCGGATCAGGTAGAGCAGAAGGTCGAGCGGACCCTCGAAGGAATCGAGGAAGACTTCCAGCGCATCGGGCGGGATGTAGAGATCCTGCGGCAGCTGGACGACCGGCTCACCGTAGAGCCGGGCGAAGACCTTCAGCTCGAGTTGCTCGACCGGCATCGCGACCGGCGGTGGGCCGGCCTCTTCGTCGGTCGACGCGTTGGCATCGGCGCGTTCGGCGCTGTTCACCTGTCGGGAGCGTTCTGGTAGAAGACGTAGGGCGGCTGGGGCAGGCGCGATTCGCGATTGCGCCGCTGGGTCTCGAGGTTCTGGGGCTTGTCCCACCAGATGGCGCGGCCGCGCTGCTGCTCGGCGTCGAGGTGGGGGCGCTCTTCCTTGAGGTCGCGCAGGAACCTGGTGATGTCGGATTCGTACATGTCGGTCCGTAGGTGGTCGGCCATATTCTATCGAAACGGGAACGGGGCGCGGCAATGGGCATGATCGGCGGATGGATCGCGGCGGGGCTTGCCCGCCTGGGCTTGAGGCCCTTCCCGGATCTCGCCCGCGGTGCGCTGCGGCCGGGAGAATCCACGGCGGCGCAAGTCCGTTACCTGCTCGGCGAGCCCGATGCCGTCCATGAGGCAGAGGGCGGCGTGCGGGTCCACGAATATCCGCGCGGCCCGGCCGGTGCGGAAACCTGGATGGTCGAGATCGGCCCCGACGATCGGTATCGCGGGATGCGCAACGTGCTCGTCGATGCCTGCTTCCGGCAGATCGAGCCGGGCGACCATATCGAGGATGTGCGCCGCCGCCTCGGCAGGCCGGGTGCATCGGCGGATTTCCCGCGGCGCGGCGAGCGGGTCCTGAGCTGGAAATATCGCGCCGACGGCGGGCGACTCGAACACTTCAACGCCCATTTCGACGCCAGTGGCCGGCTGACCGGGGTCAGCCGGACCCCCGACCCCGAGTCGATCAACGCGCAGTAGCCGGACCAGGCGTCGGGTCGGCGGGGCCGCCACCGGGCCCGGGTGTCGAGTCGCCGCCTTTCGGGTTGCCGCCTTCGTCGCCGACTTCATCGGCGGGCGGCAGGCGCAGTGAGGCGAGCGCCCCCTCGAGGGTGGCGTACACGCTGTCCGGACCAAGCTGGTCCAGGAAGCCGCTGCGTTCCATGATGGACCGGGGCTGTTCGTTCGGTGCGACGATGATGATCCGGCCCTTGCCGGCGCGTACCGAATGGAGCAGTTCCTCGAGGGCTTCCAGGCCGCTGGTGTCGAGGTTGATGACCTGGTGCATCTCGAGGATCATCACGCCCGCCTGCGGGTCGCGCGGCGCCTGCAGGGCGTCGAGCTTGCCGACCGAACCGAAGAAGAGCGAGCCGAACAGGCGATACGCCCGCACCGTCTGGCCAGTCTGCTCGGCAATGTCGGGCCCGAGATCGATCCGCTCGATTCGGGTCAGGGCCGACACGCGATAGATGAAGAACAGGCTCGCCAGCACCAGGCCCACCTGGACCGCGACCGTGAGGTCGAAGACGATCGTCAGCGCGAAGGTGGTGAGCATCAGTGCGCGGTGGTTCATCGAGAACCGGCGCAGCCGCGGGAAGGCTGCCCAGTCGCCCATGTTCCAGGCGACGTGGAGCAGGATCGCCGCCAGCGTGGCCATCGGCACATCGCCCGCGTAGGGAGCGAAGACGAGCATGATCAGCAGCAGCGTCAGGGCATGGAATACGCCCGCCAGGGGGGTCCTGCCGCCGGAGCGCACATTGGTGACGGTGCGCGCGATCGTCCCGGTGGCCGCGATGCCGCCGAACAGCGGCGAAACGAAGTTCGCCACCCCTTGTCCCATCAGTTCCTGGTTCGAATCGTGGCGCTGGCCGGTGATCTTGTCCGCCACCCGGGCGCACAACAGGGATTCGATCGCGCACAGCAGGGCGATCGAGATGGCGGGGCCGGCGAGGTTCTGCGCGCTGGACCACTCGAACTCCGGCAGGGCGGGCATCGGCAGGCCCTGCGGAATGCCGCCGAAGCGACTGCCGATGGTCTCGACCGGGACGTCGAACAGCGACACGGCGACGATGCCCAGCGCAAGCGCGGCGATCGTGCCGGGCGCCCGCGACATCCAGCGCAACCAGGCGGGAGCGCCTGCCGCGACCGACCTGGGCCACCAGGCCACGATTGCCAGCGAGCCGATGCCCACGGCAATGGCCGGCCAGTGGATCGTGTGGATCGCGCCGGCGAAGGTGCTCACCATGGAGAAGAAGTTCGCTGGCATCTGCTCGACCTGCAGGCCGAGGAAGTCACGCACCTGCTGCAGGGCGATGATCACCGCGATGCCGTTGGTGAAGCCTACGACGACAGCGACCGGGATGAAGCGGATCAGGTTCCCGAGGCGCAAGGCGCCCATCGCGAACAGCAGGACGCCCGCCATCATCGTCGCGAGGAGCAGGTTGGCGATGCCGTAGCGGGCCGCGATCGCGTAGAGCAGGGCGACGAAGGCGCCCGCCGGTCCGCCGATCTGGACCCGCGATCCACCCAGCAGGGAGATCAGCATTCCACCGACGATGGCGGTGGCAAGCCCCTGCTCCGGCTTGACGCCACTGGCGATCCCGAAGGCCATCGCCAGCGGCAGCGCCACGAAACCGACGGTGATTCCCGCCGAGACATCGGCGACGAGGTCGTCGCGCCGATAGGTCTTCAGGGCATCGACCAGCGCCGGCCGAAACCGCAACCTGAACATTCGCGCATCGACCCCTATATGAAGAGGGGCATTCTAGCTTACCCGCATGCCCGGCTCGGCACCGCTGTCGACCGAGAGCAGGTAGATGCCCGGGCCGCGTTCCGGATCCTCGTGGCCCGCCGACAGGACCATGCCCTCGGAGACGCCGAACTTCATCTTGCGCGGCGCGAGATTGGCCACCACGATCGTCAGGCGGCCGACGAGATCCTCCGGAGCATACGCCGACTGGATGCCGGAGAACACCTGGCGCGGCTGTTCCTCGCCGACGTCGAGCGTGAGCCGCAGCAGCTTGGTCGAACCCTCGACGCGGCTGGCCGTGACCACCCTGGCGATCCGCAGGTCGAGCTTCGCGAAATCGTCGATGCTCACGAAGCGCTCGCCCGGGGCCCTGGCCGCGTCGCCGCTCGCCTCGGACCGGCCGGGTTTCCCGCCGCCCTTCGAATCGGGGCCGGACGCCTTCGAGCCCGGTTCGTCGACGATGCCGAGCAGGCGATCGACGGCCTTGCCGTCGATCCGGGTCATCAGGTGGGCATAGGGGCCGATGACATGGCCGGCTGGCAGCGGTGCGCCGATCGCCGACCAGCGGGGCGGGTCGAGCGCAAGCTGCTCGAGGGCGCGCGCGGTGGTGGCCGGCATCACCGGGGCCAGCAGGATGACCAGGTCCCGGAAGCCGTTGATCGCTGTCGAGCAGATCCGCTGCAGCGCGGCGCCGGCATCGGGGTCCTTGGCGACCTCCCAGGGTCGGGCGGCGTCGATGTACTGGTTGATCGCATCGGCGTACGACATGATCTCGCGGATCGCCTTGCCGTAGTCGCGTTCCTCGTAGAGGCGTGCCACGGCCTCGGGTCCGGCCCAGGCGCTTGCGAAACCGGCGACCGCCCCGGCATCGGGTTCGCCCAGGCGGCCTTCGAAACGTCGTACCAGGAAGTTGCTGCAGCGGCTCGCGATATTGACGAGCTTGCCGATGAGGTCGCTGTTGATCCGCGCGACGAAGTCGTCGGGATTGAAGTCGACATCCTCGACCCGGCCGTTGAGCTTGGCGGCGATGTAGTAGCGCAGCCAGTCGGGGTTCAGGCCGAGTTCGAGGTAGCGAAGCGGCGAGATGCCGGTGCCGCGACTCTTGCTCATCTTCTCGCCGCTGACCGTGATGAAGCCGTGCACGTTCACCTGGTCGGGCGTCTTGCGCCCGGCGAAGTGCAGCATCGCCGGCCAGAAGAGGACATGGAAGTAGATGATGTCCTTGCCGATGAAGTGCACCTGTTCGACGGCCGGGTCCGCGACCAGGGCGTCGAAGTCGAGCCCGGCGCGGGCGCAGTAGGCCTTGAGCGAAGCCAGGTAGCCGATCGGCGCATCGAGCCAGACATAGAAGTACTTGCCCGGTTCGCCTGGAATCTCGATGCCGAAATAGGGCGCGTCGCGCGAGATGTCCCAGTCGGCCAGCCGTCCGTTCGGGTCGTCCCCGCCGAGCCATTCGCGTACCTTCGCGAGGACTTCGGGCTGCAGCCGCGGCCCGCCATGGCTGCCCTTGCTGCGCGTCCAGTCGCGCAGGAATTCCACGCAGCGAGGGTCGGACAGGCGAAAGAACAGATGTTCGGAGCGGCGCAGCTCGGGCCGCGCGCCCGACAGCGTCGAGAAGGGCTCGATCAGGTCGGTGGGGGCGTAGACGGCGCTGCAGACTTCACAGGAGTCGCCGTACTGGTCGGCGGCGCCGCATTCCGGGCACTGGCCCTTGATGTAGCGATCGGGCAGGAACATGCCCTTGACCGGATCGTAGAATTGCTCGATCTCGCGGCGATCGATCAGGCCGGCTTCCTTCAGCGCCAGGTAGATGCCCTGGGAGAGTTCGACGTTCTCGGGGGAATCCGTGCTGTGCCAGTGATCGAAGGCGATGTGGAAGCCGTCGAGATAGGCCTTGCGTCCGCCCGCCACCTCGGCGACGAATTCCTGGGGGCTGCGGCCGGCGTTTTCCGCCGCGATCATGATCGGCGCGCCATGCGCATCGTCGGCGCCCACGAAGTGGACCGTGTTGCCGCGCATGCGCTGGAACCGTACCCAGATGTCGGCCTGGATGTATTCCATGATGTGGCCCACATGGAACGGCCCGTTCGCATAGGGCAGCGCAGTGGTCACGAAGAGGGTGCGGGCTCGGGCCATCGTCGGTTGTTCTCGGGTGGTCGCGCAGTGGGACTGCAGGGGCGGCGAGGGGCAATTCAGTGCCGCGAAACCTTTAATCATATCAGCGGCTTAGGGTGATCGAATGTTCGAGTCGCCAATTCAATTAGACTTCGCGTGAGCAATTCCCCTTCGAGTCGCGCAGCTGGAGAAATTACCGAGATGCCTCCCACCATCGAGCAGGTCACCGAAGCGCTGTCGGCTGTCGTCGATCCCAATACGGGCAAGGATGTCGTCAGCGGCGAGGCGCTTCGCAATGTCCGGGTGGACGGCGATCTCGTCTCCTTCGACGTGGTGCTCGGCTATCCCGCCGCGAGCCAGGTCGACCCGATCCGGCGCGCTGTCGTGGCCGCGGCGCAGGCCCTGCCGGGCGTGGGGCGGGTAGCGGCCAACGTGTACCAGAAGATCGAGGCGCACGGCGTGCAGCGCGGCATGCGCAGCCTGCCCAACGTGCGCAACATCATTGCCGTCGCCTCGGGCAAGGGCGGTGTCGGCAAGAGCACGACCGCGGTGAACATCGCGCTGGCGCTGGCCGCGGAAGGCGCCAGCGTGGGCGTGCTCGACGCCGACATCTACGGGCCGTCCCAGCCGACCATGCTGGGCATTTCGGGCAAGCCCGAAACCCGCGACGGCAAGAGCCTCGAGCCGATGCTCGGCCATGGCATCCAGGCATCGTCGATCGGCTTCCTGATCGATCCGGACACACCGATGGTCTGGCGCGGGCCCATGGTCACCCAGGCGCTGGAGCAGCTGCTGCGCGAGACCAACTGGCGCGACCTCGACTACCTCATCGTCGACATGCCGCCGGGGACCGGGGACATCCACCTGACGCTCGCCCAGAAGATTCCCGTGACCGGCGCGGTCATCGTCACGACGCCGCAGGACATCGCGCTGCTCGATGCGCGCAAGGGGCTCAAGATGTTCGAGAAGGTCGGCATCCCGATCCTCGGCATCGTCGAGAACATGGCGATCCACATCTGCTCGAACTGCGGCCATGCCGAGCATGTCTTCGGCGCCGGCGGCGGCCAGAAGATGGCGGCCGATTACGGAGTGGAGTATCTCGGCGGCTTGCCGCTCGATATCCGGATCCGGGAGCAGACCGACAGCGGCCGGCCCACGGTAGTGGCCGAGCCCGACGGCGAGATCGCCGAAACCTATCGACGGATCGCCAGGCGCATGGCGGTCAGCCTCGGCCAGCAGAGTCGGGATGCGCCGGTGAAGCATCCCACCATCGTCTTCCAGAAAAGCTGATTCACACGACGCCAGCCTCGGCGGGCTTCTTCTGG
>JBAYRO010000014.1:0-51532 GCA_041676645.1 Burkholderiaceae bacterium | reverse complement strand
GGGATCACCCTGCGCATGACGATCAAGGAGCCGGGCCCGGGCGGCATGCGCCTGATGGAAGTGCCGCTCGACATGACGTTCGCCGAGGCGCTCGATGGCAGGGGCCTGCAACTGCCGGATGCCTACGAGCGCCTGCTGATGGATGTCGTGCGCGGCGACCAGACGCTGTTCATGCGCGGCGACGAAGTCGAGGCCGCCTGGGCGTGGATCGACCCGATCGCCGCCGCCTGGGAAGCCGATCACCGGCTGCCCCAGCCCTATGACTCGGGTACTTCCGGACCCGACGATGCCCTGATGCTGATGCACCGCGACCACCGGCGCTGGCGCGGCATCGGCCAGTAGCGATGGCCGACCTGCGTTTCATCGAGCGCCCTGCGCCGGAACTCGCCGACCGGCTCGCCGATGATGTCGCGAGCTGGCTTGCCGATGCGATCGCAGCGCGTGGTGCCGCCAGCCTCGTCGTGCCCGGCGGCAGCACTCCCGGTCCGTTTCTCGAGGCGCTCGCCAGCCGCGGGATCGACTGGTCCAGGGTATCGATCGTTGCGAGCGACGAGCGCCGGGTGCCGCTGGACTCGCCACGCTCGAACGAGGCGATGATCCGCGCGCGACTGCTGCGTGGGCCGGCGGCGGCGGCGAAATTCGTCTCCCTGCTTCCCGGTGGCGAGGACGAGGCGGCGCTCGCCAGGGTTGCCGACCGGGTGCGCGGCTTGCTGCCCTTCGATGTGTGCGTGCTCGGCATGGGCGAGGATGGACACACCGCTTCGCTGTTTCCCGCGGCCGACCGTCTTGCCGAGGCGCTCGCCGACGATGCCCCGGCGGTCCTGGCGATCCGCGCGCCGGGCGCTCCCGAGGCCCGCCTGAGCCTTTCGGCATCGGTGCTGCGCGACGCGGGCCATGTCTGCCTGCTGCTGGCCGGCGCGGCCAAGCGCGGCGCCCTCGACAGCGCCTTGCGGCCCGGGCCGGTCGCGGAGATGCCGGTGCGCGCGATTCTCGCGAGATCCGGCCCGGTGTGTGTCTACTGGAGTCCCTGAAGGAGGTTTGCCATGAATGTCCATTCCCGCCTGGCGGGCGTGACCGAGCGCATCGTCGAGCGCAGCCGCGAGAGCCGCGGCGCCTACCTCGAGCGGATCGAGGGCGCGCGCGCCCAGGGACCGCGCCGCGGCGCCATGGGCTGCGGCAACCTCGCCCATGCGGCGGCGGGTTGCGCCGCCGCCGACAAGACCGACATGGCTGGCGATGCCCGCGCCAACCTGGGCATCGTCACCGCCTACAACGACATGCTCTCGGCCCACCGGCCCTACGAGGACTATCCCGCGCGAATCCGCGCCTTCGCCCGCGAGTTCGGCGGAACGGCGCAGGTCGCCGGCGGTGTGCCCGCGATGTGCGACGGGGTCACCCAGGGGCGGGCCGGCATGGAGCTGTCGCTGTTCTCGCGCGACGTGATCGCGCTGGCCACGGCGGTCGCGCTCTCGCACGATGCCTTCGATGCCGCGCTGTGCCTCGGGATCTGCGACAAGATCGTGCCCGGCCTGGTGATCGGCGCGGCCACCTTCGGGCATCTGCCCGTCGTGTTCATCCCGGGCGGGCCGATGCCCACGGGCATCTCCAACCCGGAGAAGAACCGGGTGCGCCAGGCGCATGCGGCCGGCAAGGCAAGCCGGGAGCAGCTCCTGGAGGCCGAGATGGCTTCCTACCATGCGCCGGGCACCTGCACCTTCTACGGCACGGCCAATACCAACCAGATGCTGATGGAGTGCATGGGCCTGCATGTCCCGGGCGCGAGCTTCGAGAATCCGGGCACGCCGCTGCGCGAGGCGCTGACCCGCGAAGGCGTGCGCCGGGCGCTCGCGATCACCGCCCTGGGCGACGAATACACGCCCATCGGGCATGTTCTCGACGAGAAGGCCTTCGTCAACGGCATGGTCGCCCTGCATGCAACCGGCGGCTCGACCAACCTGACCCTGCACCTGATCGCGATGGCGCGCGCCGCCGGCATCCTGCTCGACTGGGAGGATTTCTCGGACCTCTCCGACCTGACGCCGCTGCTGGCGCGGGTCTATCCGAACGGCACCGCGGATGTGAACGAGTTCCATGCCGCCGGCGGGATCGCCTTCGTGATCGGCGAGCTGCTCGACGCCGGGCTGTTGCATCCCGATACCACCACGATCAATGGCACCGGGCTCGAGGCCTACGCGCGGCCGCTCGCGCTCGACTCCCGGGGGCGGCTGCAGTGGTCGACCGCGGCCGCGCGCCGCAGCGGCGATGACGCGATACTGCGGCCGGCGGCCAATCCCTTCTCCGAGCATGGCGGCCTGCAGCGCCTGCACGGCAATCTGGGCACCGGCGTCATCAAGACCTCCGCGGTCAAGCCGGAGCTGCACCGCATCGAAGCGCCGGCCCGGGTGTTCGCCGACCAGAACGAGGTGATCACCGCGTTCATGGCGGGCGAGCTCGACCGCGACTGCATCTGCGTGGTCCGCTTCCAGGGACCCAAGGCCAACGGCATGCCCGAGCTGCACAGCCTGATGCCGAGCCTCGGCGTGCTCCTCGACCGCGGTTTTCGGGTCGCCCTGGTGACCGACGGTCGCATGTCCGGGGCTTCCGGGAAGGTTCCGTCGGCGATTCATCTCAGTCCCGAGGCGATCGACGGGGGCCCGATCGGGCGCCTGCGCGACGGCGACATGCTGCGGCTCGACGCCGCCGCCGGCACGCTCGACGTGCTGGTCGACGACGCCGAATGGTCCGCCCGCGAGCCGGCGTCGGCCGAGCTCGCCACCCATGGCTGCGGCCGCGAGCTCTTCGCCACCTTCCGCGAACGGGTCGGTACGGCCGAGACCGGCGCCTCGGTCCTTCTCTGAAGGGTTCGCGCCGGCGAGGCGGGAAGGCGGCTAGAACAGGTCGAGGTTCTCGCCGATCCGCGGCTGCTCGCCGGGGCTGGCGGCGCCGGCCGTTCCGGTCGCGCCGGCCCGGGCAAGCTTCGCCATGCGCACCCCGATGAGCCGGATGCGGCGTGTCTGCGGCGCCCGCCCGAGGCATTCGAAGGCGACGCGGCGGATCGTCGCGGCATCGGCGCAGGCGACCGCGCGGGTGGTCTCGCGCGTGATGTGGCGGAAGTCGTCGTAGCGCAGCTTGATGCCGATGGTGCGGCCGACGTAGCCGCGCTGCTCCAGATCCCGGGCGAGGCCCTCGCACAGGCGGGCGAGGATGGCGGCGACCGCCTGCCAGTCGCGGCGAAGATGCAGATCGGTCTCGAAGGTGGTCTCGCGGCTGAACGAGACCGGCTCGCTGTGGGTGACCACCGGCCGGTCGTCGCGTCCCCGGGCCGCATCATGCAGGAAGCCCGCGTAGCGGGCGCCGAAGTTCGCCTGCAGCAGCGCGGGGGTCGCGGCCGCAAGCTCGCCGATGGTGCCGATCCCGAGCTGCGCGAGCCGCGCCTCGGCCTTCGGCCCGATGCCGTTGACCCGCCGGGCGGGCAGGGGCCAGATGCGCGTCTCGAGGTCGGCATGCTCGATGATCGTCAGCCCGTCGGGCTTGTCCATGTCGGAGGCGAGCTTGGCGAGCAGCTTGTTGGGGGCGATGCCGATCGAGCAGGTGAGGCCGGTCGCTTCCCGGACCGCGGCCTTCAGGCGTCGTCCCAGCACCGCGCCG
Organism: Burkholderiaceae bacterium; assembly: GCA_041676645.1. Classification (GTDB taxonomy): domain Bacteria; phylum Pseudomonadota; class Gammaproteobacteria; order Burkholderiales; family Burkholderiaceae_E; genus JAMLIN01. Next base: position 47,884 of record JBAYRO010000014.1, on the reverse strand, counting down.
CGTTCGAGCCCGACATCGGCGACCGCGCCGAGATCGAGATAGATCTCGTCGATGCCGCGATCCTCCATCACCGGAGCGATCTCGAGGACGGCGGCCTTGAAGCGGCGCGACACCGCCCGGTAGCGATCGAAGTCGGCGGGCAGGAACACGCACTCCGGGCACAGCTCGCGCGCACGGCGCAGCGCCATGCCCGAGCGGATGCCGAACTGGCGCGCCGCATAGTTGGCGGTGGTGACCACGCCGCGCGCGGAAGGATCGCCGGCGCCGCCGATCGCCACCGGCCGCTCGGCGAGCTCGGGCCGCGACAGCAGCTCGACCGACGCATAGAAGGCGTCCATGTCGAGGTGGGCGATGCGGCGATCGACGTCGGTCAAGCGACTGGTCCGGAAGACGGGTTGGCGGGCGGCGCGGCTGCCCGGGCGCGGGGCGCTGCAGGTGGGCAGCAGGATGAAGGATAATCGTTGCGCCCTCCCGTCATTCGGGCCTGCTTCCTACATCACGGAATCGCACGATGGACCCGCAACTGCGCAAGGCCGCACTCGAATACCACGAGGCCCGGCAGCCCGGAAAGATCGAGGTGGTCGCCACCAAGGGACTCAGCAACCAGCGAGACCTCGCGCTGGCCTACTCGCCGGGGGTCGCCGCGGCCTGCGCCGAGATCGTCGCCGATCCGGCCAGCGCCAGCCGCTATACCGCCCGTGGCAATCTCGTCGCGGTCGTCACCAACGGCACCGCCGTCCTCGGCCTGGGCGATATCGGGCCGCTGGCCGCCAAGCCGGTGATGGAGGGCAAGGCGGTCCTGTTCAAGGAGTTCGCCGGCATCGATGTCTTCGACCTCGAGATCGCCGAACGCGACGTCGACCGGCTCGTCGATGTGATCGCCGCGCTGGAGCCCACCTTCGGCGCGATCAACCTCGAGGACATCAAGGCCCCCGACTGCTTCTATGTCGAACGCCAGTTGCGCGAGCGGCTCGGGATCCCCGTCTTCCACGACGACCAGCACGGCACCGCGATCGTGGTGGCGGCCGCGCTGCTCAATGGCCTGCGCGTGGTCGACAAGCGGATCGAGGACATCCGTCTGGTCTGCAGCGGCGCGGGCGCGGCGGCGCTCGCCTGCCTCGACCTGCTGCTCGATCTCGGGCTGCCGCTGGACAATGTCTGGGTCGCCGACATCGCCGGGGTGGTCTACGAGGGTCGCACCGAGCTGATGGACCCCGCCAAGGCGCGCTTCGCCCGGCCGACCGATGCGCGCACCCTCGATGACATCATCGGCGGCGCCGATGCCTTCCTCGGCCTGTCGGCCGGCCGTGTGCTCACGTCGGCCATGGTGGAGCGGATGGCGGAGCGCCCGATCATCTTCGCGCTGGCCAATCCGGAACCCGAGATCCTTCCCGAGGACGTCAAGTCGGTGCGCGACGATGCCGTGATCGCGACCGGGCGCAGCGACTATCCGAACCAGGTGAACAACGTCGTCTGCTTCCCGTTCATCTTCCGAGGGGCGCTCGATGTCGGTGCAACATCGATCAACCGGCAGATGGAGATCGCGGCGGTCCACGCGGTCGCCGACCTCGCGCGCTTCGAGCAGTCGGATATCGTTTCGGAAGCCTATGGCGTGGAGGGCACCGCCTTCGGCCCCGAGTACCTGATTCCGAAGCCCTTCGATCCGCGACTCATCGCGAAGATCGCGCCGGCGGTGGCGCGGGCGGCCATGGAGACCGGGGTGGCGAGCCGGCCGATCGCCGATTTCGATGCCTATCGCTCCCAGCTCGAGCGCTTCGTCTGGCATTCGGGCAACTTCATGAAGCCGATCTTCGACATGGCGCGAAGCCGGCCCAACCATCGCATCGCCTATGCCGAGGGCGAGGAGGAGCGGGTGCTGCGCGCCGCCCAGGTGGTGGTGGACGAACAGCTCGCCCGGCCGCTGCTGGTTGGTCGGCCCAGCGTCATCGAGCAGCGCATCGCGCGCTTCGGCCTGCGCATCCGCCCCGGGGTGGACTTCGAGATCATCAATCCCGAATGGGACGAGCGCTATCGGACCTACTGGCAGGCCTACCACGCGATCACCGAGCGCCAGGGCGTCACCGAAGCGATCGCCAAGATCGAGATGCGTCGCCGCCTGACCCTGATCGGCGCGATGATGATGCACCAGGGCGATGCCGATGGCCTGCTCTGCGGCACCTACGGCATGTACCACGCGCATCTCGCGTACGTCGACCGGGTCATCGGCAGGAAACCCGGTGCGCCGGTCTACGCGGCGATGAACACCCTGATGCTCAAGGGCCGGCAGGTGACCATCGTCGACACGCACGTCAATGCGCAGCCGAGCGCCGAGCAACTGGCCGACATCACCCTGATGGCCGCCGAGGAGCTGCGCCGTTTCGGCATCCTGCCCAAGGTCGCGTTGTTGTCGCACTCGAACTTCGGGACCTCGAACGCGCCCTCGGTGATCCGGATGCGCGATGCGCTCGCCCTGATCCGGGAGCGGGCGCCGGATCTCGAGATCGATGGCGAGATGCACGGCGACTGCGCGCTCGATCCGCGCCTGCGGGCCGCGATCATGCCGCGCTCGACGCTGGAAGGGGAGGCCAACCTGCTGGTGATGCCGGGGCTCGATGCCGCCAACATCGCCTACAACCTGCTCAAGACCGCGGCCGGCAACAATGTCGCGATCGGTCCGGTGCTGCTCGGCGCCGCCCGTCCGGTCCACATCCTGACCGCCTCCGCGACCGTGCGGCGCATCGTCAACATGACCGCCTGGACCGCCGTCGACATCGAGAATCAGCGCCGCTGAGGGCCGGCCGGGCCGTGCCGCCGGCGGTCCGCCGTCGACCGTCGACGGTTCCCGGGCTCCATTGGCGGGCTCGCGCCGGCCGTTCGTCGGACCGTCCGGGCGGCACGTCTGCCGGTTCCGTCCGATCGATTGACCCGCAAGGGCGGGCCTCCTACGCTTGGCTGCCAGTGGTCCCTCAAGCATGGTCTTGCGAGCGATGAACAGTCCCAGTTTTCCCGAGCAGAGATCCGACGCCGACGAGCAGCCTCCCGTCGATGCGCAGCGCCGTCGCCGCCTGCTGGCCGACTGCCGGCAATTGCTCGCCGACCGGATGGCCGTGGTGATCCACGAGGCCCTCGAGAAGATGAGCGCCGAGCTGACGGCGCTCGCATTCGAGAAGGTCAGGGCCGACGAGCAGCAGGCATTGCTCGAGGCGGTTTCGCTGGTGCGCACCAACCGGACGCAGATCGAATCACGTTTCCGCAGCGTGTTCCTGGACATCTTCGAGCGTCGGCTCTTCAGCCGGCAGGCCGCGGCGCCGGCCGCCGTGTCGACCGACGAGCTGAGCCTGGTCGCGGATTCGGTGGTCAACGGGCAGATGGAGCTCGACCGGCTCGTGCGCCGGGCGCGCAGCAAGCTCGATCCCGACGAGGTCCTGGGCATGCGGGCGCGGCTCGCCGAACTCGTCGAGCGCGACTGGTTCGAGGAGGCCCGCCATCCGGCTTCGCCGGAGGCGATCTTCGAGGCGCTGGTCGAGGTCCTCGACGAGCTTTCCCCCGAAGCCTCCGTCAGGAGCGCCCTGCTCGAAGCCTTCGAGCCCTATGTCTCGGCCAACCTGAACCTCGTCTACTCCAATGTCAACGAGCGGCTGAAATCCAATCGCATCCTGCCGCACATCCGGCCGCGGGTGCAGCGGATCGCGCCATCGAGCGCGCGCCCGGCGCCCGGCCCGACGCCCGGCCAGGAGATCTTCGATCTTTCCGTGCCGCATGCCGATGGCGGGCATGGCGGGCATGGCGGCCATGGCGGCGGGCAGTTCGCCGGCTCGGCCGGCGGCTTCGCCGGCGCGATGACCGGCGCGGGCGGCGGTGGGTTTGGCGGATCTGGCGGGGTCCATCCCGCGGGCGTCGCCGGATTCGGCGGCGGTCCCGCTGGTGGATCCGGCGGCGGGTCGGCTGGCGGATTCGTCGGTGGTCCGGCGGCCGCTTCCGGCGGCGAGCATGCGGGGATGATGCCGGGCGGCTTCGCCGGCGGCCCGGGCGCCGTGGGCGGTGGGGGTGGTGGATACTTTGCAGGCCCCGACGGTGGAAACCCTGGCGGCGGTGGTGGACATCCCGGCGGCGCGGGTGGCGGATATCCCGGTGGTGGGGGCGGCGGATATGCCGCTGGCCCGCAGGGAGGCTATTCCGGCGGGAGCGTGGGTGGCCAAGGTGGCTCCGGGGCGGCGGGCCGCGGGGCGGCCGGCGGCCGCGGCCAGTGGGCCGCGGGGGCGGGCGAACTGGCGCTGGCCAGCGTCGCCGACGAGACCTTCGAGCGGCTCGCCCGGCAGATCGCCGCCGGCGATGCGGGGGCACGGGGTTCGGCTGCGCGGCTGCTCTCCGATCCCGAGCAGTTCGGTGTCGCCGACCTGCCGATCCCCTCGGTCGAGCCGCCGCTGCTCGACGCGCTTCATGCGATCCAGGTCGATTCCGGCGGCGAGATCCGCATGCCCGGCCAGGTCTTCGCCGAACTCGGCCAGCAGGCCCGCGCCAAGGGCTCGCCGCTCGACCAGCTGACCGTCGAGATCGTCTCGCTGGTCTTCGACTACATCTACAGCGACCGGCGCCTGGACGACGCGGTCAAGCAGCAGCTGCTGCGCCTGCAGGTGGTCGCGGTCAAGGCGGCGCTGCTCGATCGCAGCTTCTTCGCGCGACGCCAGCATCCGATGCGGCGACTCATCGACGCGATCACCGATCTTGCGACCGATCCCGATTCCGAGGTGGCGGCGGGATCCCCGCTCGTCGAGGGCATGACCGAACTCGTCGACTGGGTGCTCGAGAAGTTCGAAACCGATCTCGGGGTCTTCGAGGAGGCATTGCGCCGGCTCGACGTGATCGCGATCTCGGAGTCCGAGCGTCGCGTCGCCCGCCTCCAGGAGATCACGCGCCAGGCCGAGTACGAGGAATCGCTCGCCCGCGCCCAGGATGAATCGCGCGAGGCGATCGCGAGCCGTCTCGACGACTCGACGCCGGAGTTCGTGCGCGAGTTCCTCTATCGCTGGTGGGCCGATGTGCTCGCCTTTGCCCGGGTCGACGGCAATGATCCGCAGGTCGAGTTCCAGCGTGTCCTGCGCCTGGCCGAGCACCTGCTCTGGAGCGTCGCTCCCAAGGGGCCCGAGGAGATCGCGCGGCTCGCCTCGATGCTTCCCCACCTCATCAACGGCCTGCTCAAGGGCCTGCAGGTGGTCAGCCCGCCCGACGAGGAGCGCGAGCTGTTCTTCAACGAGCTGCTCGCCTGGCATACGCAGGCGATTGCCGACGCCAAGAAGGCGGGCGAGGCGGGGCGCAGCCGGGCGCGTGCCCCGATGCGCCTGCGCGAGGACGGCAGCGTCGAATTCCGGCGTCCGGACAATGTCGTGCTGCCGGCGGCCGAGACCGTCGTGGTGGAGCGCTCGGTGGTCGACGAACTGGAGCGGGGCTGCCTGCTCGATTTCGACGATGGCGGCCAGACGCTGCGCGTCAAGCTCGCCTGGATCAGCCCTTCGCGCAAGCTCTTCGCCTTGTCGCGGTATCCGGATTTCGCCCGTTCGCTGTCGCGCGCCGAATTCGCCGCGCTGTTCGACGAGCGTCGGGTGCGGGTCGCCACCGAGCATTCGCCGCTCGACCGGGCGATCGAATCGGTGGTCGAGGAACCCGGCGAGCCGGCCGACGCGGTCGCGTAGGCCGGCCCGTTCCACCCGCTGCGGCGGGTTCCGGGGCCCCCGTCCGCGGGGGATGACCGCAGCGCCGACGGGGCCGATTCCCGCGCCTGTCCAAGTGCACTAGTATTGGCCGCATGACGGGCCGAAAGTCCATTGCGCTGCTGGTCGTGGCGATCGTGCTGGCGCTGGGTGGCCTCGGCAGGGATCTGTTCGCCCCGCACGAACCGACCCCCGGGGCGCTCGCTCCGGGCATCGGCGAGATCGACGCCGCGAGACTTCCGCCCGAAGCGCGCGAGGTTCTCGGCCTGATCCGCCAGGATGGCCCCTTTCCGTATTCGAAGGATGGTTCCGTGTTCCGGAACCGGGAGGGCCTGTTGCCGCAGCAGCCGCGCGGCTACTATGCCGAGTACACGGTGCCCACTCCCGGCGCGAGAGACCGCGGCGCACGACGCATCGTCGCCGGTGGGCGGCCGCGCGGCATGGGCGACAACTACTACACCGACGATCACTATCGATCGTTTCGCCGGATCCGGGAGTGACGATGAGTTCGCTCACCAGCATGCCTGCCCATGTCGTGCTCCCGCTCGCGGCCTACGATCTCGAAGGCCTGCGCAAGGCCGCCGAGCGGGCCGACCAGCGCTGGATCCATGCGGATTGCTCGCGGGCGACCGATCGCCGGGCAGTGCTCCAGGCGATCGCCGACGCCGCGGACTTTCCCGACTGGTTCGGCCTCAACCTGGATGCGCTTTTCGACTGCGTCACGGATCTCGTGCCCGATGCGTCGGCTTCCCGTCCGGGCGTCGTCTTCGTGCTCCAGAACCTGCCCGAATCCGCCGGCTTCGATCGCGAGGCGCGTCATGCCCTGATCGATGTCTTTCGCGATGCCGCCGACGAGTTCTACGATCGCGGCATCGCCTTCCGGGTCTTCTATTCGGTCGCGGCGCCGCCAGCCTGAACACGCCCGCGGCCGGCGGTGCCCGGGACGAGCGAATCCTAGAAATCGCCGGCGATCGCCTGCAGCGCGGCGATCGCCGCCAGCCCCGCGGTCTCGGTGCGCAGGATGCGCGCCCCCAGCCGGATCGGCTCGAAGCCGGCCGCTATCGCCCGGGCCTCCTCGGCGTCCGACAGGCCGGATTCCGGTCCCACCAGGATCTCCACCGGCCGGCTCGCATCGACGCCGGCCTCGGTCAGCGATGTGGTCGCGCCCGGCGAGAGCAGCAGGAGCCTGGCATCGGCGACCCGCCCGCCGGCCTCGCCCGACTTCGCCAGCCAGGCGGCGAGACTGGCCGGAGCGTCGACCACGGGCAGGTCGTCGCGCTGGCACTGCATGCAGGCGGCCTCGGCGATGCGCTGCCAGTGGGCATGCCGGCGGGCGGCGCGCGCCGGGTCGAGGCGCACGAGACTACGTTCGGTGAAGACCGGCACGATCCGCAGCACGCCGAGCTCGCAGGCCTTCTCGATGACGAGGTCCATCCGGTCGCCCTGGGCAAGGCCCTGTACCAGGGTCAGGCGCAGCGGGCTGGGCGGCGGGCTCGGCAGGGACTCCTCGATGGCGAGCCGGGCGCCACGGCGATCGGCGGCCACGATGCGCGCCCGCAGGCGCCCGCCGCGACCATCGAACACTTCGACCGCGTCACCGGAGCGCAGCCGCAGGACATCGAGCAGGTAGTGGGCGCGATCGGCCGCCACCGTGACTTCGACGCCCGCGCGGGCGTCGGCGACCAGCAGGCGGGGCGTCATCGCGTCGCGGCCATCCGATCGGTGCGATGCCGTTTCAGGCGATCACGCGCCGAAAATAGTTCGGCAGCGCGAACAGCGCCCGATGGGTGTCGCCGTTGTAGTACGACAGCGACTGCAGCCCGTTGGCCTCGATCCGGCGCTCGACCTCGGCGGGCTCGATCTCGAGCGGATCGAGCGCGTCGGAGGCCATCGCGAATCCCCAGTAGCTGCCGTAGAGCGGAACGTAATTGCCCATCGGGTGGACATGCCGGAAATGCTCGCGCAGCAGCCCGACCAGGCGCGCCACCACGTCGGGGCGGAAGATCGGCGAGCCGATGTGCAGGCTGATGGCGCCGCCCGGAGCCAGGACGCGCTTGAGTCCGGCGAAGAACTCGCCGGTATAGAGCCGCTCGGCCGGCGTATCGGGATCGGTGAGATCGAGCACGATCAGGTCGAAGGTCTCGTCGATGCTGGCAACGAGATCCCAGGCGTCGCCGATGCGCACCTCGAGGCGAGGATCGTCGAACACGCCGTGGTGCACTTCCGAAAGATGCCGGCGCGCGATCTCGATGACCACCGCGTCGAGCTCGGCCATCACGACCCGGCGCATCGACGGGTATTTCAGGAGCTCCTCGCTGGAACCCCCGTCGCCGCCGCCGATCACCAGCGCGGAGGCCGGCGCGCCATGGGTGATCGCCGCCGGATGGACCATCGGCTCGTGGTAGAAGAACTCGTCGCCCTCGGAGGTCATGTAGCAGCCGTCGAGCCGGAAGAGGCGGCCGAACTGGCCGGTCTCGAAGACCTCGACCAGCTGGTAGGGGCTGCGGATCGTTTCGAGGCGCCGGTTCACGCGCAGTCCGTAGGCGGCGTGCGGACCGAGGGATTCGAGCAGGAGCTCGCCGTCGCGGACGTCGGACGAAGGGTCATCGCCGCCACGCAGGATGCGATTGGTCTGCTGTGCGCGCGGGGCGAACGCGACGATCAGGGCGTCGAGCAGGCCCTCGGCCTTGTCCGAATTGTCGGTCGAGAAGTTGCAGACATAGACATCGAGGGTGACGCCGTCGCGCTCGGGCCAGGTATGCAGCGCCAGATGCGATTCGGCCAGCAGCACCGCGCCGGTGACGCCGCCCGGTTCGCCCTCGTGGTCAGGAAAGGTGAAGAACCTTTCGTCGACGATCGTCAGGCCCGCGCCCTCGACGGCGTGCCGGCACAGGGCGGCGAGTCGGTCCGCGTCGATCAGAAGGCCCGGATCACAGCCGCATCCATGCAAGTCAGCGGTGAGATGTAGTCCTTGCATTTCTTGCCTCGGAAACCTCCGGCCCGCACTGCAGGCGCCCGGCGGCACGCGGAATCGCGATCTGCCGCGGGTGGAACGCGGACCGACGGGAATGCCGATCGCTTCGCTCGGGCGCAGAAAGGCCGGGAAGGGTATCACAAGGCCTTGCGAACCGAGCGGCGGGCATCGGAAACCCGCTGAATTTGCTACACTTTCCTGCTTTCGCTGGTGCCATTGAGATGACCGCAAACTCCGCCTCGGCCGCACTCGACCCCGCGCTCGCGCCGCAGATGGCCGCGGCGATCCGGGCCCTCTCGATGGATGCGGTGCAGCGCGCGAAATCCGGCCATCCCGGCATGCCCATGGGCATGGCCGAGATCGCCGTCGCGCTGTGGGGCGCCCACCTGCAGCACAACCCGGCGGATCCGCGCTGGCCCGACCGCGACCGCTTCGTGCTCTCGAACGGCCATGGGTCCATGCTGCTGTATTCGCTGCTGCACCTCACCGGCTACGATCTCGGCACCGGGGACCTCGAGGCGTTTCGCCAGCTGCATTCGCGCACGCCGGGCCATCCCGAGTTCGGCATCACGCCCGGTGTCGAGACCACCACCGGGCCGCTGGGGCAGGGCCTGGCCAACGCGGTGGGCATGGCACTGGCCGAGCGCCGGCTGGCGGGCGAGTTCAATCGCGACGGCCTGCCCATCGTCGACCATCTCACCTATGCCTTCGTCGGCGACGGCTGCCTGATGGAAGGCATCTCCCACGAGGTCTGCTCGCTTGCCGGCACCCTGCGCCTGTCGCGCCTGGTCGTGCTCTACGACGACAACGGCATCTCGATCGACGGCGAGGTCGAGCACTGGTTCCGCGACGACTCCGTCGGCCGCTTCCGGGCCTATGGCTGGCATGTCATCGCCGATATCGACGGCCATGACGTGCAGGCGGTCGACCGGGCCATCGCGACCGCCGCCCGTTGGGCGCGCGAGGGCCGCGACGGCGTCTTCGCGCCCACGCTGATCCAGTGCCGCACCATCATCGGCAAGGGCGCCCCGACGCGGGCCGGCACCGCCAAGGCGCATGGCGAACCGCTCGGCGAGGAACTCATCGCCCAGGCCCGCGAGGGCATGGACTGGCCGCACGAGCCCTTCGCGGTGCCGGCGCCGGTGCGCGCCGCCTGGGACGCCCGCGAACGCGGCGCGCGGGTCCAGCAGGACTGGCAGGCCCGGTTCGATGCCTACCGCCAGGCGCATCCCGATGCGGCCGCCGAGTTCGAGCGACGCATGGCCGGCCGGCTCACCGGCGAACTCGACGATGCGCTCGATCGCGCCGTCGGCCAGGCCGAGGAATCCGGCGCGGCGATCGCCACCCGCAAGGCCTCGCAGCTCGCGCTCGACCAGATCGGGCCGGTTCTGCCCGAGCTGATCGGCGGCTCGGCCGACCTCACCGGCTCGAACCTCACCGAGTTCAAGGGCGCCGGCGCGCTGCGCACCGGCGATGCGGGGCCGGTGGGCGGTCGCCACATCAACTACGGTGTGCGCGAGTTCGGCATGGCCGCGATCATGAACGGGCTCGCGCTGCACGGCGGCTTCGTGCCCTATGGCGGCACCTTCCTCACCTTCTCCGACTACTCGCGCAACGCGATCCGCATGGCGGCGCTGATGAAGCAGCGGGTGGTGCATGTCTTCACCCACGACTCCATCGGCCTGGGCGAGGACGGCCCGACCCACCAGCCGGTCGAGCATGCGGCCAGCCTGCGCCTGATCCCGGGGCTCGATGTCTGGCGGCCCGCCGACGCGGTCGAGACCGCGCTCGCCTGGGGCTGCGCGATCGAGCGGGCCGACGGGCCGAGCGCGCTGCTGCTCAGCCGCCAGGCCGTGCCCCATGTCAGTCGCTCGGAAGCGCAGGTGGCCGGCATCCGGCGCGGTGGCTACGTCCTGCGCGAGGCCGGCGCGGCGCAGGCGGTCCTGATCGCCACCGGCTCCGAACTCGCGCTGGCGCTGGGCGCCCGCGACCAGCTCGCCGAGCGCGGGGTCGAGGTCCGCGTGGTGTCCATGCCCTCGACCAGCGTCTTCGATCGGCAGGATGTCACATACAGGTCTTACGTGTTATCCGAGAATCTGCCTCGGATCGCGGTCGAGGCGGGCGTCACCGACGGTTGGTGGAAATATGGCTGCGCGGCCGTCATCGGCATCGACAGCTTCGGCGAATCGGCACCGGCGGCGGCGCTGTTCGAGCATTTCGGTCTGACGGTCGGGCGCGTCGTCGACACGGTGCTCGCGGCGATCGCGCGACCCGGCCAGTAGAGTTTCAATCCTCACAGGGGACCATCAGCATGACTATTCGTGTCGCGATCAACGGTTACGGGCGCATCGGCCGCAACATCCTTCGAGCCCTCTACGAGTCCGGCAAGACGCATCCGATCGAGATCGTCGCGATCAACGACCTGGGCAATGCCGGCACCAATGCCCACCTGACCCAGTACGACACCGCCCATGGCCGCTTCCCCGGTACCGTCACGGTCGAGGGCGAGCACATGATCGTCAACGGCGACAGGATCCGTGTCCTCGCGATGCGCAATCCCGCCGAACTGCCCTGGGGAGAGCTCGGCGTCGATGTCGTCCTCGAATGCACGGGCCTGTTCGCCAGCAAGGAGAAGGCCTCGGCGCACCTGAAGGGCGGCGCGAAGAAGGTCATCATCTCGGCGCCCGGCGGCAAGGACGTCGACGCGACCATCGTCTATGGCGTCAACCACCAGGTGCTCAAGGCGAGCGACACGGTCATCTCCAACGCTTCGTGCACCACCAACTGCCTCGCGCCGCTGGTCAAGCCGCTGCATGATGCGCTCGGCGTCGAGACCGGCCTCATGACGACCATCCATGCCTACACCAACGACCAGGTGCTCACCGACGTCTACCACGAGGACCTGCGGCGCGCCCGCTCGGCGACCCAGTCGATGATCCCCACCAAGACCGGCGCCGCCGCCGCTGTCGGCCTCGTGCTGCCGGAGCTCAACGGGCGCCTCGACGGCTACGCGATGCGGGTGCCGACGATCAACGTCTCGATCGTCGACCTCTCCTTCATCGCCTCGCGCGAGACCAGCGTGGAAGAGGTCAACAAGATCATGAAGGACGCCTCCGAAGGCTCGCTCAAGGGCATCCTCGCCTACAACACCGCGCCGCTGGTGTCGATCGACTTCAACCACAACCCGGCTTCGAGCACCTACGACGAAACCCTCACGAAGGTCAGTGGGCGCCTCGTCAAGGTCAACAGCTGGTACGACAACGAGTGGGGCTTCTCCAACCGGATGCTCGACACCACCGTCGCGCTGATGAACGCGAAGTAGATCGTCCGAGCCGACCGCCAAGTCATGCGATTCAAGCGACTCACCGAGCTCGAGCTCGGCGGCCAGCGGGTCTTCATCCGCGCCGATCTCAACGTCCCCCAGGATGACGACGGCCGGATCACCGATGACACCCGGATCCGGGCCTCGGTCCCGGCGATTCGGCACTGCCTCGACGCCGGCGCCGCCGTCATGGTCACCTCCCATCTCGGCCGGCCGAAGGAGGGTGCCCTGGCGCCGGCCGAGTCGCTCGCGCCCGTCGGCGAGCGGCTCGCGGAGTTGCTCGGGGTACCGGTCCGGCTGGTCTCCGACTGGGTCGACGGCGGTTTCGACGTCGCCCCGGGCTCGGTGGTGCTGCTCGAGAACTGCCGCGGCAACGTCGGCGAGAAGAAGGACGACGAGGGCCTGGCGCGTCGCATGGCGGCCCTGTGCGACATCTATGCCAACGACGCGTTCGGTACCGCGCACCGCGCCGAGGCGAGCACCCACGGGATCGCCCGTTTCGCGCCGATCGCCTGTGCCGGGCCGCTGCTCGCCGGTGAACTCGATGCGCTGGGGCGGGCGCTCGATGCGCCGCGCCGGCCGCTGGTGGCGATCGTCGCCGGCTCGAAGGTCTCGACCAAGCTCACCATCCTGCGTTCGCTCGCCGACCGCGTCGACCGGCTGATCGTCGGCGGCGGCATCGCCAATACCTTCATGCTCGCGGCCGGCCTGCCGATCGGCAAGTCGTTGGCCGAGCGCGACCTGGTGAACGAGGCGCGCGCGATCATCGAGCTGATGGCCGGGCGTGGCGCCGAAGTGCCGATCCCGGTGGACGTGGTCTGCGCGACCGAGTTCGCCGTCGATGCGAAAGGGACCGTCAAGGCGGTGGCCGACGTCGCCGACGATGACCTCATTCTCGACATCGGACCGCGCAGCGCGGGGATACTCGCCGACGGCCTGCGCGAGGCCGGCACCATCGTCTGGAACGGACCGGTCGGGGTGTTCGAGTTCCCGGCGTTCGCCGGTGGCACCGAGGCGATCGCGAAGGCCGTGGCCGCATCGCCGGGTTTCTCCATCGCCGGCGGCGGCGACACCCTGGCGGCGATCGCGAAGTTCGGCGTCACCGAGGGCATCGACTACATTTCCACCGGCGGCGGCGCCTTCCTCGAGTTTCTCGAGGGCAAGACCCTGCCGGCGGTCGCCGCGCTGGCCGCCCGCGCCTGAGGCCCCCATGACGCTCCGGGTCGCGGCTGTCATCGCCGCGAACCCCGGCTGCGGCACAATAGGCCCACCACCGGCCGCGAGGCGATTCCCATGCACGACCCGATCCGGCGCGCCACCAAGATCGTCGCGACCCTGGGCCCGGCTTCCACCGGACCCGAAACCCTCGAGCGCCTGATCCTCGCCGGCGTCAATGTCGTGCGAGTCAACTTCTCCCACGGGGAGGCCGCCGAACATGTCCTCGCGGTCGAGCGTGTGCGCGAGATCGCGGCGCGGGTCGGCCGCGACATCGGCGTGCTCGCCGACCTGCAGGGCCCGAAGATCCGGATCGGGCGCTTCGAGACCGGCCGCATCCATCTCGAGGTCGGCGACCCCTTCGTGTTCGACCTCGACTGCGAACTCGGCGACACCGGGCGAGTGGGGCTCGACTATCCCGACCTCATCAACGATGTCGCGGCCGGCGATACCCTGATGCTCAACGACGGCCGTCTCACGATGCGGGTCGACCGGGTCACCGAGCGCACCATCGAGTGCACCGTGACCCGACGCGGCGACCTGTCCGATCGCAAGGGCATCAATCGGCTCGGCGGCGGATTGTCGGCGCCCGCCCTGACTTCCAAGGACATGGCCGACATCGCCACCGCGGTCGACTTCGAGGCCGATTTCATCGCGGTGTCGTTCCCGAAGAACTCGGCGGACATGTACATGGCGCGCGAGCTTGCCCGGGCGCGGGGCGGCAAGGCCCGCATGATCGCCAAGATCGAGCGCTTCGAGGCGATCGGCGCGCTGGAGGCGATCCTCGACGCCTCCGACGGCATCATGGTGGCGCGCGGCGACCTCGCGGTGGAGGTCGGCGACGCCGCCGTGCCGGCCCTGCAGAAACGCATGATCCGGATGGCGCGCGAGCGCAACAAGCTCACGATCACGGCGACCCAGATGATGGAGTCGATGATCTCCGAGCCGGTGCCGACCCGGGCCGAGGTTTCGGATGTCGCCAATGCCGTGCTCGACGGCACCGATGCGGTGATGCTTTCGGCCGAGACGGCGGCGGGCCGCTATCCGGTCGAGACCGTCGAGGCGATGGCGCGGATCTGCCTCGAGGCCGACCAGTCGCAGCGGATGCCGCTCGATGCCGAATTCCTGAATCGCAAGTTCACCCGCATCGACCAGTCGATCGCGATGAGCGCCCTGTTCATCGCCCACCATCTCGGTGTCAAGGCGATCGTCGCGCTGACGCAGTCGGGCGCCACGGCGCTGTGGATGTCCCGGCTCGATTCCGACGTGCCCATCTTCGCGCTCACGCCCGAGCTTTCGAGCCTGCATCGCATGACGCTCTACCGGGGTGTCCATCCCTACCTGATGGCGCGCCAGGCCGGCGAGCGCCAGGCGCTGCTGCGGGAAGCCGAACAGCGCCTGCTCGAGGCCGGGCTCGTCGCGCGGGACGACCTGGTCGTCATCACCGTCGGTGATCCGATCGGCAAGGCGGGCGGCACGAATTCCCTGACCATCGTGCGCATCGGCGAGCACAACGACGGCGACTGATGCATCGCCGCCCCCGGTGACCCGCCCGTCGTCAGGGGCGAACCGGAAGTTGCGGATAATACGCAGTTCGTCCGGCGCGGCCGGCAGGTGAATCCCAGTCCAGAGGAGAGAGCATGAATCGAACGCAAGCCCGCGTTCTGTTGGCGGCCGCGTTGTCCGGCGGCGTAGTCGCATCGGGCCCCGCCCACGCGCAGGCGACCCTCAAGCCGGATGGCCAGTGGCGTCATGCGATCGGGCTCGGCCTGTCGTACGCGAGCGGCAACTCGGAGTCGTCCACCCTGACCTTGAATGCCGACGGCGTGCGCCAGACCGGCCATGACAAGTGGTCGTACTACGGCAAGGCCTTGCGGGCCGAGAGCGACGACGAGGTCACCGGTGACCAGATCGGCCTGGGCACCCGCTACGAGCGCGATCTCAATGCCCGCGTCTTCGGCTTCGGGCAGGGCGACTACCTGCGCGACCGGCCCGCCAACCTGTCGCGGCGCACCTCGGTCGGCATGGGCCTGGGCTACCATGTGTTCAAGTCCGACACGCTCAACTGGGACGTGTTCTCGGGCCTGGGCTATACCCACGACCGCTATGTCGAGCCCACCGATATCGCCGGTACGAACCGCAGTACCTGGGGCTATGCCGAACTGCTCATCGGGCAGGAATCCAACCACCAGATCAGCGACACCTCGACCTTCCGCCAACGTCTCGTGATCTATCCCAACCTGAGCGAATCGGGCGAGTACCGGGCCCAGTTCGACGCCGGCCTGGCGGTCGCGATCAACGACCGGATGAGCCTGACCGCGACGCTCACCTATCGCTACAACTCGGATCCCGGTGTCGACCTCGAGAAGGGCGACCTCCTGTTCGTCACCGGTATTTCCGCCAAGATCGAGTAGTCGTGCAGGGCCGAGCGCAAGCTTTCCGGCGCAGCCCTCGTCGCTTGCCGCGCCGGCCGGCCGCGCGCCTCGCGGTCCTGCTTGCGCTGGCCGGCACGGCCCTGCCCGCGCAGGCCGAGGAATACTACTTCCAGCCCTACTGGAACGAGCCCGAGGAAAGCGTCGACTGGCGGGGCTCGGTCAGCGTGGGGGCGACCTATGCGCAGTCGCAGTCCGCCTCCTACCACCTGTCCCTGCAGGGAAATCTCGAGCGGGTCACCGGCAGCGATCGCTGGAACAGCCATCTGTGGGTGATCTCGGGACGCTCCGATGGCGAGGAAACCGCGGCGCTCTTCGAACTGCACAGCCGCTACAGCCGCGACATCCGCAAGCGCTGGTTCAGCTTCGTGCAGGGGGATTTCCGGCGTGATCGCCCGGGCAACCTCGAACGGCGCGTCTCGCTGGGCGCCGGCATCGGCTACCGGATCGCCGAGCGGCGCCATATCGCCTGGTCGGTCATTGGCGGCGTGGGCTACACCGCCGAGAGATTCGTCACGCCCCTGGACATCATCGACGGGCCGCGCGGCCGCTACGATCGCGGCGAGGCCCTGCTGGGAACCGAGGCGGAGTTCGAACTGACCCGCAACCTGACACTCAAGCAGCGCTTGACCTGGTTTCCGAACCTCAGCTACCGGTCCGCGCATCGCCTCGCCTACGATGCCACCGCGCGCGCGGCGATCACCTCGCGGCTGAGCATGGACGTCACGGTGAGCTGGCGCCAGAGCACCGAGCCCGGGGCGGACAAGCGGCCCGACGAACTGCTGGTCGTGACCGCCCTGAACCTGCGGCTCGACTGAAGCGAAATGCCCCCGCGCCGGCGGGCAGGCCGGGTCCTTGCTGGTACTGCGGCGCATGCTGATTCGGAAAGCGACTTAATTCGCCGGCCCGCCCGGCCGGGTGGGCGATAATCCGGTATCGAGCCGCATGCCGCGAGGCCCGGGCCTGCGAGAGTCCCGCAGCGGCCGCGGTTTCCCCTACTTGGACGACAGGAGTCGAAATGCCAATTGTGTCGATGCGTCAGCTGCTGGATCACGCGGCCGAGAACGGCTACGGGATTCCCGCCTTCAACGTGAACAACCTGGAGCAGGTGCAGGCCATCATGGCGGCGGCCAGCGAGATCGATGCGCCGGTCATCATGCAGGCCTCGGCCGGCGCCCGCAAATATGCCGGCGAGCCCTTCCTGCGGAACCTCATCGCTGCCGCCGTCGAGTCCTATCCGGATATCCCGGTCGTCATGCACCAGGACCACGGGCAGTCCCCCGAGGTATGCCGCGGCGCGATCGACCTCGGCTTCAGCTCGGTCATGATGGACGGTTCGCTCGAAGCGGACGGCAAGACCATCTCGAGCTACGAGTACAACGTCGACGTCACCCGCAAGGTCGTCGAGATGGCGCATGCCGTCGGGGTCACCGTCGAGGGCGAGCTCGGTTGCCTCGGCTCGCTCGAGACCATGCGTGGCGACAAGGAGGACGGCCACGGCACCGACGCCACCATGACCCGCGAGCAGCTCCTGACCGACCCCGAGCAGGCGGCCGACTTCGTCAGGCAGACCCAGGTCGATGCGCTCGCCATCGCGATCGGCACCAGCCACGGCGCCTACAAGTTCACCCGCAAGCCCACCGGCGACATTCTCGCGATCTCGCGTATCAAGGAGATCCACGCCCGTATCCCGAACACGCACCTGGTCATGCACGGTTCGTCGAGCGTGCCCCAGGAACTGCTTGCCGAGATCCGCGAGTTCGGGGGCGACATGAAGGAAACCTACGGCGTGCCGGTCGAGGAAATCCAGGAAGCCATCAAGTACGGCGTGCGCAAGATCAACATCGACACCGACATCCGGCTGGCGATGACCGGCGCGATCCGTCGCTTCTTCGCCGAGCATCCGGACAAGTTCGATCCGCGCGAATACCTCAAGCCGGCGCGCGAGGCGGCCCGCAAGATCTGCCTCGCCCGCTACGAGCAGTTCGGTTGCGCCGGCCAGGGCAGCAAGATCCGGTCGGTGCCGCTGTCGACCATGATCGATCGCTACCGCAAGGGCGAGCTCGCCCAGGTCATCAACTGAGGTTTCCACACCGGCGCTTTCCATGACCCCACCGGACAGGGGGCGATGAGGGACGCGCATGCCGGCGAGGCGAGAAAGGTCGCCCTCGCCGGCATGCTGCTGATGATCGTCGCCATGGGCATCGGGCGCTTCGCCTACACGCCGCTGCTGCCCGGGCTGCGCGAGGCGCTGGGCTGGTCGCTCGCGCAGGCGGGCGACGTGGCCAGCGCCAACTACTTCGGCTATGTCGTGGGCGCGCTGGTAGCCGCGACGATCGCCGCCGCGGCGCCGCAGCGCCGCTGGCTGGTGCTTGGCGCGATCGCGAGCGCCCTGACCACCGGCGCCGGCGTGGCGGTGGTCAGTGGCTACGGCTGGCTGCTCCTGCGGGCCGGCTCCGGCGTGGCCAGCGCGTTCGTGCTGGTGTTGGGCACCGCCATCGTGACCCGGCGCCTCCTGTCCCTGGGCCGGCCGGGCCTGATCGCCCTGCATTTCGCCGGCGTCGGCATCGGCATCCTGTTCACGGTGCTGCTCGTCGAGCTGGCGCGCATCGGCGGGCTGTCGGTGTTCGGCCAGTGGGCGATGCTCGGCATCGCCTGCGCCGCCTGCACGATTCCGGCGCTGGTCCTGCTTCTGGGGGATGCGGGCGCGGCGGCCGACACCGGCATGGCGCCCGTCGGCGCGAAGCCGGGCGGCGCCACCGCGGCCACGAGCACCGACGCCGCGGCGGTGGCCACCGGGTCCGCCGTGGCCAGCGCCGCCAGCGTCGCCGAGACGCGTGCCGCAGTGCCGGTGGCAATCGCGCCCCGGTGGCTGCTGGGGCGGTTGATCACCGCCTACGGCCTGTTCGGCTTCGGCTATGTGGTGACCGCGACATTCATCGTCGAGATGGCCCGTGGCCTGCCCGACGCCCGCCTCGCCGAACCGCTCGCCTGGCTGGCGGTCGGCCTGTGCGCGATTCCTTCGACGGCGTTCTGGCAATGGGTCGCGGCACGCCTGGGCACCTGGCGGGCCTTGCGCATCGCCTTCGCCACCGAGGCCGTCGGCGTCCTGCTGGCCGGCTATGGCACCGGCGCGCTCGCGCTCGCGGTGGGCGGCGGCCTGCTCGGCGGTACCTTCGTCGGCATCACCGCGATCGGCCTGGCGGCGGGCAGGCGCATCGCACCGGCGCGTGTCGATCGCGTGATCGGCTGGATGACGGCCGCCTTCGGCCTGGGCCAGTGGATCGGCCCGGCGGTGGCGGGCCGCCTGGCCGAGGCGAGCGGTGGTTTCGGACTGCCTTCACTCGTCGCGGCGGGCCTGCTCGCCATCGGCGTCGCCCTGCTGCGCGCACCCGAGCCGGCTGCATAAACGGGTTCGCATAAGGTCAGCTCGCTTCGATCGAGATAACCCGCTGATCCTCGGCGACGGTGTCGCCGACGATGACATGGACGGCGGCGACGACACCGCTGACCGGCGCCTCGATGGGAATCTCCATCTTCATGCTCTCGACGAGCAGCAGGGTATCGCCCTGGGCGACCGTGTCGCCGGGGGCGACGAGGAGTTCGAAGACGCTGCCGGCGACTTCGGAGTGGACATCGCGACTCATGGGTGGCTCCGTGGGAAGGGTGAATCCGGGTGTGGGGCGCGCGGCGGTGCGCGATCGGGTCCGCGCGGGATCGATCGCGCCCGCCCCGGGCTCAGGGACGATAGCCGAAGCCGCGGGCGCCGGCGCGCAGCGGCGCGGCGAGCGTGGCGAAGCGGCAGAGATGGCGGCGGGTATCGCGCGGATCGATGATCTCCTCGATGCCGAAGGCCTCCGCGGTGCGCAAGGGCGACTGGACCGCCTCCAGGCGCGCTTCGATCTCGGCCTGGCGGGCGGCCGGATCCGGGGCCGCATCGATCTCGGCGCGGTAGGCGGCGTAGACGCCGCCGGCGATCGGCAGGGAACCCCATTGCGCCGAGGGCCAGGCCATGCGCTGGAAGGCGCGGGTACCGCCGCGCTGTGACAGCGCCGCCATGCCGAAGGCCTTGCGCACCATCACGCCGCACCAGGGCACAGTGCTCGAGCGGATCGCGGCGAGCGCCTGGGTGCCGTAGCGCATGATGCCGTCGCGCTCGGCGGCGGTGCCGATCAGGAAGCCGGGAATGTCGACCAGGTGCACCACCGGCAGGCGGAAGTTCTCGGCGAGGTCGACCAGGCGGATCGCCTTGCGGCTGGAGTCGACCGTCCAGGCGCCACCGTAGTGGTAGGGGTCGCTGGCGAGCACCGCGACCGGCCAGCCGTCGAGGCGGGCGAGCGCGGTGATCACCGAGCGGCCCCAGGCGCGGCCGATCTCGAACACCGAGCCGGCATCGAACACCGCCTCGAGGATCGGGCGCATCTTGTAGACGCGGCGGGCATCGCGCGGGATGACCCCGATGAGCGACTCCTCGCGACGGTCGACGGGATCGTCGCAGGCGGTGCGCGCCGGCAGTTCGCGAATCGACGAAGGCAGGTAGGACAGGAAGCGGCGCGTGCGTTCGAATGCCTCGGCCTCGCTGTCGACCGCATCGTCGATGGTGCCGTTCTTCGCATGGATGGCCGCGCCGCCGAGGGTCTCCTTGTCGACTTCCTCGCCGGCGCGGGCGACCACCGGCGGACCGGCGGCGAAGAGCTGCGAGGTGCCGTTGACCATCACCGAATAGTGGCTGGCGCAGACCCGGGCGGCGCCCAGTCCGGCGACCGAGCCCAGGCCGAGGGCCACCACCGGCACCTGGGTGAGCGTTTCCACGACCTCGGCGAAGATGGGCACCTCGGGCACGTAGGTGCGACCCAGGGTCTCGAGATGCCGGACCGAACCGCCGCCGCCGGTGCCGTCGACCAGGCGCACCAGGGGCAGGCCCCAGCGCACCGCCTGGGTCTCGGCATAGGCGAGCTTCTCGCGCAGGCCGCCGTCGTTGGCGCCGCCGCGCACGGTGAAGTCGTCGCCGGTGACGAAGACCTCGCGCCCATCCAGGCGGGCGCGGCCGCAGACCACGTTGGCCGGGGTCAGCCCGACCAGCCGGCCTTCGGCGTCGTAGTCGGGAAAGCCGGCGGCCGAGCCGACCTCGTCGAAGCTGCCGGCGTCGACCAGGGCGTCGACGCGCTCGCGCACGGTCAGCTTGCCGTTGGCGTGGTGCCGGGCGACCTTCTCGGCGCCGCCCATCTGTCGGGCGAGTTCCTGCCGACGGGCGTACTCGTCGATCTCGGGCTGCCAGGTCATGCTGTCTCCGTCATCGTGGCTCGTGGCGCGCCTATGATACGTCCTTGCCCGGTTCCTGCCCGGAGGCGAGGATGCCCCGCTTTGCCGCGAACATCTCGACGATGTACACCGACCGTCCCTTCCTCGATCGTATCGCCGCGGCGCGGCGCGACGGCTTCGCGGCGGTCGAATGCCAGTTCCCCTACGAGGTGCCGGCCGATGCGATTCGCTCGGCCCTCGAGTCGACCGGTCTTTCGATGGTCCTGATCAACACCCCCGCGGGCGACACGGCCGCGGGCGAGCGCGGCCTTGCCGCGATCCCCGGGCGCGAGGCGGATTTCCGCGCGGCGCTCGAACAGGCGATCGACTACGCGCGGGTGATCGGCTGCGCCCGCATCCACCTGATGGCCGGCGTGCCGCCGCCCGGCGCCGAGCGGGCGGAATGCGAAGCGGTGTTCGTCGCCAACCTGCGCCATGCCGCGAGCCGGCTCGAACCGCTGGCCATCACCGGCCTGGTCGAGCCGATCAATCCGCGCGACATGCCGGGCTACTTCCTGTGGACGCAGGACCAGGCGCATGCGCTGCTGGCCGGCATCGGCGAGCGTTCGCTGGCGGTGCAGATGGATCTCTACCACTGCCAGGTCGTCGAGGGCGATGTCGCCACGCGCATCAGGCGGCATATCGCGGGCGTCGGCCATGTGCAGATCGCCGGTGTGCCCGGGCGCGACGAACCCGACCGGGGCGAACTCCACTATCCCTACCTGTTCGCGCTGCTCGATGCGCTCGGCTACGACGGCTGGGTCGGCTGCGAATACCGCCCTCGCGGCGACACCAGCGCCGGACTGGACTGGCTGCACCGCTGGCGCGAGGCCGGTACCCGGACATACCCTTGATGCACAATACGGGTTTTGGGAGTCCTTTCCCGATGCCGGCGCCGGTCGTCCACCAGTCCAGCCTACATAGCCTGCCGCTGGTTTCACGCGGCAAGGTTCGCGACAACTACGCGGTTGGCGACGACCGCCTGCTGATCGTCACCACCGATCGCCTGTCGGCCTTCGACGTGGTGCTCGACCAGCCGATTCCGGACAAGGGGCGGGTGCTCAACCAGATGGCGCTGTTCTGGTTCGATCGCCTCGCCGCGATCGTGCCCAACCATCTCACCGGGCAGGCCCCGGAGTCGGTCGTGGCCGCCGACGAGATCGACCAGGTGCGGGGCCGCTCGATGCTGGTGCGCCGCCTCGAGCCGGTGCTCGTCGAGGCCGTGGTGCGCGGCTACCTGATCGGCTCGGGCTGGAAGGACTACCAGGAAACCGGCGCGGTCTGCGGAATCCGCCTGCCCGCCGGGCTGCGCATGGCCGAGAAGCTGCCCGAGCCGATCTTCACCCCGGCCGCCAAGGCGGCCGCGGGCGAGCACGACGAGAACATCGACTTCGACGACATGGCGCGTCGCATCGGCCGTGAACTCGCCGAACGCATCCGCGACATCAGCCTGCGGCTCTACCGCGAGGCGGCCGATTACGCCGCCAGCCGCGGCATCCTGATCGCCGACACCAAGTTCGAGTTCGGCCTCGATGCCGATGGCGAGCCGGTGCTGATGGACGAAGTCCTCACGGCCGATTCCTCGCGCTTCTGGCCGGCCGACGAATACCGGGTCGGCATCTCGCCACCGTCCTTCGACAAGCAGTTCGTGCGCGACTGGCTCGAGGCGGTGCCGGGCTGGGACAAGCGCGCGCCCGCCCCGGCGCTGCCCCCCGAAGTCGTCGCGCGAACCGCGGCAAAGTATCGCGAAGCCTTGCGTCGCCTGACCGGGCGCGAGCTGGAGGAGCAGGAATCGTGAACGAAGCAGCCAGGCCCGCGGCGGGCGGCGTTGCGGCGGCGACGGACGCCCCGATCGTCGGCGTCGTGATGGGAAGTTCGAGCGACTGGGAGGTCATGCAGCATGCGGTGGCGGTGCTGCGCGATTTCGGGCTGGCCCACGAGGCCCGGGTGGTCTCCGCGCACCGGATGCCCGAGGACATGTTCGCCTATGCCGCCGATGCGCGCTCGCGCGGCCTGCGGGCGATCATCGCGGGCGCCGGGGGCGCCGCCCACCTGCCGGGCATGATCGCCGCCCGGACCAGCCTGCCGGTGTTCGGCGTGCCGGTGCCTTCGCGCTACCTGCGCGGCGAGGATTCGCTGCTCTCGATCGTGCAGATGCCCCGCGGAATCCCGGTGGCGACCTTCGCGATCGGCGAGGCCGGCGCCGCCAACGCGGCCCTGCATGTCGTGGCGATGCTCGCCGCCTTCGATCCGGCGCTCGCCGAGCGGCTCGACGACTTTCGCGCGCGCCAGACCGAATCCGCCCGCTCGATGGTCGTGCCACCCGCCTGATGCGCCGGCCGGCAGGCGGGCGCTTTCCATTCCGTCCGGAGATGTCTGCATGAAGAACTCGCATGATCCACTGCCCCCCGGCGCCTGGCTCGGCCTGCTGGGCGGCGGCCAGCTGGGACGGATGTTCTGCATGGCGGCGCAGAGCCTCGGCTTCCGGGTCTGCGTCCTCGATCCCGGCGAGGATGGCCCGGCGGCGTCGCTGGCCGATCGCCATATCCGCACCGACTACCTGAATGCCGGCGGCCTGGCCGAACTGGCTTCCTTGTGCGTGGCGGCGACCACCGAGTTCGAGAACGTACCCGCCGAAGCGCTCGAGTATCTCTCCGAGCACTGCATCGTCTGTCCGAGCGCGACCGCGGTCGCCATCGCCCAGGACCGCAATGCGGAGAAGGCCTTCATCGAAGGCTGTGGAATCGAGGTCGCCCCGCATGCCGCCGTGCGCAGCCTGGCCGACATCGAGGCCCTGTCCGACGAACTGCTGCCGGGCATCCTGAAGGTTGCGCGCCTGGGCTACGACGGCAAGGGCCAGGAGCGCGTCGCCGATCGGGATGCGGTTCGCGAGGCTTTCGAACGCTTCGGCGCGGTCGAATGCGTGCTCGAGCGCGCGCTCGAGCTGCAGGCCGAGATTTCCGTGGTGGTCGCCCGCGGCGCCGACGGCGAGACCGCCGTGTACCCCGTCGCCGAGAACATCCATCGCAACGGAATCCTCGCCATCTCCAGCGTGCCCGCCCGCATCGAGCCGCAGGTCGCGCTGCGCGCCACCGAGGCGGCGGTACGCATCGCGCATTCGCTCGACTACGTCGGCGTGCTTTGCGTCGAGTTCTTCCTGCTCGCCGACGGCAGCATGCTGGTCAACGAGATCGCGCCGCGACCGCACAACTCGGGCCACTACACGATCGACGCCTGCGTCAGCAGCCAGTTCGAGCAGCAGGCGAGGGTGCTCGCGGGCTGGCCGCTTGCCGGCACCCAGCAGCACGAACCGGCGGTGATGCTCAACATCCTCGGCGACGCCTGGTTCATCGGCGGCAACACGGGCTCGCCGGTCGAACCCGACTGGCTGAAGGTGGTGCGCCATCCGCGCGCCAAGCTCCACCTGTACGGCAAGCGGGAACCGCGGCCCGGGCGCAAGATGGGGCACGTCACCGTGCTCGGCGATTCCCTCGAGATGGCGCTCGGCCTGGTGCAGAGGATCGAGGCCGATCTCGGCATCGGTGAGCCTTGAGCAGGGGCGATCGAGCGCAGGGGCTCATCCTCGCCGCCGACGACGACGGCATCGCGCGGGCGATCGAGGTATTGCGCGCCGGCCAGGCGGTGGCCTTCCCGACCGAGACCGTCTACGGCCTGGGGGCCGATGCGGCGAGCGCCGCCGGCGTGGCGGAGATCTATCGCATCAAGCGCCGGCCGCGCGACCATCCGCTCATCGTGCACATCGCCGATGCCGATGCGCTCGGCTTCTGGGCGCAGTTCGACGAACGGGCGCGCCTTCTCGTGGCGGCGTTCTGGCCCGGGCCGCTGACCCTGGTCATGCGGCGTCGCGCGGATGCGCCGGCGCATGCCTGTGCCGGCCATCCCACGATCGGGCTGCGCTGCCCCTCGCATCCGGTGGCGCGGCGCCTGCTGGCCGCTTTCGCCGGCATGGGCGGGCAGGGCATCGCAGCGCCCTCGGCGAATCGCTTCGGCATGGTGAGCCCGACCCGGGCCGAACACGTCCTGGCCGACCTCGACGGCGATGTTCCGCTGATCCTCGATGGCGGAGACGCCGAGATCGGTCTCGAATCGACGATCGTCGACTTGAGCGGCGAGCGGGCGCGGCTGTTGCGCCCGGGCGCCATTGCCGGCAGCGCGCTCGCCGAAGTGCTGGGCGAGCCCATCGGTGGCGCCGGGTCGACGGCGCCCCGGGTGCCGGGCTCGCTGGCGGCGCACTATGCGCCGGGAACCCCGATCGAACTGGTCGATGCGCAGGAACTCGCGGGCCGGGTCGCGAGCCTGCGCGAACAGGGCATGCGGCTGGCCGTCTGGTCGCGCGAACCCTGTCTCGCGAACGCGGTCGAATGGCTCGCCGCGCCGAGCGATCCGCAGGCCTATGGCCGGATGCTCTACGACGGGCTGCGCCGGCTCGACCGGCTCGGCGTCGACCGGCTGCTCATCGAGGCCGTGCCGGCCGGAGAAGCCTGGGATGCGGTGCGCGACCGGCTCGGGCGGGCGGCGACAGGTGCGGGGATGCGGTCGGACTGACGGCGCAAGGCAACTAAGTGGCGTGCCACTGTGTGGCGAAGCCCGACCTTGCTTGCAAACTCGCGAGTGCAATAGCCCGCGGGTCCAAAGAAGCCGCCGCGGCCAGTAACCATGACCTGTTCTGCGACGGAGATTGGACGACATTCGTTTCGACACCATTGTCAGCGGGTCTACTCGGCGCGGCGCTGCTGTTGTTGATCGTCGTTAGCGCACCTGCGTTTTCTGGCCGTCGAGAGTTGGCCTTCAAGGAGTAGCGTTCTGATCACGCCGTTTCGGGCCGGTAGCTTCCAAGGATGTGCAAGATGCGGCGTGACCGGTTTCTTGCCCGGACCAAGGTGCGGAGATGGCCCAACATGTACCGCTGAAGAGCGAAACGGGACTGGCCATCTACTTCTGCGATCCGCGAAGTCCTTGGCAGCGCGGCAGCAACGAGAACACGAACGGACTGCTGCGCCAGCACTTTCGGGCGGGCGGCGACGGGAGCGGGGAACAGGTGTCGGATGAAGGCGGATGGTCCGCCAGGACGGAATCGTATATTCTTACCAAAATCATATCGATTCCATGAAGGTACGACAATGACGGCTACCGCCACTCTATCCAGCAAGTTCCAGATTTCCATTCCCAAGGCCGTGCGCGAGAAACAGCGCTGGGAGGCCGGACAGGAATTCGTGTTCATTCCCAAGGGCAAGGGCGTATTGGTGATGCCAGTGCCTGAACTGGACCAGTTGGCCGGTATCGCCAAGGGTGCTTGCACCGGCGGCTACCGCGACCGCAAGGACCGTTACTGATGGCGGTACCACTGCGCGTGGTCGATACCTCGGCGTGGATCGAATGGCTCACCGGCAGCGCGCTGGGCAAGAAGCTGGGCAAGCAGTTTCCGGACAAACCGGATTGCATCGTGCCGACCATCGTGCAGCTCGAACTGTCGAAGTGGCTGGTTCGCGAACTCGGCGAGGAACAAGCCGACCAGGTGATCGCGTACACGCAGAAGTGCGTCGTCGTACCCCTGGATACGGCCATTGCCCTGCTGGCGGCAGACCTTCATCGCGAACACAAGTTGGCCACCGCCGATGCCATCGTTTATGCGACGGCGCGGCATCAAGGCGCTGAACTGCTCACCTGCGATGCCCATTTCGAGGGCTTGCCTGACGTGGCGCTGTTCACCAGGATTGCCTGAAAACGTTGAGGAAACAAGCACCTGCACGGCCTTCATGATGGTTGCCGTCACGGCCGACGTGTTACCTTGCCGGTTGCTCGTGCCATTGGTCCCATCGTGACCGGAGACGCCACATCATGTCGCATTACCCGATCCGCCTGACCCTCGCCGCCCTGGCCCTCGGTGTTTCGGGCGCCGTCTTCGCGCAGGCGCGGGCGGTGCTGCCGGGGCTTTGGGAGATGCAGGTCCACAACCCGGAGCTCGATGCGGCGCGCGCCCAGATGCAGAAGCAACTCGCCGACATGCCGCCGGCGATGCGCAAGCAGATGGAGCAGATGATGGCGGGCCAGGGAATCGCGCTGGCCGGCAAGGGGGTGCGCGCCTGCATCACCCCCGAGCAGGCCAGCCGCGGCCCGGATGTCGGCATGGCCGAGGAGGGCTGCACCCAGGATCTCCAGTGGGACGGCAACGTCGGGCGCTACCAGATGAAGTGCCAGGACGGCCGCAGCGGTCGCGGTGAGGTCACCTACCTGAGCGACAAGGCCTGGACGGGCTGGGGCGAGTTCACCGACCCGTCCATGGGCAACAAGCCGATGAAGTTCGACTACAGCGGCGAGTGGCTCGGCAAGGACTGCGGAAGCGTCAAGCCGGCCGGGCAGCGCTGATCGACCCGCCGCCGGTCTCGAGGCGGTGTAGCTCGAGCTTGCGCTCGATGCCGCCGGCGTACCCGGTGGGTGAACCGTCCGCCCCGAAGACGCGGTGGCAGGGCACGATGATTCCGATCGGGTTGCGACCGACCGCGGCCCCGACGGCCCGCGCCGCCGTCGGCTTGCCCAGATTCGCGGCGATCCCGGCGTAGCTCGAGCTCCAGCCGTACGGGATCGCGAGCAGGGCGCGCCAGACCGCCTGCTGGAACGGCGTGCCACGCGAGAGGTCAAGTGGCAGGCCGAATGCCCGGCGTTGGCCCAGGAAGTACTCGTCGAGTTCGGTGGCGACCGCGTCGAACAGCGGATCGGCTCGGTCCGTCGGCCAGCCTGTCGTTTCCGGGAAGTGGCGCTGGTCGATGAACCAGAGGCCGGCCAGGCCATCGACGCCGAGCGCGACGAGCATCGGGCCGAGCGCGGTGTCGATGCGCCGGCTGGCTTGCGCCTGCCAGGTTCGGCTCATCGCGAGGCCACCTCCCGCGGGTTCATGGCCTGCGTCGTCGTTCCTTTCGGCGCATGCCAGGCGCGCAGCACCGCATAGCTGCGCCAGGGCCGCCAGGCTCGCGAGGCCTGCTCGGCGGCGACGCTCGCATGGCGCGACTTCGGCAGCCCGAGGGCGCGCTGCAGGGCGATGTCGCCGGCCGGGAAGGCATCCGGCCAGTGCAGTGCCCGCATGGCGATGTACTGCGCCGTCCAGTCGCCGATGCCGGGCAGGGCGCGCAGTCGGGCCATGGTGGTCGTGGGATCCTCCGCCGGTGAAAGCGGCAGCTCGCCGGCCTCGACCGCCCGGGCCAGTGCGATGATCGCCGCCTGCCGCTGGCGCACGATGCCGATTCCGCCGAGCGTGTCGGGCTCCGCCCGGGCCAGCCGCGCCGGCGTCGGGAACAGCCGGTCGAGGCCGGGATGTGGCGTGGCGACCGGATCGCCGAAGCGCTCGACGAGCCGTCCGGCGATCGTGCGCGCGGCGGCGACCGTGACCTGCTGGCCGAGGATCGCGCGCACCGCGAGCTCGAAGCCGTCGACGGTGCCCGGTACGCGCAGCCCGGCGCTGTCGGGGAAGTCGGCCGCGAGGACGGCATCGATCGCACCCGGGTCCGCATCGAGGTCGAAGGCCGCGCGCAGCCGGCGGATCACCGCCGGCAGGACATCGCGCAGGCCGTCGTCGATGCGCAGCGCGAGCCGGTTGCGCTCGTGCTCGAAGGAAACCTCGATCCAGCCCTGGCGGCGACGAATTCCCGATTCGATGCGCAGGGTGCGCAGGTAGCGTCGGGTGGCGCCCTGGCCGGTGATCGTCTCGACCCCGGCGACGCAGCGCCGTTCGAGAAAGCCGAGCATGGCGTCGATGTCGTAGGGCGGGCGATAGCCCAGGCGCACGACGCTGCTCCGGCCGTCGCCGGCGCGCTCCTGGCGCAGCCGGGTCGGCGTCATCCGGTAGTGCGCCACGAAGGCGGCGTTGAGGCGGCGCGGGCTGCCGAAGCCGCTCGTGGCGGCGACCTCGCCGGCGGCCAGGCGGGTATCGGTGAGCAGCAGCATGGCGTCGTGCAGCCGGCGCGTTCGCATGTACTGCTGCGGCGAGACGCCGTAGCGATCCTCGAAGAGCCGCCCCAGTTCGCGTTCGCCCACACCGAGGGTTTCGGCCAGTCCGGTCCACCACGGGGCATCGGCCCGATCGTCGATCCCATCGATCCCATCGATCTCATCGAGCCCCCGCGCCGCGCTCGATGCGAGCACTGCCCCGGCATCCTGGATCGACCAGCGCTCGGCCCGCGGGGCGAGTTCGGGCCGGCAGCGCAGGCAGGGTCGGTAGCCGGCCTGTTCGCATTGCGCCGCATGCCGGAAGAAGCGGCAGTTGGCCGCCTTCGGAACCCGTACCCGGCAGACCGGCCGGCAGTAGATGCGCGTGGACGTCACCGCGATGAAGAAGCGCCCGTCGAAACGTGCATCGCGGGCCTGCAGCGCTCGGTAGCACTGGACGGGATCGAGCTCGCCGCTTGCGGTCGCGATCGTGGGCATGTCGGTGAGGCTGTCGGTAGGCATCGTCCGATGCTATTCCTGCTGGCGTGTCCGGTTCGCGATTTCCGGAATTGCCGCGATTTTCACCACTACAGGGTGTAAGGCTCGCGTATCCCCGGATCGTCGGGCGGGAAGTCCCTGGTGTTGCGGGTCACGAGCAAGCGTCCGGTGGTCTGGGCGGTCGCCCAGATCACCGCGTCGGGCAGTTTGATGCGATACGCGCGTCGCAGCGCTACGGCACGGTTGGCTATCTCGTCGTCCAGGGCGATGACTTCAAAGCCTTCGAGAAAAAGCCGGGTCGGCTCGACCAGATCGGCGCTCGCTCCGACCATCACCTCCATCCAGGTGATGATGCTGACGGCCCTGTTCTCGAAGCGCCCGATTTCGTTTCGGGCCTCGGGGATGGCGTTCAGATGGTCGATGAGGATGTTGGTGTCGAAAAGTGCGCCTACCATTCGCTGCGCGCCTTCTCCTGATAGGCTAGACCATCGATCTTGCGCTCACCCCACAAGCCGAAGCCGTCCTCCACCTGTTCGCGGTGATGGCGATGGAGATAGTCGTCTATCGCCGCCCGGATGAGGGCTGCGCGGGACTGGCGCATCCGCTTGGCAAGGGTATCCAGAGCTTCGACCTGCGCATCGTTCATGTCGACCAAGGCTCGCATGACAGGCTCCATTGATATGCGATATGTATATCATGTGGCGCTGCCCAATGGCAAGCATGACGACGATCAGGCTGGACGGCGCCCGAGTCCCGCGGTCAGCCGATGTCGGTCCTGGTGAAAACCTGTCCCTGGCCTGCGGGCTCGCTCCCGAGCCGGGTCCGCAGGAAGCCGATGATCGCGGCGGCGGTGGCGTCGGGTGCGTCCAGGTGCGGACTGTGTCCGCTGCCCGGAAGCTCGACGACCTTGCCGTCGGTCACGCCGCGGCCGATCCGGTGTACCTGCTCGAGGCTGCCGTACTGGTCGGCATCGCCCTGGATGGCGAGCACCGGGCATTCGATGGCGGGCAGGCAGGACTCGATGTTCCAGTCGGCGAATTCCTCCGACAGCCACACGCCGGTCCAGCCGTCGAAGGTGGCGGCCGGGTCGGCATGGTAGCGCCCGAGCCGGGCGGCGAGGCCTTCGGTGTGCCATGCCTTGCGGGTCTGGGCGATGGCTTCGATGGTGACGGCCTCGACGAAGACATGGGGGGCGATCGTCACGACCGCGCGCGCCGCCACCGTTTCGGCCGCGGCGATCAGGGCGATCGAGCCGCCGTCGCTGTGGCCGATGAGCACCGGTCGTTCGATGTCGAGCGCAGCGAGAACGCGCGGCAGTTCCTCGCGCGCGGCCCGATGCATGAAGTCCGCCGACGGCGGGGCTGCCCATGGCGTGGACCGACCGTATCCAGCGCGCGAATGGACGATCGCCGGCCAGCCCAGGGCGGCGGCGACCCGATCCGGGAAGTCGCGCCACATGGCGACGCAGCCCAGGCCTTCGTGCAGGAATACCAGGGTGGGCGCTGCGTCGGCCGGCTCGCCATCGGAAGGCGAAGCGATACGACGCAGCTCGATGTCGAGCCCGCCTGCGATGCGGATGAAGTCGCTGCGGATGGAATGGCTCATGCCCGATTGTCACCAATATCGGCCGGCGGCGCGACTCCGTCGCCGGACGGCGCGAAGCCCTTCCGACGCGGGGCGCTACACTCGGGTCGAGGGGCCGATTTCGGCCGGATCCGTGGAGACGCTCATGAAGAAGTGCTGGCTTGAACTCGAAGACGACAATTCCCTGGACGACCTGCCCGCCGATGCAACGCCGGGCTTCGATGGCGACAGCGACGATGCGCGCAAGGCGACCGACGATCTGCGCGACGAGCTGATCTCCCTGCAGGACCGGCTGCATGCGCAGGGTCGCCATGCCCTGCTGATCGTGTTCCAGGCGATGGATACCGGCGGCAAGGACAGCACCATTCGCCGGGTGTTCTCCGGAGTGAACCCGGCGGGCATCCGGATGGCACGCTTTGCCAGTCCCAGCGACAACGAACTCGCCCACGACTATCTCTGGCGGGTCCATCCGCAGACGCCGGCGCGTGGCCAGATCGTGATCTTCAATCGCTCGCACTACGAGGATGTCCTCGTGGTGCGCACCAACAAGCTGTTTCCCGAGCCGGTCTGGCGGCGCCGCTACGAGCATATCCGCGGCTTCGAGCGCATGCTGTCCGACGAGGGCACCACGATCCTCAAGTTCTACCTCCACATCGATCGCGAGGAACAGCGCGAGCGCCTGCAGGACCGGCTCGACGAACCCGACAAGCACTGGAAGTTCCAGCCGCACGACATCGAGCAGCGCAAGCTCTGGAACGACTACATGGCCGCCTACGCCGATGCGATCCGCGAGACCAGCCGGCCCTTCGCGCCCTGGTACATCATTCCCGCCAATCGCAAGTGGTATCGCGACTACGCGGTGATGTCGATCATCGTGGACACGGTGCGCCGCCTCGATCCCCAGTATCCGGAGCCGGACTTCGATCCGAAGAAGATCAAGCTCGAGTAATCCGGACTGGAAAGGCAAGCGCATGGCGCCACGGGGCGCGGCGAAGCTTCGCGCAAGGGTGGTCCGGGTGAATCGGTCATAATGCCTGCGCCCGAAATCCACAAGGAGACAGTGAAATGCGCGAATTCCAGACCCTCGCCGAAATGAGCAATCATGTCGGCGAAGAACTCGGCACCAGTGAGTGGATGGTCGTCACCCAGTCGATGATCGACCTGTTCGCCGATGCCACCGGCGACCACCAGTGGATCCATGTCGATCCCGAACGTGCCGCCAAGGGCCCCTTTGGCGCGACCATCGCCCACGGTTTCCTGACCCTGTCGCTGCTGCCCAAGCTTGCCGGCGATGCGGTCAAGATCCATGACCAGAAGATGGGCGTCAACTACGGCCTCAACCGGGTGCGCTTCACCGCGCCGGTGCGCGCCGGCAGCCGGGTGCGGGCCCGCTCGACCCTGGCGGCCTTCGAGCCGCTGCCCAACAACGGCGCCCAGGTGACCACCAGCGTCGTGATCGAGCTCGAGGGCAGCGAGAAACCCGCCTGCGTCGCCGAAGCGATCAGCCGGCGCTACGCCTGAGGATCGGTCCGCCGGCGCGGGCCGGCGGACCGAATCGGCCGGATGGGATGCCGCCTCAGGATCGACGCGGGCGCCCGGCTTCGTTTATCCTGCAAGCACAGGATCCGGACGACGGGAACGGCGTGCTGCTGGCGGCCCCCGCTCGCCGCGGGTCCACGACAACCGAAAACTAGAGGGGTGGAGCATGAAGGGGATCCTTGCCGGCGCGTCAGCGCTGTTCGTCCTGTTCGCCCTGGCGGCGCCCGCGTCAGACGCGATGGCGACCGACAGACAGACCAAGGCGCGCAATCTCGCGGCTACCTGCGCCAACTGCCACGGTACCGACGGCCGCGCCGAGCGCGGTGCGCCGGCGCTCGCCGGTGTGCCCAGGGACGAGCTCATGGCCCAGATGCGACTGTTTCGCAACGATGGCAAGCCTTCGACGATCATGGGACAGATCGCCAAGGGCTACACCCCCGAGCAGGTCGAGCTGATCGCCGAACATTTCGCCGCGCAGAAGCGCTGAACCGGAGGACAAGGTCATGAACAACATTCGTCGAACGATCCTCCAGGGCGCGACCGCGGGCGTGGCACTCGGCGCGCTGGGCGCCTGCGCGACACCGGGCGGCGGCTCGCGCGCGCCCTCGAAGGCGCAGGTCGTCGTCATCGGTGGCGGCTATGGCGGTGCAACCGCCGCGAAGTACATCCGGATGTGGAGCGACTACAAGATCAGCGTCGTGCTCGTCGAGCCCAATGCGGATTTCGTCTCGTGCCCGATCTCCAACCTCGTGATCGGCGGAACCCGCGAGATCGCGGACATCACCACCTCCTACGATGCGCTCGAGAGGGCCCATGGGGTGCGGCGGGTGCGCGATACCGTCACGCGGCTCGATGCCGACGCGCGCAAGGTGACGCTGGCCGGCGGGGACACGATCACCTATGACAAGCTCGTCGTTTCGCCGGGCATCGACTTCATGTACGACAGCCTGCCGGGACTGCAGTCGGCCGCCGCGCGCGAAACCGTCCTGCATGCCTGGAAGGCCGGTCCGCAGACCGTCGCCCTGCGCCGCCAGCTCGAGGCGATGCCCGATGGCGGTGTCTACGCCATGGCGATACCGATGGCGCCGTATCGCTGCCCGCCCGGACCCTACGAGCGCGCCTGCATGGTGGCGGCCTACTTCAAGCGCGAGAAACCCCGCTCGAAGGTGCTGCTGCTCGATGCCAACGACGATGTCACATCGAAGGGCAAGCTGTTCAAGGCCGCCTGGGCGAAGTACTACCAGGGCATCATCGAGTACCGGCCGAAGCACACCCTGCTCGATGTCGACGTCGCCGGAAGCCGGCTGCTGTTCGAGTTCAACGACCCGATCAAGGCCTCGGTGCTCAACGTCGTCCCACCGCAGCGCGCCGGCTCGATCGCTGTCGAAAGCGGGCTGGCCACCGCCAACGGCCGCTGGTGCGAGGTCAATTTCATCGACTTCGAATCGAAGGTCGCGAAGGACGTCCACATCCTCGGCGATGCGATCCAGCCGGCGCCGACCATGCCCAAGTCGGGACACATGGCCAACCAGCAGGCGAAGGTCTGCGCCGCCGCGATCGTGGCGAAGCTCTCGGGCCGCCCGATCGACGATTCGCCCCTGACGATGAACACCTGCTACAGCTTCGTCAACGAGCGTGAAGTCGTCCACGTGGCCTCGGTGCATGCCTGGAACGCCGAACAGCAGACCTACCTGCCGGTCCAGGGTTCGGGTGGCCTGTCGGCGGCGCCTTCCGAGGCCGAAGGCCTGGCCGCCAACGCCTGGGCTCGCAACATCTGGGCGGACATGCTCGGCTGAGCGATCGAAATGTCGAAATGGGGTCAGACACCGTTTTCATGAAAACGGTGTCTGACCCCATTTCGCGTTTCAGGCGTTCGCCATCGGATTGGCGCGCGGCAGGCGCAGGGCTGTGAACAGCGAGAGCGCGCTGATCGCGGCGGTCAGCCCGTAGGTGACCCGGAAACCGGTCTCGAGGGTGTCGTACGGCACGGCGGCGAGATCGGTCATGGCGCCGCCACCGATACCCAGCACCGCGAACAGGACCGTCCCGAGCACGGCGACCCCGACCGCGCCGCCCAGCGTGCGGGTCAGGGCGGTGGTCGCGGTCGCGACGCCGATCAGGCCGGGGCCGACCGCCATCTGGGCGGCGGCGATGGTCGCCGGCATCGTCAGCCCGACGCCGAGACCGAGCACCACGAGCAGCAGCCCGAAGCCGATGCCGGGCGCCGGCATCAGGATCGCGAGCAGCAGCATCGCCAGCAGGCAGGTGGCCTGGCCGGCGGCGAGCAGGTAGCGAAAGCTCACCATCCGCGACATCAGCTTGCCGCACAGGATCGAACCGCAGGGCGCGGAGAACGACAGCGGCACCAGTGCGAGGGCGACCTGGTCGGCGCGCAGGCCGTGCATCGACTGCAGTGCCATCGGCACGAGCACCGAGGTTCCGATCATCACGAAGACGCCCAGGCCGCCGACGATGCAGCACAGGGTGATGACCCGATTGGCGAAGAGCGACGGCGGCAGGATCGGCTCGGGGGCGCGGCGCTCCCATGCGACCAGGCCGACGCCCGCCAGCACGCCGACGATGAAGAGCGGCAGGACCCGGGTGAGGAGGCCCTCGCGGCCGCCGCCCAGCGCGGTCAGCCCGATCAGCAGGCAGGAGATCGACACGCCGAGCAGCAGCGCGCCGGCATAGTCGATCGGCCGGCGCCGGACCTCGATCGGTTCCAGGGTGCGCAGGGCGCGTCGTGCCACGAGGAAGCCGGCGATGCCCAGCGGCAGGTAGGCCGCGAACACCGCCCGCCACGAGATGTACTCGGTGAGCAGGCCGCCGGCGATCGGGCCGAGCACGGCCGCCGCCGCGAAGACGCTTGCGAGCCAGCCCTGGTAGCGGCCGCGCAGGTGGCCCGGCGCGACATCGCCGACGACCGTCTGCGCCAGCGGGATCAGCCCACCCCCGCCCAGTCCCTGCAGGAGGCGGAACGCGAGCAGTTGCGGCATCGTCTGGGCGAGCGCCGCGAGGGTGGAGGCCACGACGAAGACGCAGATGGCGACCGCCAGCACCGGCCAGCGGCCGAACAGGTCGGAGAGCTTGCCATACACCGGTGTCGAGACGGTCGAGGCGATCAGGTAGCCGGTCGCGACCCAGGGAACCAGTTCGACCTGGCCGAGATCGCGCGAGATCGCGACCAGGGCGACCGATACGACCGTCTGGTCGACCGCCGCCATGAACAGCACCGGCATCATGCCGATGACGATCCGCAGGATCTCCTCGTGATCGTAGCGGCGCACCGGTGCGCGGCGCGCCGCCTTCGCGCGCGCGCCGCGGGGCCCGTCGGGGGCCGACGGACCCTCGGCTTTCGTCACCGACGAAGGATCAGCTGAATGCCGGGATGCCGGTCTGTGCGCGACCGAGGATCAGGGCGTGGACGTCGTGCGTGCCTTCGTAGGTGTTGACGACCTCGAGGTTGACCATGTGGCGGATCACGCCGAACTCGTCGCTGATGCCGTTGCCGCCGAGCATGTCGCGCGCGAGCCGGGCGATGTCGAGCGCCTTGCCGCAGGAGTTGCGCTTCATGATCGAGGTGATCTCGACGGCGGCGCTGCCGTCCTCCTTCATGCGGCCCAGGCGCAGGCAACCCTGCAGGCCGAGCGTGATCTCGGTCTGCATGTCGGCGAGCTTCTTCTGGACGAGCTGGTTGGCCGCCAGCGGCCGGCCGAACTGCTTGCGATCGAGCACATACTGGCGGGCGGTGTGCCAGCAGCTCTCGGCCGCGCCCAGGGCGCCCCAGGCGATGCCGAAGCGGGCGGAGTTGAGGCAGGTGAAGGGACCCTTGAGGCCTTCGACGCCGGGCAGCATCTGCGACTCCGGAATCTCGACTCCGTCCATGACGATCTCGCCGGTGATCGAGGCCCGCAGGCCGAACTTGCCGTGGATCGTCGGCGCCGACAGGCCGGCCATGCCTTTCTCGAGGATGAAGCCCTTGATGCGGCCGTCGTGGTCGCCGCCGTCGCATTTCGCCCAGACGACGAAGACATCGGCGATCGGCGAATTGGAGATCCACATCTTGTTGCCGGTGAGGCGGTAGCCGCCGGCGAATGCCTTGGCCCGGGTTTCCATGGAGCCCGGGTCGGAACCATGGTTGGGCTCGGTCAGGCCGAAGCAGCCGATCCATTCGCCGGAAGCGAGCTTGGGCAGGTACTTGCGCTTCTGCTCCTCGGTGCCGAACTCGAAGATCGGCACCATGACGAGCGAGCTCTGCACGCTCATCATGGAGCGGTAGCCGGAATCGACGCGCTCGACCTCGCGCGCGATCAGGCCGTAGGAGACGTAGTTCAGGCCCGGGCCGCCATAGGCTTCGGGGATGGTGGGGCCGAGCAGGCCGAGCGCGCCCATCTCCGGGAAGATCGCGGGATCGGTCTTCTCGTGACGGAAGGCCTCGAGCACGCGCGGCGCAAGCTTGTCCTGGCAGTATGCCTGTGCGGCATCGCGGACCATGCGTTCGTCCTCGGTCAGCTGCGAATCGAGCAGCAGGGGGTCTTCCCAGTGAAATGTCGCCCGGCTTTGGCTGGCCATCGGGGTCTCCAGTGATTGGTTCCTAACCATCCATTATACGGCGGGTCCATGGGCCGCCCCCGCTCGCGACGCAGTTGCCAGCAGCGCCCCGGACTGCGCAGAATCGCGGGGTCGGAAGGAGTCGCGCGCTGCCCGGCTTCGGCTACCGACGGCGGTGCTGCAGGAGGATGGCATGGACTCGCAGGTGGCGATTTTCGGTGGAGGCTGCTTCTGGTGCCTCGAGCCCTGTTTCCTGGAGCTCGAAGGCGTGATCGAGGTCGAATCCGGCTATTGCGGCGGGCATGTCGACAATCCCGGCTACGAGGAGGTCTGTACCGGCACCACCGGCCATGCCGAGGTGGTCCGGGTCTCCTTCGATCCCGCGCGCATCGGTTATCGGGACCTGCTCGAGGTCTTCTTCACGATCCACGACCCCACCACCGCGGATCGCCAGGGCAACGACGTCGGGCCCCAGTATCGTTCGGCGATCTTCCCGCAGGACGAGGAACAGGCCCGCATCGCGCGCGAGCTGATCGCATCGCTCGAAGCCGAGGATGCGTTCGGCGCGCCGATCGTCACCCGCATCGAAGGCGCCGGGCCCTACTATCCGGCCGAGGGCTACCACCAGCGCTACTACGAGAACAACCCGGCGCAGGGATACTGCCGCATGGTGGTCGCGCCCAAGCTCGCGAAGTTCCGCCGGCATTTCGCCGACCGGCGCCGTACATGAGCCCGAGCGCACGGCCGCCCGAGGTCGCTGCCCCGCCCTGTCGCCCACCGTGCTGCGGTAGACTCGCCTCGCGATTCGCGCATGGTGCGCGTTGAGCGGATGAAGGAATAGGGGAACTCGATGGCGACGCGAATCCTGCTCCGGCTGGCCGGCCTGGTCCTGGCATTGGGCATGCTCGGCGGCTGCGGCTACAACTCCATCCAGGCGACGGACGAGGCCACCAACTCGGCATGGTCGGAAGTGCTCAACCAGTACCAGCGCCGGGCCGACCTCATTCCGAACCTCGTCAACACCGTCAAGGGCTACGCCGACCAGGAGCGCGATATCCTGCTCGGGGTCACCGAGGCACGTTCCCGTGTCGGCCAGGTCCAGGTCGATCCGGGCGACCCGGCATCGCTGCAGCGCTTCGAGGATGCGCAGCGCGACGTCGGCAGTGCCCTGTCGCGGCTGATGGTGGTGGTCGAGAACTATCCGCAGCTGAAGTCCGATACCGTGTTCCGCGATCTCCAGGCGCAGCTCGAGGGCACCGAGAACCGGATTTCGGTAGCCCGCAAGCGCTACATCGATTCGGTCCAGGAATACAACGTGCTGGTGCGCCAGTTCCCGGTCAACCTCACCGCGATGGTGATGGGCTACGACGCCAAGCCACAGTTCTCGGTCGCCGACGAAGCCGCCATCTCCAGCCCGCCCGCGGTGGACTTCGGCGGGCGGGGCGGCTCGCAATAGGCGCGTCCATCCGCATGCAGGCCAGTCCGGCAGTCGGCGCATCTTCCGGTCTGGCCGCCGGCGCCGCCCGCTTCGGCTGCTTTGCCCGTTTCGGTCGCCTCGCCTGCGGGTGGGCGACGGCCCTGGTCCTGGCGCTGCTGCTCGCCTGCATCGGCTACGCCGGTCCGGCCGTGGCCCAGCAGGCGGTGCCCGAACCGAGCGCTCGGGTCGTCGACACGACCGGGACTCTCGATGCCGCCCAGCTGGCCGCCCTCGAGGCAAGGCTCGAGGCGATCGAGCAGCGCCATGGCAGCCAGGTGGGCGTGCTGCTCGTGCCGAGCACCGAGCCCGAGTCGATCGAAGCCTTCTCGATCCGGGTCGCCGAGCACTGGCGGCTCGGGCGGGCGGATGTGGACGATGGTGCCCTGCTCGTGGTGGCGATGCGCGAGCGGCGGATGCGTATCGAAGTCGGCTACGGCCTCGAGGGTGCGATTCCCGACGCCATCGCCAGGCGCATCATCGCCGAGCAGATGGCGCCGCGTTTCCAGGCCGGTGATTTCGCCGGCGGCCTGGCGGCGGCGGTCACGGCCATCGGCCAGGCGATAGCCGGCGAGGACCTGCCGGCGCCCGCCGCCGGCGCGGCATCCGACAGCGATGCCGGTACCGACTGGCTGTCCCTGCTGCTGTTCATCGCTTTCGCCGGGTTCATCCTGACACGCGTTTTCGGGGCGCTGCCCGGCGCGATCCTGGGCGGCGCGGGGGGCGGCTTCCTCGCCATCCAGGCGGGCGTGTCGCTGATCGTCGGCCTGGCCGCCGGGCTGGTGCTGTTCTTCCTGCTGCTGCTGTTCGGCGCGATCGGCGGCCTCGGACGGGTCGGGCAGCATACCTACCGATCGCCGCCGCCGGTGATCCTCCCCGGTGGCCGGGGCCGCGGCGGCTTCGGTGGCGGCGGTCCAGGTCGAGGCGGCTTCGGTCGCGGCGGTTTCGGCGGCGGTGGTGGCTTCGGTGGCGGCGGCGCCTCGGGAGGCTGGTGAGATGGAGCCGTCCGGTCGCTTCATGCGCCTGCTGCGCCATTGCCTGACCCCGGACGGCCTGGCCGCGCGCCGCTTTCCCGCCGGGACGATGGACCGGATCGAGGCGCGCGTGACGCTCGCCGAGCGCAGCCACGGCGCCGAGATCCGGATCGCGATCGAATCCGCCCTGTCGCCATCGGCGATCCTCGCGGGGCAATCCCCCCGGGAGCGGGCACTGGAGGTCTTCGGCGGCCTGCGGGTCTGGGATACCGAAGCCAACAACGGCGTGCTCGTCTACCTGCTGCTGGCCGACCACGCGGTCGAGATAATCGCCGACCGGGCCGCCTTCGGAAGGATCGATGCGCGAGTCTGGACCGATGCCTGCGCCGTGCTGGCCGAGGCCTGCCGCGAGCGGCGCGAGGAGGAGGGCGTTCTCGCCGCGATCGATCTTCTCGACGAGGCCCTGGTCGCCGCGTTTCCGCCGCGCCCCGGCGGCGTCGACGAGATTCCCAACCGACCGATCGTCGTCTGATCCGGCTTCCGGTCCGTTTTCCCGTCTTTCGTGCGACCACTCGTCATGTTCCCGGCTTCGGGGAACGACGGGCGTGCTAGCTTGCCTCGGCAAGGACGACGCGGGCTTCGATTGCCATCGCGCATCACGTCGCATGGACAGGATCTCCGATCACGCCGCATGGACAGCGAAGTCATTCTCGGTCGCCAGCCGATCGTCGACACCACCGGGTCGCTGGTTGCCTTCGAGCTTCTTTTCCGTTCGCATGCGCAAAGCGGCGAAGCCGGGCTGGCGCGCCCGGACGACCTGCATGCCTCGAGCCATGTGATCGCGCGTGTACTGGCCGACATCGGCGTCGTGGCCAGCCTCGGCAGCTTCACCGGATACGTGAACGTCGACCGGGCCCTGCTGATGAGCGAGATGGTCGAGCTCTTGCCGCCGGGGCGTTTCGTGCTGGAGATCCTCGAGACCACCGAAATCGACCCCGCGCTCGGCCAGCGGATCAGCGAGCTGCGCGCGCGAGGCTATCGCTTCGCGCTCGATGACGTGATCGCTGCGGCCGATGCGCGCCTGGACAGCCTGGCGCTGGTCGACGTCGTCAAGATCGACCTGGTGCAGCAGGAGGTCTCGCAGTGGCAAGCGCTCGCGAGGCAGCTCAAGCCCAGCGGCAAGACGCTGCTGGCCGAGAAGGTGGAGACACCCGAGCAGTTCCGGCTGGCGAAGGAAGCGGGCTTCGATCTCTTCCAGGGCTTCTTCTTCGCGAAGCCGCAGATCCTGCATTCGCGGCGGATTCCCTCGTCGGCGCACGAGGTGATCCGCCTGATCGCGATGCTCGAGACGGACCCGGATATCGACGCCGTTGCCCATGAGCTGGGCCGGCATCCGGCCTTGCTGAAGCCCATCCTGCGCCAGGTGAATTCCAGCGCGGCCGGGCTGCGGCAGCGGATCGACTCGATCGCGACCGCGATCGCCCTCGTGGGCCTGCGCCAGATCGCACGGCTGGCCCAGCTGATGCTGTACGCCGACGGGGACGGCCCGCCCGCGCGCAGCGATCCGCTGGTCCAGCAGGTCGGGCTGCGCGCCCGCATGATGGAGCTGCTGGCCGGGTGCTGGCGCCCGGACGAGGCGCGGCTGGGCGACAGGGCGTTCCTGACCGGGGTGTTGTCGCGGCTCGACGTGCTTTTCGACATGTCGCTCGAGCAGGCGGTGAGCGAACTGCCGCTGGCCGGGAACGTGCGCGATGCGCTGGTCGAACGCGCCGGACCGCTCGGCCGGCTCCTGTCGATCTGCGAGGCTCGCGAGCGCGCCGACCTGTCGGCACTCGAGGGCCTGTGCCGGGTGATGGGCGACATCGACATCGGCCAGACGGCCCGGGCGGAGATCGAGGCCGCCGCATGGATGATGGAGCAGACCGACCCCCCTGCCCGACGAGAGGGCCGGCGCGCGGTCGGCTGACACCGTCGTCACCGCAGCGTCGATCCCGGCGGGGCTGTGCTAAGCTGAAATCCCATCATTCGGGAAATGCCGGGCCATGGACAAAACCCTGCTCAAGGGGCTGGCGGTACTGGAAGCCCTTGCCGACATGCAGGGCGAAGCGCGCATCATCGACGATGTCGCGGCGCGCACCGGACTCACCCGAAGCAATGCCCATCGCACGCTGCAGACCCTGATCCACGCCGGCTACGTCGAGCGCGACCCGGTCGATGGCAGCTATCGCGGCACCATGAAGATGTTCGCGCTCGGCGTCAGGCAGCAGGGCAGCCGCGACGTCCGCCGGATCGCCCCGATGTACATGGCGATGCTGGCGAAGGAAACCGGGGAGACGATCCACCTGTCGATTCTCGACGGGCACGACGTGATCTACATCGACAAGATCGACAGCGTGCAGCCGATTCGCGCCTACTCGATGGTGGGCGGGCGGGCGCCCGCCCATGCGGTCGCCACCGGCAAGGCGCTGCTGGCCGCGCAACACGAGGGCGTCCTGGAGGCCTTGCCGGCCCGGCTCGAGCGCTTCACCCGGGCGACCATCGTCGACCGGGAATCGCTGAAGGCCGAGCTGGGGCGGGTCGCGCGGGCGGGTTATGCGATCAACCGGGGCGAATGGCGCGAAGGCGTCGGCGGCGTGGCGGCCCCGGTCTTCGACGGCTTCGAGCGTCCCATCGTCGCGCTGGGAATCTCCGGTCCCCTGGAGCGGCTCGGCATGGCCCGGATGAAGCAGTTCGCGCCGCGGGTCGTGGCGCTTGCCGCCGAGCTCTCGAAGGCCATGGGCTGCGTCAGAACCTAGCGGCGCCGTTTCCCTTCAGCCCAGCCAGGTCATGACCAGGCGGTTGATCGAGGCGCCACCGATGACGAGCCAGGCAAAGAGCACGAAGGCCAGCAGCAGGGGCTTGATACCCGCCTGGCGAAGCGCGCCGGCGCGAGTCGACACCCCGAGCGCCGCCATCGCCGCGGCGAGGATCACGGTGTCGATGAAGTCGATCGCTTCGGAGGCGGCCGGCGGCAGCAGCTGCAAGGAGTTGAAGAGGACGACGGCGATGAAGCCGAACGCGAACCATGGCGTCGCGGAGCCCGGGGAGCGATGTTCGCCGTCGATGCCGGCATCCGCGGGGCGGCGTGCGAGCCATGCCGCCAGGATGAGGAGGAACGGGGCCAGCATCATGACCCGGACCATCTTGGCGATGACGGCGGTGTCGGCGGCCTCCGGGCCTACGCTCCGGCCGGCGGCCACGACCTGGGCCACTTCATGGACCGTGGAGCCGGTGTAGACCCCGAAGCCATGCTGTCCGCCGAGGATGAAGCCCCAATGCCCGTTGAGGGTGTGCAGCATCGGATAGAGGAAGATCGCGACGGTGCCGAACACGACGACGGTCGCCACCGCCACGGCCACCTGTTCGGCACGCCCGTTCACGACCGGCTGCGCGGCGATCACGGCGGCGGCGCCACATATCGAGCTGCCGATACCGATCAGCATCGATGTCCGGCGATCCAGCCCGAACCAGAGCGAGCCCGCCAGGCAGGCGAGCGCGAAGGTCGAGCCGATGACCAGCGCGTCGATCAGGACGCCCGCCATGCCGACATGGGCGACATCCTGCAGCGTGAGGCGAAAGCCGTACAGGACGATGCCCAGCCGGAGCAGTCGCTGCTTCGAGAAGTCGATTCCCGGCGCCGTGACGGTTCGCCAGCTCGTGGGCATGGTGTTGCCGGCCAGCATGCCGAGCAGGATCGCCAGCGCCAGCGCGCTGAGGCCATGCTGCTGGAGCCCCGTCGATTCGCTCAGTACCATCGCCGCGATCGCGAGGAGCGCGGAAAGAAGCAGGCCCGGCAGCATCATCCGGGTTTCAGTTCATCGGCGTTCGCATAGCCGGACACGAAGGTCTTGCGCGGCTCTCCCGAGGCCGTGTAGACATGGCGGCGGATCGTGCCGATGTCGCCCCCGTAGGCGTGAATACTGATCGACACCCGGTCATCGAAGGCATTGCTCACGCGATGGATATCGCCGATGGTCGGGGAGACGAAACCGACGTCGCCCACGTTCATCCGGCTCGGTGCGCCGCGCGAGCGCACATGATGCACATCGTGCGTGTCGTGCGCGTCGAAGGCCTCGACGAGCTCGCTCCCCCGCAGGACGCCGATGACGCCCCAGACCAGGTGGTCATGGATGGGCGTCGCCTGGCCGGGCCCCCATACGAAGCTCACAACGCTGAACCGCTGGTCCCGGTCCACATGCAGAAGGTACTGCTGGTAGAACTCCGGATGCGGCCGGGCGTAGGCATCGGGCAGCCAGTCGTCATGGGAAACCAGGCGGCGCATGCTTTCGCCGATGGCGGACAGGCTCAGGTCCTGCGCGGAATCGCGGCCGTGCAGGGCCGCTTCGAGCTGGCCGATGAAGTCATGGAAACGGGATCCACAGATGCGGTTCATGGCTGCTTCCCCAGGTAGTGCCGCAGTCGGTCCTTCAGGCCCGGGCGTGCGGCGGAGCGGGTCAGTGTCGCGAGGTCCTCGTCGGCGTGCCCGGCGTTCGGATCCAGCACGCGATAGAGTTCTTTCCTGGTGTCGTCCGCGAGCATCCTGGCCACCGAGTCGAGCTCGCCGACGATCGCCGGCCACTCGTCGGGCGAAGCCAGTCGGGTGGCGAAGTTCATGGCCGCGGCCTCGGCGGCCGTGAAGGCGCCGACACGCTCCAGCACCCGCCGGGCGTGGTCGGCGCCGACGATCTCGCCGAAGCGTCGCGTTCCCAGCACCAGGCCGAACTTCAGGCCCGGCATGCGGAAGCTCGCGTCGGGCGCGGCCACGCGGTGGCGACATGCGGCGAACAGGTCCGCGCCGGCGCCGAAGATCCGCCCGTGCGCCAGGGCGAGGGTCTGGGCCGGGGATCGGGCGATGGCCTGCAGCAGCATCTCGATGCGCACGAAGCGCAGG
This sequence comes from Burkholderiaceae bacterium, assembly GCA_041676645.1. Classification (GTDB taxonomy): domain Bacteria; phylum Pseudomonadota; class Gammaproteobacteria; order Burkholderiales; family Burkholderiaceae_E; genus JAMLIN01. The sequence continues at coordinate 3,441 of JBAYRO010000014.1, read as the reverse complement.
ACGAGGTCGCCCTCGCTCTGCTCCTCGAGGCGCGAGAGATCGAAGCCGGCGCTGAAGCTCCTGCCGGCGCCGCGGAACACCATCAGCCTCACGCGATCCGCATGGGCCTCGTGGACCGCTGCCGACAGGGCGTCGACCAGGTTGGCATCGAGCGCGTTGAGCTTGTCCGGGCGATTGAGGACGAAGGTCCGGACGCCATCCTCATGCCGAACCTCGAGCGGCGCAGCGGTGTCGGGCGAGGCGGGCATCGGGCTCATGCCGATGCGTCTCCGCGCAAGGGGCCGAGCACTTCGTCGTTGTGCTCGCCCAGGGCGGGCGGGGGCCGGCGAATCCCGAAGGTCTCCCCGCCGAACACCACCGGGGCTCCGAAGGTCCGGGTCGTGCTGCCGTTGGGCAGATCCAGCGCCTGCACCCATCCCATGTGCTCGACCTGCGGATCCTCGAGGACCCGGGAATAGGTGTTGATGGGCGCGCAGGGTACGCCGGCATCGCGAAAGCGCTGCAACCAGTCCTCCGTTCCGGCGTGCGCGAACTCCGCCTCCAGGATCCCGAGCAGCGCATCCTGGTGCGCGGCGCGGGTGGTCGGCGATGCGAAGCGCTCGTCCTGCAGCAGGTCTGGCCGCCGGACCACCTCGCATACCGAGCGCCACAGCGCATTGTTGCCCGCCGCCATGCCGAAGTAGCCATCGGCGCTGCGAAAGACCCGGTACGGCGCGTTGCGCGGATGGGCGGAGCCCAGTGGCCGGGGATCGCGGCCGCTGCCGAAGTATTCGGATGTCTGCAACGCGGCGATGCCCAGGGTCGCGCCCAGCATCGGGACGTCGAGATGCACCCCGCGCCCGGTCCGCTTCGTTTCATGCAATGCGGAGACGATCGAGAAGCCGGCATACAGGCCGGCGGCGAAGTCGGCCAGCGGCACGCCGCACTTCACGGGGGCGCCGCCGGGCTCGCCGGTGACGCTCATGATGCCGCTCATGGCCTGCACCGTGAGGTCGAACCCGCCCTCGCTCGCCCGGGGACCGGTCTGCCCGTAGGCGGATATCGAGCAGTACACGAGGCGCGGATTGATTGCGGACAAGGCCTCGTAGCCGATGCCGAGCCGGTCCATCACGCCGGGCCGATTGTTCTCGACCAGGACGTCGGCATCCCTGGCCAGGCTGCGCAGGAGATCGATGTCCGCGGGGTTCTTGAGATCCAGCGTGACCGATCTCTTGTTGCGATTGAGCGAGGCGAAGTTCTCGCTGTAGCCGTCGTTGATGGGCGGCCAGCTGCGCAGGGTGTCCCCGCCGTCCGGATTCTCGACCTTGATGACGTCGGCCCCCATGTCCGCCAGCAGCATGCCGCAGTACGGGCCGGCGGCGACGTTGCAGATCTCGATCACCTTGACGCCTGCGAGGGGGGACGGGGTCGGCATTCGGATCTTCCTTTCGGTCGAGGCTGGCGTGCTTCGGGTCGGCGCTGTCGGGCTTCGATGGCGGCATGGCGCGCCGTCGGAATCCGCAGGGTAGCAGCGGCTCGGCGCTTGTCAACGAAAACAGGATGATGATCCCAGAAAACGGGATATCGATGTCCGGGCCAGGCCGGGCAGGGGCCGGATCGGGAGCGAAACCAAAAAAAAGCCGCCCGAAGGCGGCGCAAGGACTGATGCTAGGAGTGATCCGTGCCAACCGGCGCGTAAGGCGTGCCTCCGGTTCGCAAAATCCGGGTTGCCGTTGATAATCGCGGGATGTCCGCATTCACCGGCGAATCACTACAAGCAATCCTCGTGCCATCGATCCTCCGTCTTCGCAAGATGTTGAAAACAAAGAACAAAATCCAAACCTCCGGAAGCAGGCAGGGCTCGTTGCCCGCGCGGTGTAAAGCGCCTCGACATTCCGGCCCGCGGAGGAAGGCACGATGAGCGCCCACCTCGGGCTCAATGTTCTCGGCGGTCCGCTGCTCGCCTGTTCCTTCGATCCGCTGACCGGATTCACCCGCAGCGGCTGTTGCGAAACCGGCCCCGAGGACATCGGCAACCACACCGTCTGCGCCCGGGTGACCCCCGAGTTCCTCGCGTTCTCGGCCGCCAAGGGCAATGACCTGGGCGCCGCCCAGCCCCGGCATCGGTTCCGCGGGCTGGTGCCGGGGGATCGCTGGTGCCTGTGCGCCGCGCGCTGGCTGCAGGCCTGTGACGCCGGCGTCGCGCCACCGGTGGTGCTCGAGGCGACGCACGAGCGGGCGCTCGACGTCATTCCGCTGGACCTGCTGCTGGCCCATGCGTATCGCGGCAGCGGCGGGGCCACCCCGGGTCGCCCGGGCTAGAATCCCGCTCGAGTCCGAACCCCAGGGTCCGCCATGAAGCTGATGATCGTCCCGGTAACCCCATATGCCCAGAACTGCTCGATCCTGTTCTGCGAGGCGAGCGGCCGGGCCGCGGTGGTCGACCCCGGCGGCGACCTCGAACGCATCGATGCCGGGCTCGAGCAGCTCGGCGCGCGCATCGAGAAGGTGTTCCTGACCCATGGCCATATCGATCATTGCGGCCAGGCGGCCGAGTTCGCACGGCGCCACGGCGTGCCGATCGAGGGGCCGCATCGCGACGATGCGTTCTGGATCGGGCAGTTGCCCGAGCAGGGCAAGCGTTTCGGCTTCGCCCGGCTGGAAGCCTTCGAGCCCGATCGCTGGCTCGAGGATGGCGATACGGTCGCCTTCGGCGAACAGACGCTCGATGTCCTGCATTGTCCCGGCCATACGCCCGGCCATGTCGTGTTCCACCATGCCGGCGCGCGACTCGCGATCGTGGGCGACGTGCTGTTCAATGGCTCGATCGGACGCACCGACTTTCCGCGCGGCAATCATGCGGACCTGATCGATTCGATCCGTGACAAGCTCTGGCCGCTGGGCGATGACAACGCCTTCGTGCCGGGCCATGGACCGATGTCGACCTTCGGCCAGGAGCGCGCCCACAATCCCTTCGTCGGGGACGACGCGCTGGCCTGAGCCGCTCCAGGGCCTCGCCCGCAGGACTCCCCGCGCGGAGCATGCGAGGCGATCATGGCCCGGCCGTGCCCGTGGCGAGTCCTGCGATCCGGCAGTAGCATGTGCGGGAGTCCACGCACCGAGCCATGCCACCATGACTGCCTTCACTTCAGGCTGGAATGCCGCCAGCGCGCAGGCGCAGCAGCGCCGCGCCGCGATGCTGGCGCGAATCGACACCCTGAACACGCTGCTGGAACGCGCCGCGCAGGCCTCGGCCCGCTCCGGGCCGCGCTTCGCCAAGCGGCACCAGTTGCTGCCTCGCGAGCGCGTGGCGCTGCTGCTGGACCGGGCCGCGCCATGGCTGCCGCTGGCGGGCCTTGCCGGCTACCTGCGCGATACGCCCGATCCGGAAAGATCCGTCCCCGGCGGCAGCATGGTCGCCGGCATCGGTTTCGTCAGTGGCGTTCGCTGCATGGTGGTGGC
>JBAYRO010000013.1:0-52071 GCA_041676645.1 Burkholderiaceae bacterium | reverse complement strand
TTCACGGTGATCGGGGAAACGGTGCGGAGGGTCTCGCAGTCGCGGTGATGCTTCGCCGCGTGGAGGCGTCGAGTGCTCTGCGATGGCCGAGGCTTTTGTTCGCAATTGATCGGCAAACGGCTGCTTGACGACAATACCGACCAGTTGGTATTGTACATCCATGCCCCGACCCACCCTCAAGCACCCCCAGCGCGGCGATGCCCGCATCCGCCTGCTCGATGCCGCCCGCGACGAGATCCGTCGCCGCGGCTTCACGGCCACCACGGTCGACGAGCTGTGCCGCGCCGCCGGCGTCACCAAGGGCGCCTTCTTCCATCACTTCGACAGCAAGGAGGCGCTGGGGGTGGCGGCGGCCGAGCACTGGGCGCGCACCACCTCCGAGCTCTTCGCTGTGGCGCCGTACCACGAGCCCGCCGATCCGCTGGCGCGGGTGCTCGCCTACATCGACTTTCGTCGCGAGTTGATCGAAGGTGATCCGGCCGAATTCACCTGCCTGGTGGGCACCATGACCCAGGAGGTATTCGACACGCACCCGGCGATTCGCGATGCTTGTGCGGCGAGCATCTTCGGGCATGCGGCCACGCTCGAGCCCGACATCGCGGCGGCGATGAAGGCACGTCGGATGAAGCGGGACTGGACCGCGGCGAGCCTGGCGGCCCACACGCAGGCGGTCCTGCAGGGCGCCTTCATCCTTGCCAAGGCCACCGGTGAGCGCGCGGTCGCGCTCGACACCATCGATCACCTGGAGCGGTATGTGAGGCTGCTCTTTTCCGAAGCTCCCTCCAACAGATGAAGGATGTACCCATGAGCAAGGATGCCCCCACGGATCCCGATGCCGGCCGCGCCGGCACCGCGCACGAACTCGTGCTCGAGCGTGTGCTCGATGCGCCGCGTGCAGCGCTCTGGCGCTGCTGGACCGAACCCGAGCTCCTGAAGCAATGGTTCTGTCCGAAACCCTGGTTCGTCTCGGATGCCCGGATGGACCTGCGCCCCGGCGGCGAGTTCTTCTCGCTGATGAATAGGCCGGACGGCGAGCAGTTCGGCAATCACGGCGTGTTCCTGGAAGTCGTTGACGGCGAGCGCCTGGTGTTCACCGATGCGCTGCGCCCCGGCTGGGCGCCGTCCGGACGCGCCTTCATGGTGGCCGACATCCGTTTCGAGGATGCCGGCGCCGGCCAGACCCGCTATCGGGCGTGCGCGATGCACTGGAGCGCCGAGGCCCGGAAGGAACACGAGGACATGGGCTTCCACGACGGCTGGAACCAGGCCGCCGACCAGCTCGTCGAGCTGGCGCGTTCCCTGGCAGCTGCGTAAGCGGGTCCTCTGCTGCTCGATCTTCAACCACCGGACGCAAAGGAGCGACCGAAATGGAACCGATCATCTACCTGAACTTCAATGGCGACTGCTACCAGGCCATGACCCACTACGCCGAGGTGCTCGGCGGCAGCGTCGGCGGCGTCTTTCGCAACGGCGATGTGCCCGATGCCGAAAGCCGCATGCCCGGCGGCGACGAGCTGGTGATGAACATGGCGATCAATCTCGGCAACACCATGATCATGGCATCGGATTGCCCGGAGGACGGCTGCCCCGAGGCCATGTACCGGGAGCCGGCCGGCTTCGCGGTCTCGATCGACCCGGGCTCGATCGCGGAGTTCGACCGGGTGTACGCGGCGCTCGCCGACGGCGCCCGGGCCGTGCACATGGCGCCGGCGGAAACCTTCTGGGCCGAGCGCTTCGCAATGTTCGTCGACCGCCACGGCACGCCCTGGATGCTCAATTTCTCCGGCAGCAAGATGGCGGACTGCGCCCCGCCGGCTGCCTAGGAAATGGGGGAGGAAATGGCGGAAATGGGGTCAGACACGATTAATTAAAAATTAATCGTGTCTGACCCCATTTCCGTGACCCCATTTCCTCCCATTTCTCAGGCGGTGGCGCGCAAGGTCTTCGCTGCTGCCACCATGTTGGCGAGCGCCGGAACCACCTCGGCCCACTGGCGGGTCTTGAGTCCGCAGTCGGGGTTGACCCACAGGCGCTCGGCGGGGATGCGCTCGGCGGCCTTGCGCATCAGCTCAACGATGTGATCCTGGCTCGGGATGTTCGGCGAATGGATGTCGTACACACCAGGGCCGATCTCGTTGGGATACTGGAAGTTCTCGAAGGCATCGAGCAGTTCCATGTCCGAGCGCGAGGTCTCGATCGTGATGACGTCGGCGTCCATCGCGGCGATCGACTCGATGATGTCGTTGAACTCCGAGTAGCACATGTGGGTGTGGACCTGGGTTTCGTCGCGCACGCCGTTGGCGGTGATGCGGAAGCACTCCACCGCCCAGTCGAGATACTCCCGCCATTGCGAGCGGCGCAGCGGCAGGCCTTCGCGCAGGGCGGCTTCGTCGATCTGGATCACGCGCACGCCGGCGGCTTCCAGGTCCAGCACTTCCTGGCGCATGGCGAGCGCGAGTTGCCGGCAGGTCTCCGGGCGGGGCTGGTCGTCGCGCACGAAGGACCAGTTCAGGATGGTGACCGGGCCGGTCAGCATGCCCTTCATCGGCTTGTCCGTGAGCGACTGCGCATACGTGGTCCACTCGACAGTCATCGGCTTCGGCCGGCCGATGTCGCCGAAGAGGATCGGCGGCTTGACGCATCGCGAACCGTAGGACTGCACCCAGCCGGACCGGCTGAAAGCGTAGCCGTCGAGTTGCTCGCCGAAGTACTCGACCATGTCGTTGCGCTCGGCTTCGCCGTGCACCAGCACGTCCAGGCCCAATGCCTCCTGCTCGCGCACGCTGCGCTCGACCTCGGCCCGCATTGCGGCCTGGTAGGCCGCTTCGTCGATCTCGCCGGCCTTGAACCGACTGCGCACGCGACGGACCTCGGCAGTCTGCGGAAAGGAGCCGATGGTCGTGGTCGGATAGGCTGGCAGTTTCAACAGCGCCGCCTGCTTCGGCGTGCGCCTTGAGTAGGAGCTCCGGCGCCGGCCCAGGCTGGTGTCGGTGGCTACGGCCATCGCCGCTGCCCGCACCGCGGGCTTGTGGACCCGTGGCGAAGCGCGCCGCGCCGACAACGCGGCACGGTTGGCGGCCAGTTCATCCTCCACCGCATCACGGCCCTCGCGCAGGGCGCTCGCCAGTATCCTCAGCTCGTCGAGCTTCTGCAGGGCGAAGGCCAGCCAGGACTTCACTTCGGCATCGAGCGCTTCCTCATTGTCGAGATCGACGGGTACATGCAGCAGCGAGCAGGAGGGCGCGATCCAGAGGCGTTCGCCGAGTCTTTCGGCCAGCGGTTCGAGCCAGTCGAGCGTGCGCCCGAGGTCGGTCTTCCAGATGTTGCGGCCATCGACCACGCCGAGCGAGAGCACCTTGTGCCCGGGCAGCAGGTTGACGAGCGGCAGGACGCCGTCGCGATCGTTGATCGCGTCGACATGCAGGCCGGCCACCGGCAGGTTGGCGGCGAGCCAGGCGTTCTCCCGCAGCTGACCGAAGTAGGTGGCCAGTAGCAGCTTCACATTGCAGGCCTTGAGCTGGTGGTAGGCGATGTTGAAGCCATGCTGCCAGGCGGCGTCGAGCTCGGTGACCAGGATCGGCTCGTCGACCTGGACCCATTCGATGCCCTGCGCGGCGAGCGCGTCGAGCAGTTGCGCATAGGCATCCAGCAGGCGCGGCAGCAAGGCGAGCTTGTCCGAGCCGTCCCGGGCCTTGCCGATCGACAGGTAGGTGAGCGGGCCGATGATGACGGGCTTGGCCTTCACGCCCTGGGCTTGTGCCTCGGCGAGCTGGCCGAGCAGCCGCGATGTATCGAGCTGGAACTCGGTGCCCGCGCTGAATTCGGGGACGATGTAGTGGTAGTTGGTATCGAACCACTTCGTCATCTCGCCGGCCGCGACGCCGCCGCAGCAGGCGGCGTGCTCGTCGGCGGCTTCGGCCGAGCGCCCCCGCGCCACCCGGAAATAGTTGTCGAGCGGATCGCCGTGGAAGCCGCGCACCCGCTCGGGCAGGTTGCCCAGGGTGAAGCTCATGTCGAGCACCTGGTCGTAGAACGAGAAGTCGCCCACGGGCACCAGGTCGAGGCCAGCCTGCTGGTCCCAGTGGCGCTGGCGCAGCCGGGCGCCAACGGCTTCGAGTTCGTCGCGCGGGGATTCGCCGCGCCAGTAGGACTCGAGCGCGAACTTGAGCTCGCGGTCGGCGCCGATCCGGGGAAAGCCGAGGTTGTGAACGGTGGGCATGGAGATTCGCCTGGAGGGTCCAAGGAGGGTGGGCCCATCCTAGGCAGGTCGATCCATGAAGTAAACTGGTCTTATTTCACCGATATATGAGCAGTGTTCATATGATCGAGCGCACCCACCTCGCCGTCCTGCGCGAGGTCGACCGGCAGGGATCCCTGACCGCCGCGGCGGACGTCCTGTGCCTGACCCAGTCGGCGCTCAGCCACGGCATGAAGAAGCTCGAGCGCCAGCTGGGCACGCCGCTGTGGCTGCGCGAAGGCCGCAGCCTGCGCCTGACCCAGGCCGGGCAGGACCTGCTGGCCCTGGCCAAGCGGGTGTTGCCCCAGCTCGAGCAGGCCGAGATCCGCCTGCAGCAGTTCGCCTGTGGCGAGCGCGGCAGCCTGCGCATCGGCATGGAATGCCACCCCTGCTACCAGTGGCTGCTGAAGATCGTCGCGCCCTATCTCGCCGCCTGGCCGCATGTGGATGTCGACGTGAAGCAGCGCTTCCAGTTCGGCGGGATCGGCGCGCTGTTCGGCTACGAGATCGACCTGCTGGTCACGCCCGATCCGCTCCATCGGCCGGGGCTCGTCTACGAGCCCGTGTTCGACTACGAGCAGGTGCTGGTGGTTGGGCGCCAGCATCCACTGGCCGGCTGCGAGCACGTCGAGCCGGCGCAGCTCGCCCGGGAAGTGCTGATCAGCTATCCGGTCGAGACGGAGCGGCTCGACATCTACAGCCAGTTCCTGCTACCCGCGGGCATCGCGCCGCGCCGGCACAAGACCATCGAGACCACCGACATCATGCTGCAGATGGTCGCCAGCGGCCGTGGCGTCACGGCGTTGCCGCGCTGGCTGGTCGAGGAATACGCGGACAAGGTCGATGTGGTGCCGCTGCGGCTCGGGCCGCAAGGCATTGCCAAGCAGATCTTCCTGGGCGCGCGCGCGGCCGATCTCGAAACCGATTACCTGCGGGCCTTCATCGCACTGGCGCGGGGGAACAAAATGGGGTCAGACACGATTAACGCAGTTAATCGTGTCTGACCCCATTTTGTTCACGCGGTAGGTTGCAAGGCCGGCGCCGATCACTTTCTGCCGTAAGTGGCGTCGTGGTCGGGCGGGATGGACAGCAGGCGGATGAACGCGCCATCGCGGCAAGCCACTGCTCGGCGAGCCTGCGTAATGCGCAAGCTGTAAATCGCGGGGATGCCTGGAGGCGGTTTGACGCTGGTGATCTTCTCCCAATGCAGGCCCTTGTCTCGATACACCTGTTGCCAGCTGAGCTGACGTAGCTTGGCAAGGGTATCCAGCGCGGCGTGGCGCTCGGCCTTTTGCAGGCCGAACAGGTCGCGCTGGAAGACCGGGTTGTTCAGGTCGAGTCGGACGACGGCGTCTCCATCAGGCATCACGCGTCGTCGCGCAGACGCTTCAGCACTTCATCGGCCTGCGCATCACTGGCAGGGTGCGCGCGCGCCCAATCCAGCGCTTCGGCCAGATCAGCCGCCGCCTGCGGTGCGTACAGCCAACGCTCGTTGTCGGGGATGACTGTGGCAGTGCGCACCAGCCAGACGCCCGGCTCCTGCTCTTCCACCAGGACCTGGCGCCCCGCGTATTGCTTGCCCAGGGAGATCTGCCCGTTGGCGCCAACGAGCTTCACGAGGGGAGGGGAGGCAGTACTCGGCATAAAATGTTCCTACTGCACTAACTTAGGAATGCACTATAGCACGAAGCGGCGAAGCCAGCGAATGGGGTCGGACAAAATGGACAAAATGGGGTCAGACACGATTAACGCAGTTAATCGTGTCTGACCCCATTTCCTACACCAGTGACAACGTCGGGTACCGCCAGCGGCGACGCAACTCGATCGGCAGGCGCTCGAGCAGCGCCGCCGTCCAGTAGCAATAGCCGGCGCCGCTCGGGTGGACGCCGTCGGCGGCGAGGAAACGCTTCGAGTCGACGGCGAAGGGATCGACCTCGACGGGATGGTAGAGGTCGACATAGATCGCGCACATCGAGCCCGCAACATCGACGAGCGTTGCGCGCACCCGGCGGCTGCGCCGCTCGATGATCCGGCTCATGGGCCAGTACCACGCCGGGACGGCGCCGAGATTGCCCGGTGGCATCCAGGCGACATGGCGGGCGATGGCCATGGCGGCGGCGTTGATCCGGGTCGCCTCGACCCGCAGGCGGGCCAGCGGCGTGAAGCGCAGCACATCGTTGCCGCCGGCCATGATGAGGATCATGTCGAAACGCTCGGCTCCGCGCGAGTCGATCTGCGCGGCGACATCGGCAAGCCGGGCGCCGTCGACCGCGAGATTGCGTATCCGCAAGCCGGGGAAGCGCTTGCCCAGGCGCCCGGCCACCGACTGGTCGGGTTCGTCGGCGCCGGCGCCGAGCGCCGTGCTGTCGCCCACGACCAGCAGCGAGCCGACCGGCCTTGCCGGTTCCTGCTCGAAGCCTTCGGTGGCAGCGACGACCGAACGGCTGCGCTCGATTCCGGAGACGAATCCAGCGCGAATGCGCACGCCGGGGCGGGGAGGAAGGGACGTCGGATTCAGCATGACGGTCCTGTGGGATGCGCGAAACGGGGCGAGGGCGAAATGGGGTCAGACTCCATTTCATGAAATGGAGTCTGACCCCATTTCGCCACCGTTGCGGGCGGGTTTTCTGCGTTGCACCGACCAAGCAAGCGCGATGCCCGCGTCGGTACTTGCGGAACCGGACGGATCGGGCGCGAGCGGATAACATCGCCGGATGACCGATACCCGCCTTCCCGACGACGCCATGCTGGCCGTCCTGCTCGATCCGCCTCCCGCTCCCGAGGCCTCCGATGTCCCGGCCTGGTGGCGAGGCGAGCTTGCCCGTCGCAAGGCGCGGCCCGGCGCGAGCCCGTTCGAGCTGGCCGTCGCGGGCGGGCTCGATGCCGACCGGCTGGGCTGGGCGCTGGCTTCGGGCTACCAGGCGTCGCTGCTCGCAATGATTCCCGACCTGCCGACCGATGTGCCGGTCGCATTCTGCATCTCGGAGGCCGACGGGAATTCGCCGAGGGCGATCCGCAGCAGCCTGACGCCCGATGGCGACGGTTTCCGCCTGTCCGGCGAGAAACGCTGGAGCACCCTCGGGCCGGCGGCGGGGCTGCTGCTGGTCGCCGCCCGCGAGCCGGTGCCGCCGGAAGCGGCCCGGCCTTCGATCCGCCTGGTGCGGGTGGCGGCCGGAGCGCCGGGCCTGGAGTTCATTCCGATGCCGGAGGCCGATTTCACGCCCGAGGTTCCGCATGCCCGTACCCGGCTCGACGGTGTGCGCATCGAGCCGGACGCGATCATGCCGGGCGATGCCTACGACCAGTTCGTCAAGCCGTTTCGCACCATCGAGGATGTCCTGGTCACCGCCGGCAAGCTCGCCTACCTGCTTGCCGAAGCCGGCCGGCGCGATTGGCCGCTTGCATGGCGGGAGCGGGCGGTGGCCGCGCTCGTCGGCCTGGGGGCGCTGGCCGGGTGCGACCGGCAAGCCGGTACAACCCACATCGCCCTGTCCGGGGCCCTGTCCGTCTGGCGGGAGCTCGCCACCGAGGCCACGGCGTATTTCGCGGAAGGGCCGGCCGATGCCGCGGCCCGGCGCTGGGCCCGCGACAGCCGCCTGTTCGAGATCGGTTTCTCGGTTCGCGCCCTGCGCACCGAACGCGCCTGGCAGCGAGTCTCGGGAGGCCGGGTCGGCACGAAAATGGGGAAAATGGGGCCCACGAAAACGAAAATGGGGTCAGACACGATTATTTAATCGTGTCTGACCCCATTTTCGTGGCCCCGATCAGGCGTCCTGGGCCGGCGGCTCGTCCTCGATTTCGGGTGGTGGTTCCACCGGGGTGACGAGGGTCGCGAGCACCTTGTCGACCCGGCGGCCATCGAGGTCGACCACTTCGAAGCGCCAGTTCTCCCACACGGCGACGTCGCCCGTGCGCGGCAGGCGCCCCAGCAACAGCATCAGCATGCCGGACAGGGCGTTGTAGCGGCCGAATTCCTCTTCGGGTACCGATTCCAGCCCGAGGCGGGCCTTGAGGTCGTGCACCGCGATCAGTCCGTCGAGCAGCCAGGAGCCATCGTCGCGCTGTACCGCGTCGGCGTCCTCGATGTCGGGGGTGCGCAGTTCGCCGGCGATGGCCTCGAAGACGTCGTACAGGGTGACCAGACCCTGGACGTCGCCGTACTCGTCGACGACCAGCGCGACATGGCGACCGCCCTGGCGAAAGCCCTCGAGCAGCTCCAGCCCGGTGAGGGTCTCCGGCACGAAAAGCGGGGATTCGAGCTCGACATCGAGGCTGGCGTTGCCGCTGGCCAGCGCCTGGCCGAGCAGCTGCTTGCTGTGCAGGAAGCCGATGACGCGATCGAGGCCGCCGTCACAGACCGGAAAGCGCGAATACTGGCTCTGGACGACCAGGGTGAGATTCTCGTCGAGCGGGCGCTGGCGGTCGAGATAGATCATCTCGGACTTGGGCATCATCATCGTGCCGACCCGGCGCTCGTCGAGCCGGAACACGTTGCGCAGGATCGCATGCTCGTCGCGCTCGATGATGCCGGCGCTCGAGCCCTCGTCGATCATGGCGTGGATCTCTTCCTCGGTGACCCGCTGCGCGTCCTCGCTGCGCACGCCGATCAGTCGCAGGATCGCCTGGGTCGAGGCCGACAGCCCCCAGACGAAGGGCCGCGACAGGGTCGCGAGCACCGTCATGGGCCTGGCAACAAGGCGTGCGATCGTCTCGGGCTCGACCTGGGCGATCCGCTTGGGGACGAGTTCGCCGACCACGATCGTGAAGTAGGTGATGACGATCACCACCGAGGCCGTGGCCAGCGGGCTGGCGACGCCCACGGGCATGCCGATGGCGACCAGCCAGCTGGCGATGGGCCCGGCGAGCGCGGCTTCACCGACGATGCCGTTGAGGATGCCGATCGAGGTGATTCCGATCTGCACCGTGGAGAGCATCCGGTTGGGATCTTCGGCCAGCTTGAGGGCGGCTTCGGCAGAGCCGTTGCCTTCTGCAGCGAGTTTGGCGAGCCGGGCCCGGCGCGCGGTTATCAGCGCGATCTCCGACATGGCGAAAAGGCCGTTGGCGACGATCAGCGCGATGAGTAACGCAACTTCCATGGCGAAGTGGTAATCCTCAAGGGGGACGGGGGCGGCGTCACGGGGGAACGAGGCGACGCCTGCTGGCAATATTGAGCAGCAGGCCGAGCCCGAGGCCTAGCGTCACCATTGCGGTGCCGCCATAGGACATGAAAGGTAAAGGTACGCCCACGACCGGAAGAATACCCGAGACCATGCCGAGATTGACGAAGGCATAGGTGAACAGGATCAGGGCCAGCGCCCCGGAGAGCAGGCGCATGAAGGCGTTCGGCGCATGGGCCGAGATCATCAGGCCGCGGCCGACGAGCAGGAGATAGATCGCCAGCAGCACCATGGCGCCGACGAAGCCGAATTCCTCGGCGAGGACGGCGAAGATGAAATCGGTGGTGCGCTCGGGTATGAATTCGAGATGGGTCTGGGTGCCTTCCATCCAGCCCTTGCCCCAGGTGCCGCCCGAACCGACCGCGATCTTCGACTGGATGATGTGGAAGCCCTTGCCGAGCGGATCCACTTCCGGATCGAGCAGGGTGAGCACCCGCTGCTTCTGGTATTCCTTCATCACCGACCACAGCAGGGGCAGGCTGGCGAGCGAGGCGACGAAGGTCAGGCCGATCACCCGCCAGGGCAGGCCCGCCAGGAAGATCACGAACAGGCCCGAGGCGGCTACCAGGATCGAGGTACCCAGGTCGGGCTGGCGGGCGATCAGCACCACCGGTATCGCCACCATCACGCCCGCGATGACGAAGTCGTACCAGTAGCGCGCGCCCTCGCGCCGCTGGAAGTACCAGGCGAGCATCAGGGGCGTGGCGATCTTGAGGATCTCGGAGGGCTGGATGCGGGTCACCCCGATGTCGAGCCAGCGGCGCGCCCCCTTGGAGATGTCGCCGAACAGGGCGACCGCGATCAGCAGCAGGAGCCCGGTCAGGTAGAGCGGCGCCGCCACCCGCATCCAGATCGCGATCGGCAGGTGGGCGGCGAGCACCATCACCCCGAGCGAGAGCAGCAGGTTGCGCAGGTGCGCATCGAAGCGCCCCGGGTAGTCGATGGCCGCCGAATGCATGGTGACCAGGCTCAGTGCGATCAGCAGCCCCATGCCGATCATGAGGGTCGGATCGAAGACCGCGAATGCGCGGCGCAGGTAATACCAGACCGGGGTGCGTTCGTTGAGGATCACGAATGGCCTCGCATCGCGTTGCCGCCGGCGCCGACCGGACCCACCGGTTCGCGCTCGGGCACCGACGGCGTGGGCGGCGGGCGCTTGGGCGCTATCGCGCCGGGCAGCGGGGTCGGCGGCAGCTCGTCCTCGTCGAGCACGGGTTCGGGCGGGGTGTCGTCGATCTCGGCCTCCTCGAGCGGCGTCAGCAGCACCGTCGGGTCGGTGTCGGGCGGCAGCTTGCCGAGCAGGTGGTAGTCGAGCACCTTGCGGGCGAGCGGCGCGGCGGCCGCGGCGCCGAAGCCGGCGTTCTCCATGATCACCGCCAGGGCGATCTTCGGATTCTCGGCCGGCGCGAACACCATGTAGAGCGAGTGGTCGCGGTGGCGGCGCTCGATCGCCTCCTCGTCGTACTTCTCGTTCTGGCGGATGCCGATCACCTGCGAGGTGCCGGTCTTGCCGGCGGCGACGTACTCGGCGCCCCGAAACGCGATCCGGCCGGTGCCGGTGATGTTGACCTCGACCATCGACTCATGGACCAGCTCCAGGTTCGCCGGGTCGATCGGGATCCGGTGCGTGTCGGCCGGCTCGACCAGCCGGCGCTCGCCGGTCTGCGCGTCCTCGACCTCGCGCACCAGCCGCGGCGAGATCGACAGGCCGCCGTTGGCCAGCGTGGCCGTCGCATGGGCGAGCTGCAGGATGGTGAAGGCGTTGTAGCCCTGGCCGATGCCCACCGAGGGTGTCTCGCCCGGCAGCCAGCGCTGCTTGAAGCGGCGCATCTTCCAGTCCGAGGAGGGCAGGATGCCGCGCGATTCGTTGGCGAGGTCGATGCCGGTCAACTGGCCGAAGCCCCAGGGCACCATGTAGTCGTGGATCGCATCCACGCCCATGTCGTAGGCGGCCTTGTAGAAATAGGTGTCGGACGACAGCACGATCGCCTTGCGCATGTCGACCCAGCCGCGTCCGCCGGCATGGGAGTCGCGGAAGCGATGGCGCCCGAGCTTGAAGTAGCCCGGGTCCCACATCGTCTCGGCGGGCGTGCGGATGTTCTCCTCGAGTATCGCCAGCGCCATGAACGGCTTGTAGGTCGAGCCCGGCGGATAGGTGCCGCGCAGCGGCCGGTTGAGCAGCGGGATGTCGGGGTCCTCGTTGAGCGCCTGCCAGCTCGCGACATCGATGCCGTCGACGAAGAGGTTGGGATCGTAGGTCGGCATCGACACGAAGGAGAGGATCTCGCCGGTGGACGGCTCGATCGCCACGAGGGCGCCGCGTTCCTCGCCGAACCAGGTCTCGATGAGGCGCTGCATCGTGACGTCGATCGAGAGCACCAGGTTGCTGCCGGGCACCGGGGGCTGGCGCGAGAGGCGCCGCACGATGCGCCCGCCGGCCGAGACCTCGACCTCGTCGGCGCCGGCCTGGCCATGGAGCACCGATTCGTAGGAGAGCTCGACACCGATCTTGCCGATGTGGGTGGTGCCGGCGTAGTTGGCCGACTGCCCGTTCTCCTCGATACGGCGCACATCGGCCGGGGACAGCCGGCCGATGTAGCCGAGCACATGGGTGGCCGTCTCGCCCAGCGGATAGGTGCGGAACTGGCGCGCCTTGATCTCGACGCCCGGGAACATGAAGCGCTGCGCGGCGAGCCGGGCGACCTCGTCCTCGGTCAGCCGCGTCTTGAGCGGGATCGTGTCGTAGTGCTTCCAGTCGGCGCGCAGCCGCCGGAAGCGCCGCTTGTCGCGGTTGCTGATGTCGACGATGGTCGAGAGCGCCTCGATCGTGGCCTCGAGATCGGGGACATGGTTGGGCGCGATCTCCAGCGTGTACGCCGAGACGTTCTCGGCCAGCACGATGCCCCGGCGATCGACGATCGTGCCGCGCGCCGGTGGCGACGGGACGAGCGAGATGCGGTTGTCCTCGGCCTGCGCGAGGAAGTCGGCGTGGCGATGGATCTGCAGGAACCAGAAGCGCGCGCCGAGGATCGTGAAGCAGGCCAGCACGAACAGCAGCGCGACGACCAGGCGCACGCGCAGCCGGCGGTATTCGATCTCGGTGTTGCGGACTTCGACCATGCGCTCGACGCGAGCCTACAGCGGGCGGTTCGCGTCGCGGTGGCGGGCGCGACGCTGCGGGGCGAGCAGGATGAACTCGGCCAGCGGCCACAGCAGGGTGCTGCTGAAGCTCTGCAGGAAGAAGGTCCAGCCCGGGAAGCCCGCGCCCATCATGAGGCGCAGCACCAGGGTGACGATCTGCGCGAGCAGGAACAGCGGCAGCACATAGACCATCTGCCCCATCGGCTTGAACCAGAGCACCCGCCGGTGCAGGGCGATCGCGCCGTAGGACAGCAGGGTGTAGGCGAGGGCATGCTCGCCGAAGAGCGAGCCGTCGTGGACATCCTGCACCAGGCCGAAGACGAAGGCGATCCCGATCCCGACCAGCCGGGGCTGGTGGATGTTCCAGAACACCAGCACCAGGGCAAGGAAATCCGGGATCCCGGGCATGCCGGCCCAGGGCAGCATGTTGAGCAGCAGCGCGCCGACGATGCTCATGGTGATGAACACCCGGTTGGCCGGCAGCAGCAGGTATTCGGGGCGGGTCAGCATCGCTTGGTCGTGTCCGTGCGCATCAGCGGCCGCGCCGACGCAGGATGAGCTCCTCGGGAATCTCGGGCAGGGTACTGTGATCGAGCAGCAGGACCAGCAGCAGGCGGCTGCGCTCGACCGCTGCGGCCGGCTCGACCAGGGCTCGCGAGAAGGAATTCGCCGCCACCGGTCCGAACTCGATGATGCGCCCGACCGGCAGCCCGGGTGGAAAGAGGTCGTCCAGGCCCGATGTCTCGAGCAGGTCGCCTTCGCGCAGGTCGGCGTTGGCCGGCAGGTAGCGCAGCTCGAGCAGGCCCGGTTCGGGACCGCCGAAGGCGATCGCCCGCTGGCCGGTGCGCCGCACCGATACCGGAATCGTCGCCTGCCCGTCGGTGAGCAGGGTGACTTCGGCGCTGAATTCGGTGACCCGGCTGATCTGGCCGACCACGCCGCCGGCGTCGATGACCGGCTGGCCCGGCAGCACCCCGTGCTGCAGACCCTTGTCGAGCACGAGGTGGCGTATGAAGGGATCGCGGGTCTCGTAGAGGACCTCGGCGACCGCCGAGCGGATCGCGAGCCGTTCGCGCATGTCGACCAGCTTGCGCAATTGCGCATTCTCGCTGGCGAGCTGCTCGGCCTGCAGCAGCGCCCGGGCGTTGACCGCCTCGATGCGGCGCAGCTCGGCGTTCTCGGCGCGCACCCGGCTGATCTCGGTGCTGTATTCGCCGATCGTGGCAAGCGTGTCGCGCGGCCAGAGCAGGATGCGCTGTACCGGATAGAGCAGGGTGCCGACGCCCTGGCGCAATGGCGTGAGCACCCCCATGCGGGCATCGACGACGATCAGGACGATCGCGAGGAGCGAGAAGAAGGCGAGTCGCGCGTTGGCCGAGGGCCCCTGCTTGAAAAACGGCGGCGGGCTGCGGTCCATCTATCGGCCGGTAGGGGGTCCGTCGCTGCGTCCGGCCCCGGTGGGTTGCGGGCTTACTCGTGCGTGAAGATCGTGCCGAGCTTGTCCATGCGCTCGAGCGCCATGCCGCAGCCCCGCACGACGCAGGTGAGGGGATCATCGGCGATCAGGACGGTGAGGCCGGTTTCTTCCATCAGGAGGCGGTCGAGGTCGCGCAGCAGGGCGCCCCCGCCGGTGACCATGATGCCGCGTTCGGTGATGTCGGCGCCGAGTTCGGGTGGGGTCTGCTCGAGTCCGATCTTGACCGAGGAGACGATCTGGTTGAGCGGTTCGGTCAGGGCCTCGAGGATCTCGTTGGACGAGACGGTGAAGCTGCGCGGGATGCCCTCGGAGAGGTTGCGGCCCTTGACTTCCATCTCGCGGACCTCGGAGCCGGGAAAGGCCGAGCCGATGGTGTTCTTGATCATCTCGGCGGTCTGCTCGCCGATCAGCATGCCGTAGTTGCGGCGGATGTAGTTGACGATGGCCTCGTCGAACTTGTCGCCGCCGACGCGGATCGAGCCCTTGTAGACCATGCCGCCCAGCGAGATGACGCCCACTTCGGTGGTGCCGCCGCCAATGTCGACGACCATCGAGCCCGAGGCTTCGGACACCGGCAGGCCGGCGCCGATGGCGGCGGCCATGGGCTCCTCGATCAGGTAGACCTGGGAGGCGCCGGCGCCCAGCGCGGATTCGCGGATGGCGCGGCGCTCGACCTGGGTCGAGCCGCAGGGCACGCAGACGATGATCCGGGGGCTGGGCGAGAACAGGCGGCTCTCGTGGACCATCCGGATGAACTGCTTGAGCATCTGCTCGGTGACCGTGAAGTCGGCGATGACGCCGTCCTTCATGGGGCGGATGGCCTGGATGTTGCCGGGCACCTTGCCGAGCATCTGCTTGGCCTGGGCGCCGACCGCGGCGATGGTCTTCTTGGCGTTCGGCCCGCCTTCCTCGCGGATCGCGACGACAGAGGGCTCATCGAGGACGATGCCCTTGCCGCGCACGTAGATCAGCGTGTTCGCGGTACCCAGGTCGACCGCCAGGTCGTTGGAGAAGTACTTGCGCAAAAACCCGAACATGCCGGTCCTGTTTGTAATGAGGCGGTTCGCGCTGCCGCGGGCTGTCCAGCGGGATTCGGCAGGCTATCCGGTTCGATTCGGATCGAAAATCAACGGCAGATGATACCGTATAATTCTTCGACAACCGGGCGATTGTGGGCCGCATTCTCGCGGGTTCGCAGCCATGCGCGCAAGCACCCGCCACACCGGTCCACTCTCCCCGCTCCCACTTTCACGCAGCCGATCACGCCATGGCGCTTACGCTTGACGAAGTCCATCGCATCGCGCACCTCGCGCGCCTCGCGATTGATGGCCCCGAAGCCGAACATACCCGGGCCCGGCTCAACGAGATCTTCACGCTGATCGAGCAGATGCAGGCGGTCGATACCACCGGGGTCGAGCCCATGACCCATGCCGAGGGCATCACGCTGCGCCTGCGCGCCGACGAGGTCACCGAGTCCGACCTGCGCGAGGCCTACCAGGCGGTGGCGCCGGCGGTGGCCGACGGCCTGTACCTTGTGCCGAAGGTGATCGAGTGAGCCAGGCCCCGATCGAGCGGCGCGGCATCGCCGAGCTCGCCGCCGGGCTGGCGGGCGGCGAATTCTCCGCGATGGAACTGGCGCGCCATTTCCTCGCGCGCATCGAGGCGAGCGGGCACAACGCCTTCATCGACGTGCAGCCCGAGCTCACGCTGGCGCAGGCGCGCGAGGCCGACGCGCGGCTGGCCGCCGGCGAGCGCGGCCCGCTGCTGGGCGTGCCGCTCGCGCACAAGGACGTCTTCGTGACGCGCGGCTGGCGCACCACCGCCGGTTCGCGGATGCTCGCCGACTACCGCAGTCCGTTCGACGGGGCAATCGTCGAGCGGCTCGCGGCGGCCGGGGCCGTGTGCGTCGGCAAGACCAACTGCGACGAGTTCGGCATGGGCTCGGCCAACGAGAACAGCCATTTCGGCCCGGTGCGCAATCCCTGGGATGCCGCCGCGATCGCCGGCGGATCCTCGGGCGGCGCGGCCGCGGCGGTGGCCGCCGGGCTCGCACCGCTGGCCACCGCCACCGATACCGGTGGCTCGGTGCGCCAGCCGGCCTCGATGTGCGGCATCACCGGGATCAAGCCCACCTATGGCCGTGTCTCGCGCCACGGCATGGTCGCCTACGCATCCAGCCTCGACCATGCCGGCGCGATGGCCCGCAGCGCCGCCGACTGCGCCGTGCTGCTCGGCGCGATGGCCGGCTTCGATGCGCGCGACGCCACCAGCGTCGAGCGTCCCGCCGAGGATTTCGGCCGCGACATCGGCGCGCCCCTCGAGGGCCTGCGCATCGGCCTGCCCCGCGAATACTTCGGCGAAGGCCTCGCGCCCGATGTGCGCGCCGCCATCGACACGGCCATCGAGACGCTGCGCGCGGCCGGCGCGGTCACCGTCGACATTTCCCTGGCGCGCACCAGCCTGGCGATTCCGGCCTACTACGTCATCGCCCCGGCCGAAGCCTCCAGCAACCTGTCGCGCTTCGACGGCGTGCGCTACGGCTATCGCTGCGCCGACCCCGAGGACCTGCTCGACCTCTACGAGCGCAGTCGCGGCGAAGGCTTCGGCGCCGAGGTCAAGCGCCGCATCCTGGTGGGCACCTATGTGCTCTCGCACGGCTACTACGACGCCTACTATCTGCAGGCCCAGAAGCTGCGACGCCTGATCGCGGAAGACTTCCGCAGCGCCTTCGGCACGGTCGACCTGATCGCCGCGCCGGTCAGCCCGACGGTCGCCTGGAACCTCGGCGAGCGGGCCGATGACCCGGTGCGCAACTATCTTGCCGATGCCTTCACGCTGCCGGCTTCGCTCGCGGGCCTGCCCGGCCTGTCGATGCCGGCCGGCTTCGGCGAGCGCGGTCGGCCGGTCGGCCTGCAGCTGATCGGCCCCTGGTTCGAGGAGGCCCGCCTGCTCGGCGTCGCCGGGCGCTTCCAGCAGGAGACCGACTGGCACCTGCGACATCCCGGAGAGCCCGCATGAAGCCGTCCCGCCATGGAAATGGGGTCAGACTCGGAAATGGAGGAAATGGGGTCAGACACCATTGGCAAATGGTGTCTGACCCCATTTCCTCCATTTCCTTCGCGTCGCGTGCCCTCGTCTTCCTGGCCGCCGTTCTGATTGCCGGCTGCGGTTCCGTCGGCGACCTGGTCGGCCTGGGCGGGGGCCGGTCCACGCCGATCGCCGACCAGCGCATCGAGCTTGCCGGGCGCTGCCAGCAGACGGACGTCGACGGCTTCGGCGAGGACGCGGTGCTCGATGTGGACAACAACAAGGTGACCGCCCTGCGCTGGCAGATCCGCGTCGGCAAGCGCGGCACCTGCACCTTCGATGGCAACGATTTCCGCCAGACCAAGTCGCGCCCGCACATCGAGCTCGTCTCGCGCGACGGCTCGGGCTGCAAGCTGATGATCTGGCAGGAGCCGCGCCGCGTCACCCTGGGCCACACCGGATGCGAGCGCTGGTGCAGCCCGCGCACGATCTACGACAAGGCCTGGCCGGTGATGTTCGATCCGCGTACCGGCGGCTGCGCCCGCCTCGGTTGAGGAATCCGCATGCAGTGGGAAGTGGTGATCGGTCTCGAGACGCACGCGCAGCTGGCGACGCGCTCCAAGATCTTCGCGGGTGCGTCGACCGCCTTCGGCGCCGCGCCCAACAGCCAGGCCAGCGCGCTCGACCTCGCGCTGCCCGGCACGCTGCCGGTGCTCAATCGCGAAGCCGTCGCCCATGCGATCCGCTTCGGCCTCGCCGTCGATGCGGGGATCCCGCCGGTTTCGATATTCGCCCGCAAGAACTACTTCTATCCGGACCTGCCCAAGGGCTACCAGATCAGCCAGTTCGCGATTCCGGTGGTGCAGGGCGGGCATGTCGACATCGACTGGGAGGCCGACGGCCAGCCCCGGCAAAAGCGCATCCGGCTGACCCGCGCGCATCTCGAGGAAGACGCCGGCAAGTCACTGCACGATGCCTTCGAGGGCATGAGCGGTATCGACCTCAATCGCGCCGGCACCCCGCTGCTCGAGATCGTCACCGAACCCGACATGCGCTCGGCGAAGGAAGCGGTCGCCTACGCGCGGACCCTGCATGCGCTGGTGGTCTGGCTGGGCATCTGCGACGGCAATCTCCAGGAAGGCTCGTTTCGGTGCGACGCCAACGTTTCGGTGCGTCCGCTCGGCCAGGAGGCCTTCGGCACCCGCAGCGAGATCAAGAACCTCAACTCCTTCCGTTTCCTCGAGCGGGCGATCGAGTTCGAAGTGCGCCGGCAGATCGAGCTCATCGAGGACGGCGGCACGGTGGTCCAGGAGACCCGACTCTACGATCCCGATCGTGACGAAACCCGGTCGATGCGCAGCAAGGAAGACGCGCACGACTACCGCTATTTCCCCGATCCCGACCTGCCGCCGCTCACCATCGAGCGCGCCTGGATCGACGAGATCGCCGCCAGCTTGCCCGAACTGCCGGCGGCGCGCCGCGAGCGGCTCGTCGCCGAGCACGGCCTGTCGTCCTACGATGCCGCCACCCTGACCGCATCGCGCGCCATCGCCGACTACTTCGAGGGCGTGCTGGCCGCGCTGTCCGATGTCGCCGGCCAGGCCAAGACGGCCGCCAACTGGGTGCTCTCGGATGTCTCGGCGGCGATCAATCGCGACGAGATCGGTTTCGACGCCTGCCCGGTGCCGCCGGCGCAGCTCGCCGCGCTGGTCGGGCGCATCGCCGACGGCACCATCTCGGGGCGCATCGCCAAGGATGTCTTCGGTCGGCTCTGGAGCGGCGGCGATCCCGATCCGGGCGCGGTCGATCGCATCATCGACCAGCAGGGCCTGCGCCAGATCAGCGACACCGGTGCGCTCGAGGCGATGATCGACGAAGTGCTCGCGACCAACCAGAAGTCGGTCGAGGAGTTCCGCGGCGGCAAGGAGCGCGCCTTCAACGCCCTGGTCGGTCAGGTGATGAAGGCTTCGCGCGGCAAGGCGAACCCGGCGCAGGTCAACGAGCTGCTGCGGACGAAGCTCGCCGGCTGATCAAAATGGGGTCAAAATGGGGTCAGACACGATTAACGCAGTTAATCGTGTCTGACCCCATTTTGACCATTTTGATCAGCGATTCGCGGTGGTCGGGGTGCGCGATGGCGATGAGGCGGCGGGCGCGCTCGCGGGCTTCGCAGTCGCGCAGTTCGGCGGCGCCCCATTCGGTGACCACCCAGTCGGCGTCGCTGGCGGGGATCGTGGCGCGGGCGCCGGCGAGCGTGGGCACGATGCGGCTGCGCGTGCCGTCGGGGGTGGTCGAGGCCAGCATCAGGATCGAGCGGCCGCCGGGCGAGAGGCGGGCGCCGCGCACGAAGTCGGCCAGCCCGCCGATGCCGCCTCGCCAGCGGCCGGCGTCGAATTCCGAGTTCGCCTGGCCGGCGAGGTCGACTTCGATCACGGAGTTGATCGCATGCAGGCTGTTGAGCCGGGCATGTACCGCGATGCTGTGGGTATAGGCTGCCGGCCGCAGCCGGCAGGCGCGGTTGCGATCGAAGTGCCGGTGGGTGCGGCGGCTGCCGCCGAGGATATTCGTGATGCTCAGCCCGGTGTCGATGCCCTTGTGCTCGTTGGTGGCGGCGCCCGCTTCGATGAGCGCGATGGCGCCGTCGCTGAGCAGGCCCGAATGCAGTCCGAGGCCACGGTGGCCGGCCAGGGCGGAGAGCACGGTGTCGGGCAGGCGGCCGATGCCGGTCTGGATGGTGGCCCGGTCGGGGACGATGGCGGCGATGTGCGCGGCGATGCGCTGCTCGATTTCGGTGGGCGGGAGAATCGGCTGCTCGATCAGGCCGGTGGTCGCCGCGACGACATGATCGATGCGCAGTCCTTCGGGCGGCCTGGCGCCGAAGGTCCAGGGGACGTCGGGGTTCACTTCGGCGATGACGGCGCGCGCGCGCAGCGCGGCCTGCGCGACATAGTCGTTGGCGAGCCCGAGGTTGTCGGCGGGCGCGCCATCCCCGCCGTCGGGCAGTTGCATCAGGACGACATCGGCATGCAGCCGGCCACTGGCGAAGGCGGCTTCCAGTTCGCGATAGTGGATCGGCACGATGGTCCCGCCGTCGGCGTCGAACAATGCGGCGGCCCGGCCCATCGCGCCGTAGCCGGTGAACTCCAGCGCGTCGGCATGGGCCGGTGCGAAGCTGCGCGAGAACATTGCGCCGAGGAATACCCGCGCGCCCGGGAAGCGGTGGCGCTGGGCGGTGAGGGCCTGCGTGAGGCCCAGTGGCTCGGCGGCGGCCTGGCCGCAGACCACGACATCGCCCGGGCGGATCCAGCGGGCGAGATCGGGCATCGCGGCCGATGCGTCGCGCGCCGGTGATCCGGCCGGCGCCGGCGCTTCAGGCTTCGGGGGTTCGTTCGGAATCGGTGTTTCGCCGGTGGATTTCATTGTTTCACTCCATGAATTCCGTCGGGCCCTTATACCCGATCGATGAAGGGAGGCCGACGGATGCGGCGGGTTTGACATTGCGGTGTCCGCAACTGTAGCCTTTCGCCGGTTCGCGACGAGGGGCCTGTGGCGCCTTGCCGCGGCCGCGGGATTCGGCAGCAAGGGCGAGGGGGTCCGGCGATGCCGAAACCAGTCGCCCGACGCTTGCAACAGAGGAGACAGCCACGTGATCGCAATGCCCCGTATCTCGGCGGCGCTCGCGCGCCTCGAGCATGCGCTGATGCACGTGTCCGCGGCAGCCATGATCGCGATCATGCTGGTGGTGGTGGCCGATGTGGTGATGCGCTACTTCTTCTCGTATCCCCTCATCTTCGCCTACGACCTGATCGCGATGTACCTGGTGGTGCTGGTGTTCTTCTTTGCATTGCCCGGCACCCTGCACCTGCATGGCCACATCGCGATCGACTTCTTCCAGCCCTTCATTCCGCCGCGCGTGCGCTTCGCCGGCGAGGCGATCGGCTATGCGGCCGGCACGGTGGTGCTCGCGCTGATCGCCTGGAAGCTCTTCGGGCGCACCTGGATCGCGTTCGTCAACGAGGAAGTCACGGCGACCACCATCCCCTGGCCGATCTGGCTTTCGGAGTTGCCGGCGGCGATCGGCAGCGCGCTGATCGCGGTGCGTTGCCTCTATCGCTGCATCGGCCACGTGCTCTCGATGATCGCCGGCCATGCGGTGGTCGAGATTCCGCCGCCGCACGACAAGGCCTTGCCGGCGGAGGCCGCCGAATGACCATCACGATCGTCCTCGGCGTGATGTTCGCGATGCTGATCATCGGCACGCCGGTCGCGATCGCGCTGGCCGTTTCCGGCGCGATCGGGCTGTACATGATCGGCGGCATGCCGATGCTGCTCGGCATCCTCGAGACCACGGCGCTGTCGACCGTGACCTCCTACGAGCTGATCACGATCCCGATGTTCATCCTGATGGCGGAGTTCGTGATCCTCTCGGGCATCGCCGACGACCTCTTCATGGCCGCCGCCGCCTGGATCGGCCGGGTGCGCGGCGGCCTCGCGATGGCCACCGCGGTGGCCGGCGCCGGCTTCGGCGCGATCTCGGGCTCGAGCACCGCCGCGGCCGCGACGCTGTCCTCGACCACGATCCCGGCGATGATGCGCCAGGGCTACGAGCCGGGCCTCGCGGCTGGCGTGGTGGCGATCTCGGGCACCCTCGCGATGCTCATCCCGCCGTCGATCGCGCTGATCCTCTTCGGGATCATCGCCGACGTGAGCATCGGCGCCCTGCTGATCGGCGGGGTCATCCCGGGGCTGCTCGTCACCCTGACGATCATCCTGACGGTCGCCTTCCTCGTGTGGCGCGATCCTTCCCGGGCGCCGGTCGCGCGCAGCTACAGCTGGAGCGAGAAGTTCAGCCGCCTGAAGGTGGTCGCCCCGCTGCTGTTTCTCTTCGGGCTCGTCACCGGCACCATCTATGTCGGCTTCGCCACCCCGACCGAGGCGTCCGGGATCGGCGCCTTCGGGGCGATGCTGCTCGCCTGGAAGGCCGGTCGCCTCAAGTATGTGCCGACCCGAGACGCGATCCTGCGCGCCTGCGAGGCGAGCTGCATGATCATCTTCATCGTGCTGTGCGCGCACATCTTCGGCTATTTCTTCACCCTCACGCGCATCACCAACGAACTGGTCGACTACGTCGGCGCCCTCGAGGCCTCGCGCTGGATGATCCTCGCGCTGATCGTCGTCGGCTACATCATCCTTGGCTTCTTCATGGACCAGATCGCGATCCTGATCCTGACGGTGCCGGTGGTGCTGCCGGTGGTCACATCGCTGGGCTTCGACCCGATCTGGTTCGGCGTGGTGGTGGTGGTGACCGCCGAGGTCGGCATGGTGACCCCGCCGCTCGGGCTCAATGCCTTCGTGGTGGCGCGCTACACCAAGCGGCCGATCGGCGAGGTGTTTCGAGGCATCTTCCCGCATTTCTGGGCGCACCTGATCGTGATCGCGCTCCTGTGCGCCTTTCCGTGGCTGGTCACCTGGCTGCCCTCGACCATGATGATGCGGTGAGCCACGTATGATCCCCTTCTTCCTGACGATCCAACAGCAATGAGGAGACTTTCATGAACAAGACCCTGATCGGCGCTGCCCTGGCCGCCGCCATCGTTGCAGCGCCCGCGGCGGCCCAGACCACCTACCGCGTTGCCGATTCCTTCCCGACCGGCCACTACATCGCGGAGAACACGATCAAGCCCTTCATGGCCGAGGTCGAGAAGCGCTCCAACGGCCAGGCGAAGTTCGAGTACTTCCCGGCCCAGCAACTCGGCAAGGCTCGCGACCTGATGGCGCTGGCGCTCTCGGGGGTGTCCGACATCTCCTACGTGGCGCCGGCCTTCGTGTCGGACAAGCTGCCGCTGTCGGTGGTGGCGGAACTGCCCGAGGGCTTCGACGCTTCCTGCCCGGGTACCCGCGCCTACTGGAAGCTGGTGAAGGAAGGCGGTCTGCTCGACGAAATCGAGATCAAGCCGGCCGGCATGAAGGTCCTGTTCGCCCTGGTGCTCGATCCCTACCAGATCTTCGTGACCAAGGGCCAGGAGCTGGCCGGTCTCGATTCCTTCTCCGGCAAGAAGATTCGAACCACGGGCGGCGCGAAGGAACTCGCGCTGCGCAAGATCGGCGCGGTGCCGGTGCAGATCCCGACACCCGAAGTGCGTGAGGCGGCCTCGCGCGGCACGATCGACGGCTTCCTCTTCCCGGTCTCGTCGATCATGCCCTACGACCTTGCGCCGCATACCGGCATGGCGACCTCCGGCGAGAACTTCGGCAGCTTCGTCGCCACGTTCATGATGTCGCGCAAGAAGTGGGACTCGCTGCCCGCCGACCTGCGCAAGATCATGGATGAAGTCGGCGAAGAGATCGTCGAGGCCGGCTGCAAGAATGCCGAGGAAACCACCCGGATCGACCGCGCCAAGATCGAGGCTGCCGGCGTGAAGTTCGTGACCCTGCCCGAGGCCGAGCACGACAAGATCGTCGGCCTGATGAGCGAAGTCGGCCAGGAGTGGGCGGCCGACCTCGACAAGCGTGGCAAGAAGGGTTCGGAAGTCCTGAAGGCCTTCCAGGACGCCCTGGCCGCGAAGTAGGCGGACGGGCCGGGCGCGCGACAGGCGCGGAAACAAGCGCAGAAGCGGGCGCGAAACAGGTGCGGAAGCAGGCGCGGAAGCAAGGAGCAGGCAGCATGGCGGGTCCATTGGCGGGTGTGCGCATCGTCGACATGACGAGCGTGCTGATGGGCCCGTACTGCACCCAGATCCTCGGGGATCTCGGGGCCGATATCGTCAAGGTCGAGCCTCCGGGCGGGGACCTGGCCCGCGGCATCGGCCCCGAGCGCCATCGGGGCATGGGCGCGATCTTCCTGCACTCCAACCGCTCCAAGCGCAGCATCGCGGTCGACGCCAAGCGCGCGCAGGGCCGGGCGGTGGTCACCGCCCTGTGCCGCGACGCCGATGTCTTCGTGTGTTCGGTGCGCCCGCGCGCGATGGCCCGTCTCGGGCTCGACGCCGAGACGCTGCGCGCGGCCAATCCCCGGCTCGTCTACGCCTCGCTGGTCGGCTATGGCCAGCACGGCCCCTATGCGGCCCGGCCCGCCTACGACGATCTCATCCAGGGCGCCGCCGGCCTGCCGGCGCTGCAGGCGCTCGCCGGCGGCGGCGAGCCGCGCTATGTGCCCAGCGCCATGGTCGACCGGGCGGTGGGCCTGCGCGCGGGCATCGCGATCCTGGCGGCCGTCGTCGAGCAGCGCGGCTCCGGCCAGGGCCAGGCGATCGAGGTCCCGATGTACGAGGCCATGACCGAGTTCGTGATGAGCGACCACATGCAGGGCCGGACCTTCGAGCCGCCGGTCGGACCGACCGGCTACCAGCGTCATCTCGATCCCGGCCGGCGGCCCTATCGCACCGCCGACGGCCATCTCTGCGTGCTGCTCTACAACGACCGGCACTGGGAGACCTTCATGCGCCGGGTCGGCGCCGGCGAGCTCTGGGACGGCGATGCGCGCTTTCGCAGCGTGGGGGCGCGTGCCGCCGCCATCGCCCATGTCTACGACTTCGTGGCCCGCACCCTTGCCGGACGCAGCAGCGCCGAGTGGATTCGCCTGCTCGACGAGGCCGATATCCCGTGGTCGCCGCTCAACGACCCGGACACGATCTTCGATGATCCGCACCATGTCGCGACGGGCTTCTTCTCGGTGCGCGAGCATCCGAGCGAGGGGCCGATACGCTCCATGGCCGTGCCCGATCGCTATTCACGCACGCCGGCCGAACCCGAGCGGCTCGCGCCCAGGCTGGGCGAGCACACGGTGGAGCTGCTGCGCGAGTCGGGCCACGACGATGCGTCGATCGCCGCGCTGCTGGCCGACGGCACCTGCATCGACGGCAGCGCCTCGGGAGCGGGCGCCTAGACACCATGGTCGCCCGGGTCATGGCGGGCGACCATGGTGTCTAGCGCCGCGCGATCAGCGCCGCGCCAGCGGGCCGCCCGGGTGCGGGTCGCCCGGATGGTCGTGGGGTTCGGGCTGCAGTGCGGCGGCCGCCGCCGCGGCAGCGGGGATATCGTCCTGCGAAGGGTCCAGCCCAGCGGTCGGCGGCACGCCGAGCGCGGAGAGCAGGACGCGAAGCCGCCGCGCATCGCGCTCGAAGCGCTCATGGACGCGCTCCTGCTCGGCGCGGCGGATGCGGATCAGGTCTTCCTCGGCGAGGATGGCGCGCGCGCGGCTGCGCGCCTGGTCCATCCACTCGTGGGCGCGCGGGCCGCCGACGATCTGGGCGCGCATGCGCAGCGCCTCGAGCTCCCGGTGCAGGGTGACCATGCGCCGGCGCGCGAGTTCGATCTGGGCGCCGATATCGGCGACCTGTCGATCCCGCATGGCGTACAGGGTGTCGACGTTGCGATAGGCGGCGAGCAGGCCACGGTCGCGCTCGGCCCGCTGCATGGCGCGCCCGGAGTCGCCGGGGGCGAGGGTGCGATGGCAGATCGGGTCGACGTCGCCGTCGTTGGCGGCGACCGCCGCGGCGCCGCAACGGCTCGCGAGAATGCGGTTCGAGACATGCTCGGCGGGGGATTCCGCCGGACCGGTGGCCGATGCCGGTATGGCGAGCAGGCCGCCGATGCCGAGCAGGCCGATGAGGAGAACCAGGCGGGCCACGGGCCGGTTCGCCGCTGCGCGCGACCCTGCCTCGGCTCGCGAGGTCGGTTTCGGGGCTGATCTCGGCATCGATGGGTGAAGCGGCTGCTTTCGGTTGGTTGAGGCTGCCTGAATCAGGCCGATCCTAGTGGTGCGCCGGCCGCTGCGCCATAGCGGGCGCGATAAGCGGCGACGCGGTCACGATGGGTGGCGAGCCCGGCATCGGTCGAATCGGCCGATTCCAGGAAGACGAGCAGGTCGTCGAGACAGGCGATCGCGAAGACCGGGATGGCGTAGCGCTCGAGGATGGCCTGGCTGGCCGACAGGGGACCGATCTCGGTTGCGGTGCCGCTGCGTTCCTGGCGATCCAGGGCGATCAGGACCGCAGCGGGCTCGGCGCCATGGCGGCGGATGATCTCGACGGATTCGGCCACCGAGGTGCCGGCGCTGACGACGTCGTCGACGATGACCACGCGCCCGGCCAGCGGCGCCCCGACGATGTCGCCGCCCTCGCCGTGGTCCTTGGCCTCCTTGCGGTTGAAGGCGAAGGGAATGCGTCGGCCATGGCCGGCCAGGGCGATCGCGGTTGCGCTGGCGAGGGTGATGCCCTTGTAGGCCGGCCCGAAGAGCATGTCGAACTGGAAGCGGCTGGTGCGCTCGGCCGCGAGCAGGGTTTCGGCGTAGAAGCCGCCGAGCTTGCCCAGCAGCAGGCCATCGTTGAAGCGCCCCGCATTGAAGAAGTAGGGCGACACCCGCCCGGCCTTGGTAGTGAATTCCCCGAAGGCAAGGATGCCGGCGCCGAGACAGAAGCGAATGAACTGCGCGCGCAGGTCGGCCGACATGACAGGCTGGTTTCCTCTGGACTGCAAGAGAGAGAGTAACCCCCGATGATACGTGGGATCACGGCGAATCTGGAAGGCTTTGTTCCGTGTCGAGTCGGCCGCCGTGGCATCGGCATGGACCACGGCGTGGGCATGTTGCTTGCGGCGCAAGCCGCGCCACAGTCCCGAGGTGGCATTTTCGGGCTATGCTCGGTACACGGGCCGAGGAGTCGTCATGAGTCCACTTCCCTGGCGCGCTGTCTGCGCCGCCGCCATTCTGGTCGTCGTGGCCGGGTGCGATCGAAGCCCCGAGTCGCCCGACAGCCCCCCGGTGCCGGCGCCCGTCGCGCCGCCGACACCTTCCCCGGCGGCCGCCTCGCCTTCCCCGGCTGCGGATTCATCATCATCCCCGGCTGCCGGTTCGTCTTCCGATGCCGGCACTGCGCCGGCCGATGATTCCGTCACGACGCGGCCTCCCGAAGGGGGCCCGGGCAACGCGGGCACCGCGATCGGGGGTATGGTGGGCGCAGAATCGCAGGGCGGGGCCAGCACCACCGATGCGCCGGAGCCGACCGGCGGCGACGCGGCCAGGCAGCCGGCCGAGTCGGCGAAGCAGCCGGCCGGGTTCGACCCGGACGCCGACACGAACACGAGATAACGCTTGAGGAGACTCTCGATGGACATGAGCCGAAGGCAGTTCTTCCGCGTCAGCGCCGCGGGGCTGGCCGCCTCCACGATGGCCGCGCTGGGTTTCTCGCCCGCCGCCGCGCTGGCCGAGACCCGCCAGTTCAAGCTGGCGCGGGCCGTCGAGACCCGCAGTACCTGTCCGTACTGCTCGGTCAGCTGCGGCCTGCTGATGTACAGCCTGGGCGACAATGCCAAGAACGCCACGCCCGAGATCTTCCACATCGAGGGTGATCCGGACCATCCGGTCAACCGCGGCACCCTGTGCCCCAAGGGTGCGGGGCTGCTCGACTTCATCCACAGCCCCAGCCGCCTGAAGTATCCCGAGATCCGCGAGCCCGGTTCGAAGGAATGGAAGCGGGTGAGCTGGGACGAAGCAATGTCCCGCCTCGCGCAGATGATGAAGGCCGACCGGGATGCCAACTTCATCGCGACGAACGACGACGGGATGACCGTCAATCGCTGGACGAGCACGGGGATGCTGTGCGCCTCGGCGGCGTCCAACGAGACCGGCTACATCACGCACAAGACGATGCGATCCCTCGGGATGCTCGTCTTCGACAACCAGGCGCGCGTCTGACACGGACCCACGGTGGCCAGTCTGGCCCCGACGTTCGGACGCGGCGCGATGACCAACCACTGGGTGGACATCCGCAATGCCGACCTGGTGCTGATCATGGGGGGCAATGCCGCCGAGGCGCACCCCTGCGGCTTCAAATGGGTGATCGAGGCCAAGCAGCACAACAAGGCCCGGCTGATCGTGGTCGATCCGCGCTTCACGCGCTCGGCCGCCATGAGCGATTTCTATGCGCCCCTGCGCGCGGGCTCGGACATCGCCTTCCTGGGCGGCGTCATCAACTACCTGCTGTCGAACGACCGGATCCAGCACGAGTACGTCGCCAACTACACCAATGCGAGCTTCATCGTCGGCGAAGGCTATTCCTACGAGGAAGGCCTGTTCTCGGGCTACGACGAGGCGAAGCGCCGCTACGACCCGTCGAGCTGGGGCTACGAGATGGACGGCGGGTTCGCCCGCACCGACCCCACGATGCAGCATCCGCGCTGCGTGCTGCAGGTGATGAAGCAGCACTTCTCGCGCTACACGCCGGAGGTGGTCAGCCGCATCACCGGCACGCCGCAGGACAAGTTCCTGCAGATCTGCGAGATGATCGCCGCCACCGCTGTGCCCGACAAGGCGATGACGATCATGTACGCCCTGGGCTGGACGCAGCACAGCGTGGGCTCGCAGATGATCCGCACCGCCGCGATCATGCAGCTGCTGCTGGGCAACATCGGGATCGCGGGCGGGGGCATGAACGCCCTGCGCGGGCACAGCAACATCCAGGGCCTGACCGACCTGGGCCTGCTTTCCAACTCGCTGCCCGGCTACCTGTCGCTCGCGCGCGACGACGAGCAGGATCTCGAGACCTACTACAGCACCCGGGCGCTCGCGCCGCTGCGGCCGAACCAGATGAGCTACTGGCAGAACTACCCGAAGTTCTTCGTCAGCCTGCAGAAGGCCTGGTGGGGCGACGCCGCGACCGCCGAGAACGACTGGGCCTTCCACTACCTGCCCAAGATCGACAAGCTCTACGACGTGCTCCAGGCCTTCGAGCTGATGAACCTCGGCAGGCTCCACGGCTACATCTGCCAGGGCTTCAATCCGGTCGGCTCCTTCCCCAACAAGAAGAAGATCATCGCCGGGCTGTCGAAGCTGAAGTTCCTCGCCATCATCGATCCGCTCAACACCGAGACGGCCGAGTTCTGGCGCAACTTCGGCGAGCACAACGATGTCGATACCGAGGGCATCCAGACCACCGTGTTCCGGCTGCCCTCGACCTGTTTCGCCGAGGAGGACGGCGCCCTGACCAATTCCAGCCGCTGGCTGCAATGGCACTGGAAGGGCGCTCCGCCGCCCGGAGAGGCGCGTGGCGACAACGTCATCATGGCCGACCTCTTCATGCGCATCCGCGCCTTGTACGAGAAGGAGGGCGGCGCCTTCCCCGACCCGATCGTCAAGCTGACCTGGCCGTACAAGATCCCCTCGGCGCCGTCGGCCGAGGAGCTGGCGATGGAGTACAACGGCCGCGCGCTGGCGGACGTGACGGCGCCATCGGATCCGGGGAGCCCGGACAGCGCGCCGGTCATGCTCGCGCGGGCCGGAGAGCAGCTCGCCGGTTTCGGCCAGCTGCGCGACGACGGCAGCACTGCCGCCGGCTGCTGGATCTACACCGGCTGCTGGACCGAGGCGGGCAACCAGATGGCCCGGCGCGACAGCGCCGACCCCTGGGGCATCGGCCAGACCCTCGACTGGGCCTGGGCCTGGCCGGCCAACCGGCGCATCCTCTACAACGCGGCGTCGGCCGCGCCCGACGGCAGGCCCTGGGATCCGGGTCGGCAGCTGATCTACTGGAACGGCAAGGCCTGGGCCGGAGCCGATGTTCCGGACATCCGGCCCGACGCCGATCCGGCGGCCGCGCAGCGGGTGCAGCCCTTCATCATGACGGCCGAGGGCGTCGCCCGCATGTTCGCCCCCACGGGGATGGCCGAAGGCCCCTTGCCGGAGCACTACGAACCCTTCGAGTCGCCCCTGGAAACCAATCCCATGAACGACAACCCGAAGGCGCGGGCCAATCCGGCGGCGCGGGTCTTCAAGGGCGACCTGGAGGCCTTCGGCAAGCCGGACGAGTTCCCGCTGGTGGCTACCAGCTACCGCCTGACCGAGCACTTCCACTACTGGACCAAGCATGCGCGCTCGAACGCGATCCTGCAGCCCCAGCAGTTCGTCGAAATCGGCCCGGAACTCGCCCGCGACCGCGGCATCGCCAATGGTGACACCGTGAAGGTCTCGTCCAATCGGGGCTACATCAAGGCGGTGGCCGTGGTGACGCCGCGGATCCCGCGGCTGACGGTGGACGGCAGGACGGTCGACACGGTCGGCCTGCCCAACCACTGGGGCTTCGTCGGGCTCACCAAGCCCGGCTACCTGGTGAACACCCTGACACCGTTCGTGGGGGATGCGAACTCGCAGACTCCCGAGTTCAAGTCCTTCACCGTCAACATCGAGAAGGCATAGGAGGTCCGATGAGTTCACTCCAGTCCCTCGATATCGCGGCGCGTTCGGCGACGACCACGCAGCCGCCGGTGGCGCGCCGGCATGTCACCGAGGTGGCGAAGCTGATCGATGTGTCGGCCTGCATCGGCTGCAAGGCCTGCCAGGTGGCATGCATGCAGTGGAACGACCTGCGCGACGAGATCGGCACCAATGTCGGCGTCTACGACAATCCGTCCGACCTGACGCCACAGTCCTGGACCGTCATGCGCTTCGCCGAAGTCCAGACGAAGCAGCCCGACGAGAGCACCCGGCTCGAGTGGCTGATCCGCAAGGACGGCTGCATGCACTGCGAGGATCCCGGTTGCCTCAAGGCGTGTCCGTCGCCCGGGGCGATCGTCAAGTACAGCAACGGGATCGTCGACTTCATCAGCGAGCACTGCATCGGCTGCGGCTACTGCATCACCGGCTGCCCCTTCGACATTCCCCGCATCTCGCAGGTGGACAACAAGGCCTACAAGTGCTCGCTGTGCGCCGACCGGGTGGCGGTCGGGCGGGAGCCGGCCTGCGCCAAGGTCTGTCCCACCGGCGCGATCCGCTTCGGCAGCAAGGAGGACATGCTCGAGTTCGGCGCTGGCCGCGTGGCGGAGCTGAAGGAGCGCGGCTACGAGAATCCGGCGGTCTACGATCCGCCGGGGGTCGGCGGCACGCACGTGATGTACGTGCTGCAGCATGGCGACCAGCCCGGGCTCTACAACGACCTCCCGGCCGATCCGAAGATCAGCCCGCTGGTCGCCTTGTGGAAGGGCCTTGCCAAGCCGCTGGCGACCGCCGCCATGATCGGCGCGGCCGTCGTCGGCTTCTTCCACTACACCCGGGTGGGTCCGCTCGAGGTCGACGATGATGCGGAGACGGGGGCGGACACGGGGGTCGACGATGCCGCGCTCGGTCGCCGCGACCAAGATTCCGCGCGAGGAGACTGACATGCCCCGCCTGATCCGCCGCTACGACGACGGCACGCGCATGAACCACTGGCTCGTGGCGCTGCTGTTCCTGGGCGCCGGCCTGTCCGGCCTGGCCCTGTTCCATCCGTTCTTCTGGCCCCTGGTGGGCCTGTTCGGGGGCGGCCCGTGGACCCGGATCCTGCATCCTTTCGTCGGGCTGGCGATGGTGATCGGTTTCGTGATCCTGTTCTTCCAGGTCTGGCGCGACAACTTCTGGAACCGCCACGACAGCGAATGGGTGCGGCATTCGCCCCGGCTGCTGCGCGGCGACGAGGAAGGCATGCCGCCGGTGGCCAAGTACAACGCGGGCCAGAAGGGCGTGTTCTGGCTGTTCGCGGTGTGCCTGGCGGTGCTGCTGGTGACCGGCTTCCTCTTCTGGGAGCCCTGGTTCGCCGGCGCCATACCGATGTTCCTGCGCCGGCTCGCCAGCGTCCTGCATGCCGCGGCAGCCTTCGTCCTGGTCCTGGGCGTCATCGTCCATGTCTACGCGGCGATATGGGTCAGGGGCTCGATGCGCGCCATGACCCGCGGCACGGTATCGCGCGCCTGGGCGCGACGCCACCATCCCCTGTGGTACCGAGAGTTCGGCGACGACCAGTGACGACGCTGCCCCTGCCCGGCCCGGAAGAGATCGCGGCGCGCGCCGGCCGCGAGGTGCCGGTGCTGCACCTGCCGCTGCGCGAGACGGTATACGCCGAACGCGAGATGCGCCTGCGCCAGCGCGCCGCCGGCCATGCCATGGGCGACTACCTGCTGCTGATGGCCGACCTGGCGCATGCCCAGCATGAGCTGCTGCAGGCGTATCCCGAGGTGCCGCTGCCGGATGCGGACGCGCTGCGGGCGGCGGTACGCTTCGGCAGGCCGGCCCTGCCGGCCGAGGACTGGCCACGCGATCCGCGCTGGCGCGACGGCCTGCACCGGATACTCGATGCGCTGCATGCCAAGCTGCCCGAGGGCGTCGCGCGCAGCAGCGTCGCGCGCCTGCGCGCGCTGGCGCCGCCCGAGCTGGAACGCCAGGCCGATCGCCTGCTGCGGGGAATCATGCTCGATCTCGACCTGGCGAGCGCCCCCTTCATCGGCGCCGCGCTCCAAGCGTACTGGACGCACATGGTGCTGGCAAGCGCCGCCGGCCATGGGATCGAGCGGCTGGCGCCCTTCGGGCGCATCGCCGACGCGACGCGTTGTCCGTGCTGCGGCTTCCTGCCGGTCGCCAGCGTGGTGCGGATCGACGCCAGCGCGGGCGGACTGCGCTACCTGCAGTGCGCCCTGTGCGCCACGCAATGGCACATGGTCCGCATCAAGTGCTCGCATTGCGAAGGCACCAAGGGCATTCATTACCAGTCGCTGGAACCGCGCGACGGCGATGGCGACCCGCGCTCCGGCGCGGCGGTCGAAGCGGAAACCTGCGATACCTGCGGCAGCTATCTCAAGATCGTCCGCCAGAACCGCGATCCGCAGGTCGAGGCGATGGCCGACGACCTGGCCTCGCTGACCCTCGACCTGCTGGTCTCCGAAGCCGGCTTCCGGCGCCACGGGACCAGCCTGCTGCTGCTGTTCGGCGAACCCGACGTACCCGACGACGGCGGAGGCGGCTGATGGCCGCGCCCGAGGAGTCCGTGGTCCACGGCTCGAAGGCCAAGCCCGCCGACCTGCCTTCGATCGACAAGCTGCTGCGCCTGCCCGCGACGCGAAGCCTGCTGGCGGCCCATGGCCATACCCTGGTCGCCGGGCAGGCGCGTGCGCTGCTGGACGAACTGCGGGCGCTGGCGCTGGCCGGCGGGCTCGAGCGCGGGCGTCTCGAGGCGGATGCGCTGGTGGTGGCGCTCGCGGAGCGTGTCCGGGAGCGACTCGCCTACCGATTGCGGCGCGTCATCAATCTCACCGGCACCGTCATCCACACCAACCTCGGGCGCGCGGTGCTGCCGGCGGCGGCGATCGACCATGTCGCCCGCATGATGGCAGGCCCGAACAATCTCGAGTACGAGCTCGACGGCGGCGGGCGCGGCGACCGCGATGCGCTGGTCGAAGGCCTGCTGTGCGAGATCACCGGGGCCGAGGCCGCCACCGTCGTCAACAACAATGCGGCGGCGGTGCTGCTGACCATCGCCGCGCTGGCGGGCGGGCGCGAGGCGATCGTCTCGCGCGGCGAACTGGTCGAGATCGGTGGCGCCTTCCGGATGCCCGACGTGATGGCGAGCGCCGGCGCCACGATGGTGGAGGTCGGCACCACCAATCGCACCCACCTGGCGGACTACGCGCGGGCGATCACGCCGCGCACGGGCCTGCTGATGAAGGTGCACACCAGCAACTACGCGCTGCAGGGCTTCACCGCGTCGGTGCCGGAGTCGGCGCTCGCCGATCTGGCGCGCGAGCGCGGCCTGCCGCTGGCGACCGACCTGGGCAGCGGTTCGCTCATCGACATGGCGCTCTACGGGCTGCCGAAGGAGCCGACCCCACAGGAAATGCTGGCCGCCGGCTGCGATGTGGTCAGCTTCTCGGGCGACAAGTTGCTGGGCGGTCCGCAGGCCGGCCTGATCGTGGGACGGCGCGAGGCGATCGAGCGCATCCGCAAGTTCCCCATGAAGCGGGCGCTGCGGGTCTCGAAGCTGCCGCTGGCGGCGCTCGAGGCAACGCTCGTCCTCTATCGGCAGCCGGAATTGCTCGCGCGCGATCTGCCCACCCTGCGCTGGCTGGCCCGGCCGGCGGACCAGGTGCGGGCGACCGCGGCGGCGCTGCTCGAGCCGCTGCGCGCGGCGCTGGCGCCGCGCTACGAGGTGCAGCCGGTGGAACTGCTCAGCCAGGTGGGGTCCGGTTCCTTGCCGGTGGACCGGCTGCCTTCGGCAGGGCTTGCCTGCGAACCGGTGCTCGCAGGCCGGCGCGGCGCGGGCACGGCGCTCGATGCCCTGGCCGACGCGCTGCGCGGCCTGCCGGTGCCGATCATCGGCCGCATCGCCGAGAATCGCCTGCTGCTCGACTGCCGTTGCCTCGATGAACCCGCGCCGGTGCTGGCGCAGATGCCGGCCTTGCGCGAGGCGCTGGCATGATCGTCGGCACCGCGGGCCACATCGACCACGGCAAGACCGCCCTGGTGCGCGCGCTCACCGGCATCGACGGCGACCGCCTGCCCGAGGAGCGCCGTCGCGGCATCACCATCGAAGCGGGCTATGCCTTCATGCCGCCGGAGGGCGGCCCCGCCATCGGCTTCGTCGACGTGCCCGGCCACGAGAAGCTGGTGCACACCATGGTGGCGGGTGCGAGCGGCATCGACTTCGCCTTGCTGCTGGTCGCCGCCGACGACGGGGTGATGCCGCAGACCAGCGAGCATCTCGCCATCCTCTGCCTGCTGGGCGTGGCGCGCGGCGCCGTGGTGCTGAGCAAGGCCGATCGCGTCGAGGCCGCCCTGCTGGCCCGACGCCAAGCGCAGGTGGGCGCGCTGCTGGCGCAGGCCGGACGGGCCGACTGGCCGGTGCTGGCGGTATCGGCCTTGCGGGGCGAGGGCATCGACGCGCTGCGCGAACTGCTGCGTGCCGAGGCCTTGCGTCCCGTCGCCGGCGGCGAGCCCGGGGCCGGGTTCCGGATGCCGCTCGATCGCGTGTTCAGCGTCGACGGTATCGGTACGGTCGTGGCGGGCGGCATCGCCGCCGGCAGCGTGCGGGTGGGCGACAGCCTTGCGCTGGCGCATGAGCCCGGGCGGGCGCTGCGGGTGCGCAGCCTGCAGCGCCATGGCGAGACGGTGGCCAGCGCCGGGCCCGGCCAGCGCTGCGCCATCGGGCTGGCCGGGCTGGCGCGCGAGCGGGTCGAACGCGGCCATGTCCTGTGCGCACCGGCGATCGCGCAGGCCAGCCAGCGCCTGGACGCCTGGCTGCGACTGGCGCCGGCCGAGCCCCGGGCGCTGCGCTCCGGCACGCGAGTGCACCTGCACCTGGGCACGCAGAAACGCATGGCCAGCGTCGTGGTGCTGGGCGCGGCCTCGCTCGAGCCGGGCGGCGAAGGACCGGCGCAGCTGGTGCTGCCGGCGCCGATCCATGCCTGGCAGGCCGACCGCTTCGTGCTGCGCGACGCCGCGGCTTCGCGCACCATCGGCGGCGGCTCGGTGCTCGCCGTCGATGCGCCGGCACGCTACCGGCAGGCGCCCGAGCGGCTCGCCTTCCTCGAGGCGCAGCGCGCGGCCGGCCTGGCGCAGCGCTTCGCCGATACCCTGGCGCTGGCGCCGCACGGCGTGCGGGGCGATGCCTGGCTGCATGCCGCCGGTCATGTCGACTGGCCCTTCGGGATCGACGGCATCGCGAATGCCGTCGCCCTGCCGGATGGCTGGATCATCGATGCGATGCACCTGGCCCGGGCCGAGGCGGACATCCTCGAAGCGCTGGGCGCCTTCCATGCGCAATCACCACAGGAGCTGGGACTCGAAGCAAGGCGGGCGCGCCGGCTGGCGGCGCCGCGCATGCCCGAAGCCCTGTGGGAGGGTGTCATCGGGCGAATGGTGGCGCAGGGTCGCATCAGCCTGCGCGCGAGCTTCCTGCACCTGCCCGAGCATGGCGAGAAACTGCGCGCGGCCGACCGCGTCGTGGCCGAACGCATCCTGCCGATGCTGGTCGATGGCTGTTTCGATCCGCCCTGGGTGCGCGACATCGCCGCCGATACGGGACTGCCCGAAGCGCAGCTGCGCCAGGTGCTCAAGCGCATGGCGCAGCTGGGCGAGGTATTCCAGGTCGTGAAGGATCTCTACTATCCGGCGGCGACCGTCGAGCAGCTCGCGGCGCTGGCCCGGGAGCTCGTCGCGCGCGACGGACGGGTCACCGCCGCCGGCTTTCGCGATGCGACCGGCCTCGGGCGCAAGCGCGCCATCCAGATACTCGAGTTCTTCGACCGCGTGGGCCTGTTGCGCCGTGTCGGGGACCAGCACCTGCCACGGCCGGACACCCGGATGTTCGCCGGCGGCCTGGAGCAGCCATGAACATGGAAGAAATACGTCCCCGGTGGGGCGGCTGGGCTTCAAACCCAGTGGGCGGCGCCATGCGTTGCCGGGTGGGTTCGACTCCCACTTTCTTCCGCCAATCGATTCGCCCCTGCGGCAGCCGCCTTCCCGGTCCCGTGGCATGCTCGCAGTCGGGCCTTGCCCGTACCTGACGCGATGGACATCCTCGGCTTCGAGTATCCGGACGACGCCTGGTTCTTCCTAGAGCAGGACATGTGGTGCCGCGCCCGCGCCGACGGAAGCATGGAAGTCGGGATCACGGCCTTCGGCATCCATCTGTCGGGCGACGTCTACATGTGCCGGCCCAAGCCGGCCGGTACCGAGCTGGTGCAGGGCCAGACCCTGGCCGTCGCCGAGCTGAGCAAGGCAGTCGTCGCCATCCGCAGCCCGGTCACGGGCCGGGTGATCGAAGTGAACCCGCTGCTCGAGGACACGCCGGAGCTGGTCCATCGCGAGCCCTACGCCCGCGGCTGGATCGCGCGCATCGCGCCGGCGCGCTGGGCCGAGGATCTCGCCCGGCTGGCGCACGGCGAATCGTTGGCGGCGGCGGCCACCGCCCGCATGCGCCCGGAGGATCCCGAGTGAAGGCATCATGCCTGGCATGACATGGAGGAAACCCGAATGAATCAGCGCCGCGGCCTCGCGATCATGGTGTGGTCCTGCGGGCCGGAGCAGAGCGAGCAGGCCGCGACCCCCTTCGTCGTCGCCCAGGCGGCGGCCGCGCTGGAGCTCGAGGTCGAGATGCTGTTCTCGGCCCGCTCGGTGCACTGGCTGCAGGCGAGCGAGCAGGACACGCCGATAGGCTTCGGGCACGGGCGTCGGCCGGTCTCCTTCTACCTCGGCGACTGTGCCCGCCTGGGCGTGACGATGCGCGCCTGCAGCCAGGCGCTGGCCGCACTGAGGCTCGCCGACGAGGATCTCGCACCGGCCTGCCGCGGCGCCGGAGGCATGGTCTCCTTCGTCGAGCGGACCCGCGATCCCGGATGGGGTTCGCTGGTTTTCTGAACGCAGCAAGTACACTTGCCTTCCACCCATCCAGGCGCCCATGCCCGCCCACCGGGACCGCGCCGCGAAAGTGCAAGGTCAATGCTGCGAGTCATCACCGCCAACCTCAACGGTATCCGTTCCGCCCAGCGCAAGGGCTTCCATGAATGGGCCGCCGCACAGGCCGCCGATTTCATCTGCGTGCAGGAGATCAAGGCGACCGAAGCCGACATTCCCGACGACATGCGGCGCATCGGCGAGCTCGAGGGCCATTTCCATGCCGCCGAGAAGAAGGGCTACAGCGGAGTGGGGATTTATTACAAGCGTCCGCCCGAACGCCTGATCGCCGGCTTCGGCGACGAGGAGTTCGATGCCGAAGGGCGCTACCTCGAGGCGATCTACGAGGATCTCGCGGTGGTGTCGCTCTACCTGCCCTCAGGATCCAGCTCGCCTGATCGCCAGGCGGCCAAGTACCGCTTCATGGAGCGCTTCCTGCTCCACCTGCAGCGCTTGCGCGAGCGTGGCCTCGAGGTGATCATCTGCGGCGACTGGAACATCGCCCACAAGGAGATCGATCTCAAGAACTGGAAGAGCAACCAGAAGAACTCCGGCTTCCTGCCCGAGGAGCGCGCCTGGCTGACGCGGGTATTCGATGAGCTCGGTTTCGTCGATGTGTTCCGCCGGCTCGACGATCGCCCCGAGCGCTACACCTGGTGGAGCAACCGCGGCCAGGCCTGGGCGAAGAACGTGGGCTGGCGGCTCGACTACCAGATCGCGACGCCGGGCATCGCCGCGCGGGCGAAGGCCTGCGACATCTACATCGCGGCGCGCTTCTCGGACCACGCGCCGCTGCGCATCGACTATGAGCGCGCCACCCCCCAGGAAGGGCGGCGGTAGCATCGACTCTCAGATATATCCCAGGTCCCTCATCAGACCGGACAGCGTCTCGCCGTACTCCTTCGCCAGCGGCCCCTTGGCGATTTCCCTCTCGAGGAGCGATTTCGAGGCTTCTGCAAAGCGCGCCATGATCTCGTCCGGAAACTGCTGGACTTCCACGCCCATCTTCTCGATGCCGGTGGTCAGCGCGATGGCCTCGCGGTGGTTGTAGCCGATCGAGTAGCCCAGGTACCGCTCCTCGAGCACGGAGGTCAGGATTCGGCGCAGGTCGTCGGGCAACTCATCGTAAGCCTTCACATTGATCATGTACGTGTCGTTCGAGATGAGCAGCGAGGGCATCATATGGATGGGCGCGACTTCCCATAGCTTCATCGATAGTGCCCCCTGGGTTCCGCCCCAATGGGCGCCGTCGACCACGCCTGTCGCAAGCGCCTGGTACAGCTCGGGTCCGGCGATCTGCTGCGGCGCGAAGCCCGCGGACTCGAGATAGTCCACGATGTTTCCGGACGAGCGAACCTTGATGCTCGAGAGGTTCGTGTCCGCGGTGATCTTTTCCTTCAGCACGAGTTCGTTCGGCAGCGCCATGGCTGCTTTCATGATCAGGCCCTTCGGGCGCAGGGTTTCGTTGAGAGCATTCTCCAGGCCGAGGTTCTTGGTGAAGTGCATCTGTTCCCAGGAGTTGCGCAGTGTGCCGGGAACCCCCACGAACAGGCCCATCAACTCGGACTCGCCGAGGTTGTAACCGGGGTTGGCGGTGCCCATCTCCGTTACGCCGCGCCGGACGATGTTGAAGATCTCCCGGCCCTTGGCGATTTCGCCGGCACCGAGGGCCTCGATCGTGAAACGCCCGTCGGTACGCGCTTTCACTTCCTCGGCCATGACCGCAACGTTGCCGCTGAATGAAGTCGAGGCTTTCGGATAATGGGCCTGCAGCCTCCAGGTGACCTTTTCCTGCGCGCTGGCCGAGGTGATGATTGCCGGTGCGGCGGCAACTGCGAGCGTACCTTTCAGGAGAGTGCGTCGGGACGACGGGGTATTCGCGTGGCTCATGACTGTTGTCTCCAGGTTGTTCCCCGGATCCTACTGCGGGAACGCGCGCCCGCCCCATGAAGACCGCGGGCGCATGGGGTTCAATCGCGTATCGAGGGAGAATCCCTCTTGGGATACCGTCAGGCACCGCCATTGGAATCTTCCGAGTGATCCGTACATCGACAACGAGCGCCCCCAGGATCGCCGTGGACGCCCCCGTCCGGCACCCGCGATGAGAGTCCTCTGGACCTACCTGCGGCCGCACTGGCGGCTCGCCCTGCTGGCGCTGGGATTGGCCGCCGCCAGCCAGGTGCTCGGCCTGGTCGATCCGATCATCTTCGGCATGATCATCGACAGGTACGCGATCGACCACGGCACGCTGAGCGCCGATGAACGGGTCGCGGGAGTGCTGCGCCTGCTCGCGCTGGCGGTGCTGGTAGCGGTGGGTTCGCGCCTGGCGAGCGCCCTGCAGGAGTACGTCACCCGCCTGATGGTGCAGAAGTTCGGTACCCGGCTCTTCAACGACGGCCTGCGCCAGGCACTGCGCCTGCAGTTCGGCGAGTTCGAGGACCTGCGCAGCGGTGAAGTGCTCTCGCTGCTGCAGAAGGTTCGCTCGGACAGCGAGCGCTTCATCAATACCTTCATCAACACCGTCTTTGCGGCTGCTGTCGGGATGAGCTTCCTGACCTGGTACGCGATGACCCGCAGCTGGTTGCTGGTGCCGGTATTCCTCGTCGGAGTGCTGGTCCTCGGCAGCCTGACCGGGCTGCTGAGCCGGAAGATCCGCACCCAGCAGCGCTCGATCGTGCGCGAGACCAACCGCAATTCGGGTTTCATCACCGAGTCCTTGCGCAACGTGGAGCTGATCCGCAGCCTCGGGCTCACCTATGCCGAGATCCGGCGGCTGCAGGCGCGCACCGAGCACATCTTCGCGCTCGAGATGGAGAAGGTGAAGCGGGTGCGGCTGCTGTCCTTCCTTCAGGGCACCACCCTGAGCCTGCTCAAGCTGGCGGTGCTCTTCGCACTGCTGTGGCTGATCTTCCGCGATGTGCTCTCGACCGGCGAGCTGATCGCGATGCAGTTCATCTCGGTGGCGATCTTCGCGCCGCTGCAGCAGCTGGGCAACATCATCATCGCCTGGCGAGAGGCCGAGGCTTCGCTGCTGAATTTCGACAACCTGATGAAGAAGCCGATCGAGCGGCGCCCGCCGCAATGGACCGATACGGGGGCGCTGGAGGAGATCCGTTTCATCGACGTGACATTCCGCCATCGGGGCGCGCCGGACAATGCCGTGGACGGCGTGTCCTTCGCCGCCGGCCTGGGCGATACGGTCGCCTTTGTCGGGCCTTCGGGCTCGGGCAAATCGACCCTGGTCAAGCTGCTCGTTGGCCTGTATGCGCCCGCCGAGGGCGAGGTGCGCTTCAACGACATCTCGAGTCGCGCCACCCGGGTCAATCGGGTGCGCCGCCAGATCGGCCTGGTGACGCAGGAGACCCAGCTCTTCGCCGGCACCATCCGCGAGAACCTGCAGCTGGTGCGTCCCGAAGCCACCGATGCCGAGATGCTGGCGGCCATGGAACAGGCCTCGTGCGTCGGCCTGCTGACGCGCTCGCCCGACGGCCTCGACACCATGATCGGCGAACGCGGCGTCAAGCTCTCGGGTGGCGAGAAGCAGCGCCTCGCGATCGCCCGGGCCCTGCTGCGCGATCCGCGGCTGCTGATCTTCGACGAGGCAACCTCGGCGCTGGATTCGCTGACCGAGGAGCAGGTCAGCGACACGGTGCGCGAGCTCTCGAGCCGGCGCAACCGGATCACGATCCTGATCGCGCACCGGCTCTCGACGGTGATGCATGCCGACACGATCCATGTGCTCGAGCGCGGCCGCATCGTGGAGTCGGGCTCGCACCAGGCGCTGGTGGCCGCCGGCGGACTGTACTACGCCATGTGGCGCCAGCAGATCGGCGAGCGACCGGTGCCGGCGGAGGGGCCGGAGCCGTCGTCGGACCTGGCGCCCGAAGTCATGGCGGATACCGCGCCGCCCTTGT
This sequence comes from Burkholderiaceae bacterium, assembly GCA_041676645.1. Classification (GTDB taxonomy): domain Bacteria; phylum Pseudomonadota; class Gammaproteobacteria; order Burkholderiales; family Burkholderiaceae_E; genus JAMLIN01. Next base: position 10,910 of record JBAYRO010000013.1, on the reverse strand, counting down.
TCGGGGAGAATCCGTGAGAACCCAGAAGGAGCGGATGCTCGTCGGCGAAGCCTACGATCCCGCCGATCCGCAACTGCTCGCCGAGCGTCGGCGGGCGCGTGAACTCACCCGCGAATACAACGATTCCCGCAGCGACGAGGTCGACCGGCGCGCGGCACTGATCCGCCGCCTGGTCCCGGACAGCGGTGCCCGCATCGCGATCGAGCCGCCGTTCTTCTGCGACTACGGCAGCAACATCCACCTGGGCGACGATGTCTTCTTCAATTTCGACTGCGTCATCCTGGATGTCGCGCCGGTGCGAATCGGCTCCCGGGTGCTCTTCGGGCCCGGCGTGCATGTCTACGCCGTGACGCATCCGATGTCGGCGAGCGAGCGGCGCAAGGGGCTCGAATCCGGCCGGCCGGTCGCCATCGGCGACGATGTCTGGATCGGGGGCGGCGCGATCGTCTGTCCGGGCGTGACGATCGGCGATCGCGCGGTGATCGGCGCCGGCAGCGTGGTGACCCGCGACATTCCAGCGGATGTCTTCGCCGCCGGCAATCCCTGCCGGATGGTCCAGCCGATCGACGGCGCGGCGATGGGCTGAGCGACCGTCCGCCGGGGTCCGGCGACCCGGAGTCGTCCGGCAGCGGTCCGCGCGGTGCTCGCCGGTTACACTTGCCGCCCATGGACGCCGCCGAGCGCAAGCGACACCCGGTCTTCGATGTCTTCGCCAATGTGCGGATGGCGGCGATGCTCGCGCTCGGCTTCGCCAGCGGCCTGCCGCTCGCGCTGTCCACCGGCACCCTGCAGGCCTGGCTGACGATCGACGGCATCGACGTCACCACTATCGGCTTCTTCGCGCTGGCGGGACTGCCCTATACCTTCAAGTTCGTCTGGGCGCCGCTGCTCGACCGCTTCGAGCCTCCCTTCCTCGGCCGGCGCCGCGGCTGGCTGGTCATTACCCAGCTGGGCCTGGCGCTGGCCTGCTTCCTGATGGCGACCTTCGACCCGGCCCGGCAGATCTGGGCGATGGCCGGCTGCGCGGTGGCGATTGCCTTCCTGTCGGCTTCGCAGGACGTGGTGTTCGATGCCTATCGCAGCGACCTGCTGGCGCCGGCCGAGCGCGGCGCCGGCGCGGCGGTGTCGGTCTTCGGCTACCGGATCGCGATGCTGGTCTCGGGCGGGCTTGCGCTGATCCTCGCCGACCAGTGGCTGGGCTGGCCGGGGGCCTTCCAGGCGATGGGCGCGCTCTTCGTGCTGATCGCCCTGGTCACGGTGTTCACGCCCCGGGTGCCCGAGGTCGATGTCGAACGCGCGCCGGTGCGGCGCGAACTGGCCGGCTTCGTCGCGATGCTGGGGGCCGGCATCGCGGTCTGGATGCTGACGCGGCTGATGCCGCTGGAAGCCCTGGAGGCCGGACGCTTCGGCATGCTCGCCTGGAACACGGTGGCGCTGGTGGCCGCCTTCGCGAGCGCGTTGTGGGCGGCGCGCGCGGTCGGGTTTCCGTCCTTCGTCGATCCCTGGGATGCCTTCTTCGACCGACGCAAGGCGATCTGGCTGCTTGCGCTGATCGTGCTCTACAAGCTGGGCGACGCCTTCGCCGGCAGCCTGACCACCACCTTCCTGATCCGCGGCGTCGGCTTCTCGGCGAGCGAGGTCGGTTCGGTGAACAAGGTGATGGGCCTGTCGGCCACCATCGTCGGCGCGCTGCTGGGCGGCGCCTGGCTGGCCAGGCGCTCGCTCTACAACGCGCTGATGGTGTTCGGCATCGCCCAGGCGGTCTCGAACTTCGGCTACTGGGTGCTCGCGGTGCTGCCACAGGATCTCACCCTGATGGCGATCGCCGTGGGCATCGAGAACCTGTGCGGCGGGATGGGCACCGCCGCCTTCGTGGCCTTCCTGATGGCGCTGACCGACCGGCGCTTCTCGGCAGCGCAGTACGCGCTGCTCTCCGCGCTCGCCTCGGTGGGCCGGGTCTATGTCGGGCCCGCCTCTGGCGTGCTGGTCGCCGCCATCGGCTGGCCGAGCTTCTACCTGTTCACCGTGCTTACTGCGCTGCCCGGCATCGCCTTGTTGTGGTGGCTTCGTGGCGAGATCCGGAAGCTGTCGCCGGCGCCCGGGGCCGCTGGCCAGGCGGACGACTGATCCGAAAAATGATCCGAAAAATGGGGTCAGACACCATTTATGAGTAAATGGTGTCTGACCCCATTTTTTCTGCCTCAGTTTGCCTGGTCAAGCAGGTCTTCGAGCCGCGCGCCGGTGTCCAGCACGCGCCAGTCGTCGCCGTTGTGTCCGGCGATCTGTATTCCTATCGGCAGGCCCTCGTCGCCCCGGCCACAGGGCAGGGTCAGCGCCGGCATGCCGGTCAGGTTGAAGGGCATGGTCAGCGATGTCAGCGCGGTATGCAGCGGTATGTCGCGCCCGTCGATGCGGGCGCTGGCGGCCCCCTGGCGGGGCGGCTCGACGCGCAATGTGGGCGTGACCAGCACATCCACCTGCTGCATCGTTGTCGCGAACATCGCCGCGAGCGCGGCCCGGCCGCGTTGCGCGCGGGTGTACCAGGTCGCCGGCAGGAACTGGCCGATCTCGAGGCGCACCCGGACATCGGGGCCGAGGGTCTCGGGCCGTTCCACCAGGCGCGCCCAGTGCAGGTCGGTCGCTTCGGCGCACAGGCTCATGAGCTGCAGGGCCGCGGCGGATTCGATGCCCGGCAGCTCGACCGGCACGAGCCGGGCGCCGTCCTCGCGCATGCGCTCGAGGGCGGCGCGGACCGCACGATCGACATCCGGCGCGACCGGATCGAAGAAGTGGCGGGTCGGCACCCCGATCCGCAGGCCGGCCAGCGGTAGTCGGCGCGCCGTACGGGCGGGCTGGCCCGCCATCACCGAGAACATCAGGGCGGCATCGGCGACGTTGGCGGTGATCGGGCCGAGATGGTCGAGGCTGGTGCCGAGCGCCTGCGAGCCATCGCGCGGAATCGCGTCGAAGCTCGGCTTGAAGCCGACCACGCCGCAGCAGGCGGCCGGCAGCCGGATCGAGCCGGCGGTATCGGTGCCGATCGCAAGCCGGACGATGCCGGCCGCCACCGCCGCCGCCGAGCCGCCGCTCGAGCCGCCGGGGGTACGGTCCGGATGACGTGGATTGACGACCGCGCCGTAGTGCGGATTCCGGCTGGTGATGCCGTAGGCCAGTTCGTGCAGGTTGGCCATGCCGACGAAGATGGCGCCGGCCTCGCGCAGGCGGGCGACGGCGAGCGCATCCCGGTCGGCCGTTGCCGGCTCCGGTCCGCCGCTGCCGTTGGTCTGGGGCAGGCCGGCGACCTGCATCAGGTCCTTGACGGCCACCGGCACGCCCATCAGCGGCATGGGGGCGCCGTCGCGCAGGGCGCCCCGCGCCCACGTCGCGGCGGCTTCGATCGCCGCCGCGTCGGCCAGGCTGATGAAGGCATTGAGATGCGCGTTGCGTCGCGCGAACTCCAGCGCGGCCAGCGCGGGCGCAGCGGCCTGCTCCGGGCGGGCGCGGCAGTCGCGGGCGATCGCAGCGGCGCCATCGGCATCGTCGGCGACCGGCTCGCCGCCGGGCTGAACGATGCTCGCTGGCGGGCCGAGCAGGCCGATCTCCGTTTCGGGCCGCAGTCGTTCGAATGCGGCCAGTTCGGGAAGATTGATTCGCAGCCGCTCGAGCCATGCCTCGCGCCGGTCGAAGGGATATCGACCGATTCCGGCCATGCTGTCCATGGCGCGCTCGAAGCGTTCAAGGATGTCGTCCACGCGGGGCTCGGCTGCTCGAGGGATCCATCACCGAGCCGGAAGTGGGCTCGGCTATAGTTGTCTCCGTGTTTTCTGCTGCCGGTTCAACCGGTCAGACCAGTTGGCGGACATCGTGCCGCCGCCGCGGCATCCTGTCAATCGGGTCGGACCGCAGCGGACCAGGGTTCCAGGATCGGGAAACAGAGCGAATGAACACCACCGAGCAGATCGCCAGGAAGTTGCAGCGCCGGATACGGGGCCGGGACTGGCGCGCCACGGGGCGGCTGCCCGGGCAACGCGAACTGGCCATCGAGCTCGGCGTCAGCAGGGCCTCGCTGCGCGAGGCGATCGCGATGCTCGAGAGCCTCGGGCTGCTGCGCAGCGAGCCGGGGCGGGGGGTGTTCATCAATCGTCCCGGCGAGAGCCGGTCGCTGGGCGCCCGCGGCCGCTGGCGCTTCCAGGATCGCTATGCGCTGCGCGACGTCTACATGGTGCGCAACGAACTCGAGGAGCTGGCCGTGGCACTGGCGGCCAGCGTCATCACCCCGGGCGGCATCGCCCGACTGCGCGCGACGATCGAGCAGATGCGCGCCGCGGCCGATGCCGGCGACCTGCTGCGGGCTTCCGATGCCGACCACGCCTTCCATGTCTGCATCGTCGAGATCGCCGGCAGCCCGATGCTGCGCGACCTGTCCGAGAGCGTCGCCGAGGTCGTCGACCACAGCCGGCGCCTGCCCTTCTCGGATCCGGCCCGGGTCCGCGAGCCGATCCGCGAGCATGAGCTCATCGTCGAGGCCATCGCGACCGGCTCGCCGAAGGCGGCGCGCAAGGCGATGCGCGCGCATATCCGCAATGCCGCCGCCCGGGTGGGGGTGACGCTGGAGGTGCCGGGAGCCTGACTGGAGTCTCAGCGATCCTCGAACTCCGGTTTGCGCTTCTCCAGGAAGGCGAGCACCGCCTCGTGCTGGTCGTGGGTGCTCTGCGCCAGCGCCTGCATCGACGCCGCCATCTCCAGCGCGGTATGCAGGGGCACATGCTGCGACTCGCGCAGCAGCCGCTTGGTCAGGCGCAGCGAATGCACCGGCTGGCGGGCGATCTTCTCGGCCAGCTTGCGGGCGGTGGGCATGAGCTGGTCGTCGTCGACCACCCGCGACACCAGGCCGCAGGCCAGCGCCTCCTCGGCATCGAGGAAGTCGCCGGTGAAGGTCATCTCGGCGGCCTTCGACATGCCGACGGCGCGCGGCAGGAACCAGGCGCCGCCGTCACCCGAGACGAGGCCGACCCGCAGGAAACTCTCGGCGAACCGCGCCTTGCGGTTGGCGATCCGGATATCGCACATGGTGGTGAGATCGCAGCCCGCGCCCACCGCGGCGCCATTGACCGCCGCGATCGCCGGGGCTTCGAGCGAGTACATCGCCATCGGGATGCGCTGGATGCCGTAGACATAGCCGCGGCGCGCCTGCGTGGGCACGCCGCCGAACAGGCCGGTGCGCTCGCGCATGTCCTTGACGTTGCCGCCCGAGGAGAATCCCTCGCCGGCGCCGGTGATGATGACGCAGCCCACGCCGAGATCGGCATTGATGCGATCGACGGCGGCCACCAGGGCCTCGATGATCTCGTCGGAAAGCGCATTGCGGGTTTCCGGTTCGTTCAGCGTCAGGGTGACGACGCGACCATCCTGTTCATAGAGCACGGGTTCTGACATGGACTGACTCCTGGTTCCGGGGGCCGGCGCAACGATGCGGCGATCCTTCTCGCACTCCGCATTGTGCCGCCTGGCCAGCCGGCATGCATTCCGGGCTTCAAAGATCACCTCGCGTGGCGTAGGCTTGCGCAACCCTTCTCCTGGAGACACTCGATGCGCGAATTCGACTTCGAGCCGGTCCGGATGCCCGACTCGGTTCCGGCCCTGCGCGAGGAAGTCCGCGAACTGATCGCGGCGGAGGTTGCCGCCGGGGCCTTCAGGCCGCAGCGCAATTCCTGGAATACCTTCGACCCCGATTTCAGTCGCAAGCTCGGCGAGCGCGGCTGGATCGGCATGAGCTGGCCGAAGGAGTACGGCGGCGCGGAGCGTTCGATGCTCGAGCGCTACGTGGTAGTCGAGGAGCTGCTGGCCGGGGGCGCGCCGGTCGGCGCCCACTGGGTGGCCGACCGCCAGAGCGGGCCGCAGATCCTGCGCCATGGCAGCGAGCGGGCGCGCAGCGAGATCCTGCCGCGCATCGCCCGCGGCGAGTGCTTCTTCTGCATCGGCATGAGCGAGCCCGATTCCGGTTCCGACCTGGCCGCGGTGCGCAGCCGCGCCGAGAAGGTCGAGGGCGGCTGGAAGATCACCGGCACCAAGGTCTGGACCAGCAATGCTCATCGGGCCCACTACGGCATCGTGCTGGCGCGCAGCGCGCCGAAGTCCGAGGATCGCCATGCCGGCATGACGCAGTTCATCTGCGACATGAAGGCGGCCGGGGTCACGATCCGGCCGATCCTCAACCTGTACGGCGGGCATGACTTCAACGAGGTGGTGTTCGACGGCTACTTCGTGCCCGACGACATGGTGCTCGGCGAAGTCGGCGCTGGCTGGAAGATGGTCACCGGCGAACTGGCCTTCGAGCGCAGCGGGCCCGACCGCTTCATGTCGACCTACCAGCTGCTGCGCGAGACGATCCGCCGGGTGGGCGATACGCCCGACGATCGCCAGGCCGAGGAGATCGGCCGCCTGGTGGCGCACCTGGCGACCCTGCGACGGATGTCGAGCTCGATCGCCGGGCGCATCGACCGGGGCGAGAATCCGGCGACCGCTGCCGCGCTGGTGAAGGATGTCGGCACGGGATTCGAGCGCGAGATTCCCGAGGTGATTCGCCGCATCCTGCCGACCGAGCCCAGTCTCGGGCCCGGCACAGGGTTCGACGAACTGCTCGGCAGCGCGATGCTGCGCTCACCCTCGTTCACGATCCGTGGCGGCACCCGGGAAATCCTGCGGGGCATGATTGCCCGCGGACTGGGAATGCGCTGATGACCGACAAGCTGAATGCGAGATCAACGAGATGAGTGAAGATGCGAACCTGACCGATACCTTGCTGCGCACGGTGGATCGGATCGCCGAGGACCACGCGACGCGCGCGGTGCGCGAGGCGGCCGAGCGCGGCGAGTTTCCGGTCGAACTCTGGGCCGCGCTCGAGGATGTCGGCCTGCCGCGCGCCTGGCTGCATGAGGATGCCGGGGGCGCGGGACTGTCGGTGGCCGATGCCATGCTGGCGCTGCGCCGCAGCGCCTACCATGCGCTGCCGGTGCCGCTCGCCGAGACCCTGGTGGCCGGGCGCCTGCTGGCCGAGGCCGGCATCGCCCTGCCCGATGGACCGCTCACGCTCGCGAGCGCCGCGCCGGGGGCGACGCCGGTGGCGCTGTCGCGCGAGGACGAACAGGAAAGCCTGGTGGGCACCGCGGAGCGGGTGCCCTGGGCGCGCGACTGCTCCCATGCGGTGCTGGCTGCGGTCGACGGCGCGGAGAGCTTCCTCGTGCTGGCGGCGATCGGCAATGCGGTGGGCGAGAGCGCGGCCAATCTCGCGAGCGAGCCGCGCTGCGCGGTGGCGCTCGATGCGGCGCGTGTCGTGGCGCTCGCGCCGATGCCGGGCGCCGCCGAGCGCATCCTGCTCGAGGGCGCGCTCGCGCGCAGCATGCAGATGGCGGGCGCGCTCGAGGCGGCAATGGACATCGCCCTGCGCTATTCCGGCGAGCGGATCCAGTTCGGCCGGCCGATCGCGAAGTTCCAGGCGGTCCAGCACATGCTGGCGATGATGGCCGGCCATGTCGCGACCGCCCGCGCGGCGGCCGACCAGGCGATCGAGGCCGATGCGGCGATGCCGTCGGCCCTGCGTGTCGCGATCGCGAAGTCGCGTACCGGGGAGGCCGCCGGCCGCGGCGCCGAGACGGTGCACCAGGTGCTCGGCGCGATCGGCTTCACCCGCGAGCATTCGCTGCACTACCAGACGCGCCGGCTCTGGTCCTGGCGCGATGAATTCGGCGGCGAGACGTACTGGCAGCAGCGGCTGGGTCGCGAGGTCGCACGGCTCGGCGCCGATGCACTATGGCCGACGATCGTCGACATCTAGAAACAGAAATGGGGTCAGACACGATTTCAGAAATCGTGTCTGACCCCATTTCTGTTTTGCGGGGCTTCTTCTTTCCGCGGCGCATCGCCGTCATCGGCGCGAGCAACGATACGGCGCGGATCCGGGGGCGCTTCATCGTGCTCCTGCGCCAGCACGGCTTCGATGGCGAGATCATCCCCGTCACTCCTTCGCATGCCGAGATCCAGGGCCTGGCGGCGGTGCCCAGCATCGATGCGATTCCCGGCGATCCGGTCGATCTCGCTCTCGTCGCGGTGCCGGCGCGGGCGGTGGTCGGCGTGCTGCGCGAATGCGCGGCGGCCGGGGTGCGTGGCGCGATCGTCTTCACCTCGGGTTTCGCGGAGGAGGGCGGCGAGATGGTCGCGGCCCAGGCCGAGATCACCCGCATCGCGCGCGAGAGCGGGATGCGCATCGGCGGGCCCAATGCGATGGGCTACTTCAATGCCCGCGGCCGGGTGGCGGCGACCTTCAGCCAGGCGATCGACACCGAGGAGGCGGCGCAGGGCCTGGAGCCGCGGGAACTGCCCGGCGGCATCGCGATCGTCTCGCAGAGTGGCGGACTCGGTTTCTCGATCTACAACCGCGCGCTGCGCCGGCGCATCGGCGGCGACTTCGTGGTCGGCACCGGCAACGAGGCCGACCTCGGCGTGCTCGACTTCGCCGAGTTCCTGGTCGAGGACCCTGGGGTACGCCAGATGCTGCTCTTCCTCGAAGGCGTGCGCGATGGCGCGCGGCTGGCGCCCTTCGCGCGGCGCGCCGCCGAGCTCGGCAAGCCGCTGATCGTCGCCAAGGTGGGTCGCTCGCCGGCGGCGCAGCGCGCGGCGATCTCGCATACCGCCAGCCTGACCGGGTCGGACGCCGCCTTCGACGCGCTCTTCGCGCACTACGGCGTGATCCGCGCCCACGAGGTCGAGCACATGCTCGACCATGCGGCGGCCTTCGCGATGCCGGTGCTGCCCGCCGGTGACCGGGTCGCGGTCATTACCGCCTCCGGCGGCTCGGGTTCTTGGCTCGCCGACGCGCTTGCCGCCGAAGGCCTGCAGCTGCCGGAGCTCGATGCCGACACCCAGCGACGCGTGCTCGCCCATCTGCCGTCGTATGGTTCGGCCGGCAACCCGGTCGACATCACCGCGCAGGCCCTGGTGGTCGTCAACGATGTGCTCGACGAAGTCGTCGCCTGCCCGGACATCGACATGGTGGTGCTGGTATCGCCGCTGTCGCTGGTCAAGCGCAATCCCTACGACCTCGAACGGATCCGTGCCGCGATCGCCCGCTCGGGCAAGCCGGTGGTGTTCTATTCGTACACGCCGCCGTCGGACTTCATGCGCGACTTCGCCGCCCGTGCCGGCAGTGCGGTCTACTCGACGATCGACGGCTGTGCCCGCGGCCTGCGCGGCCTGGTCGACTGGGCGCGCTTCCGTGAACGCTTCGCTCGGCGCGAGACGCCGGACGCGGAAGTCGCGGCGATGCGTGAGACGATCGCTCCCCTGCTCGCTGCGCACGCGCCCGGCGCGGTGCTCACGGAGCACGACAGCCGGGTGCTGCTCGAAGCGGCTGGCATCGGTGGCCCGGCGGGACGGCTCGTCACGACCGAGGAAGAGGCGCTGGCGGCTTTCGAGGCGATCGGCGCACCGGTGGCGCTCAAGCTGCAGTCGTCGGGCCTGCCGCACAAGACCGAAGCCGGTGCGATCCGGCTCGGTGTTGTCGATGCCGACGCGCTGCGCCAGGGCTATCGTGAACTGCGGGAGGTCGGCGACCGCCTGGCGTCGGATTCGCCGGTGCAGGGCGTGCTGGTGCAGGCGATGGCGGCACCGGGCATCGAGATGATCGCCGGCATCATCCAAGACGCCGACCTCGGTCCCCTGCTGATGGTCGGCGCCGGCGGCATCCATACCGAGGTCCTGCGCGACACCGCCTTCGCCCCGGCGCCGGTCGATGCCGCCGAGGCGCGCCGGCTCGTCGACTCCCTGCGCATGCGCCCGCTGCTCGACGGTGTGCGCGGCGCGCCGGCGGCCGACGTCGACGCCTTCGTCGAACTGGTGCATCGCCTGTCGGTGCTCGGCGCCGCGGCCGCCGGTCGCATCGGCGAGATCGAGATCAATCCGGTATTCGTCCATCCGGCCGGCGGGGGTGCGTCGGCGGTCGATGCCTTGCTGCGCTTGCGACCGCAGGGAGACTGAACATGTTTCGCGACAACCTGCTGGCGGGCCAGCGCATCCTCGTCACCGGTGGCGGCACCGGCCTGGGCCGGGCGATGGTCGAGCGCTTCGCGGCGCTCGGCGCGCAGCCGGTAATTCTCGGTCGGCGCGCCGAAGTGCTCGCCGCCGCCGCGCGCGAGATCGAGGCAGCTCATGGCGTCGCGGTCGAGACGCATGCCTGCGATGTGCGCGACGCGGCCGCGGTCGACGCCTGCTTCGATCGCATCTGGGAGAAAGGTCCGCTCGATACCCTGGTCAACAACGCCGCCGGCAACTTCCTCGCCCGCAGCGAGACGCTGAGCCCGCGGGCATTCGATGCCGTCGTCGACATCGTCCTCAAGGGGGGCGCGTACTGCACGATGGCGGCCGGCCGGCGCTGGATCGCGGCCGGCCGGCCCGGCAATGTGCTGTGCATCCTGACCCAGTCGGCGCTGGTCGGGGCGCCTTTCAAGATGCCCTCGGCGGTGGCCAAGGCCGGCGTGCTGTCGATGATCCGCAGCCTCGCGGTGGAGTGGGGGCCGAAGGGGATCCGGCTCGTCGGCATCGCGCCGGGCTCGTTCCCGACACCGGGCGCCAGCGGCCAGCTCGCGCCCTCGACCCTGGCCGGCGCGCAGGGTGACGAGGACATCGCCCTGCGTCGCACGGGGCGCCTCGACGAGCTTGCCGACCTCGCCGCCTTCCTCGTGTCGCCGCAGGCCGGCTACATCACCGGCGAGGCTGTCGTGATTGATGGCGGCAAGTGGCTGCAGGGTGCGGCCGGCCCGAGTGCCGTCGCGATGCAGGAGTGGGACGAGGCGCGCTGGGCCGCAACCCGGGCCGAGACCGGCCGTCGACCGAAATAGAAGCCGGCGGTGGCTCGC